>NZ_SMKF01000181.1 GCF_004348325.1 Micromonospora sp. KC213 | reverse complement strand
GGCTCCGGGCGTACCTGCGGGGGGTGGGCGACCGGCGCGGGGCCGGCGGCCGCCGACGGCAGCTCCACGCCACCCAGGGTGAGCCGGCGTTCCATCCGTTCCAGCCGCTGGAGCAGCCCGCCGGTCGAGTCGTCCACGCCGGGCAGCATCATCCGGGCGCAGATCAGCTCCAGCAGCAGCCGGGGAGCGGTGGTGCCGCGCATCTCGACCAGACCGTTGTGCACGATGTCGGCGCACCGCGACAGGGTGCCCGGGCCGAGCTGCTGGGCCTGGGCGGCCATCCGCTCGATCTGGTCGGCGGGGCCGTCGATCAGGCCCTTCGCGGCGGCGTCCGGCACCTGCTGGAGCACGATCAGGTCGCGCAGCCGTTCCAGCAGATCGGCGGCGAACCGGCGCGGGTCGTGACCGGCCTCGGCCACCCGGTCGACGGTGGCGTACGCCGCCGCGCCGTCCCCCGCCGCCAGCGCGTCGCACATCTCGTCGATCAGCGCCGAGTCGGTGACGCCGAGCAGCGCGGCGGCCCGCGCGTAGCTGACCCCCTCCGGGCCGGCGCCCGCGATGAGCTGGTCGAGTACGGAGAGGCTGTCCCGGGCGCTGCCGCCGCCGGCACGGACCACGAGGGGGAAGACGGCCGGCTCGACCCGGACCCCCTCGGCCTCGCAGAGCTGCTCCAGGTAGGGGCGCAGCACCTTCGGCGGAATCAGCCGGAACGGGTAGTGGTGGGTCCGCGACTTGATCGTGCCGAGGACCTTCTCCGGCTCGGTGGTGGCGAAGATGAACTTGACGTACTCCGGCGGCTCCTCGACCAGCTTGAGCAGGGCGTTGAAGCCGGCCGACGAGACCATGTGCGCCTCGTCGATGACATAGATCTTGAAGCGGCTCCGGGCCGGCGCGAAGATCGCCTTCTCGCGGAGTTCCCGGGCGTCGTCGACACCGCCGTGGCTGGCCGCGTCGATCTCCAGCACGTCGATCGAGCCACCGTCGGTGGTCAGTTCTCGGCACGACTCGCACTGCCCGCACGGCTCCGGGGTGGGCCCCTGCTCACAGTTCAGCGAGCGGGCCAGGATGCGGGCACTGGAGGTCTTGCCACAGCCGCGCGGGCCGGAGAAGAGGTAGGCGTGGTTGAGCCGACCGCTGCGCAGCGCCTGCGACAGCGGCTCGGTGACGTGCTCCTGACCGATGACCTCGGCGAAGGTGCGCGGCCGGTACTTGCGGTAAAGGGCCAGTGCCACCCGTACCGCCTCCTCTCGACCGAGCCATTCTGCGCCGGTCGGGCGCAGCTGACCACCCACCACCCCGCCCGAACTCGGAGCTCGCCGGGAGCCCCGCGTCGTTTGCGGCATCTGGGGGTATCCGGGTGCTCGGACACCGCAAGATGCCGCGGACCGCGAGGACACGGCCAAGACCTGGCCCGGGACAGGGCCTCGGCGCGCAAGACAGAAAGGCCCCCCGTGCACCCGTCAGAGCCCGCTTATCCTTGCTGCCTTCCGGCCCTGGGGAGGTTCACGAGATGCACGCCGCACGGGGGGTACCGCCAACCCTACCCGACGCGCGGTCGATCTTCAGGGGGTGGTGGGGTGGCCGGCCCGACGGCGACCTGTATCCTGGCTCGCGGAGGATTCGCCTAGAGGCCTAGGGCGCACGCTTGGAAAGCGTGTTGGGTTCACACCCTCACGAGTTCGAATCTCGTATCCTCCGCTCGCTTGAGCAGCACGAACGCGAGGGCCGGTCCACCAGGACCGGCCCTCGCGTCGTCTCCACACCTGACTCCCGTCTCACTTCTCGTCTCAGTTGCCGGCTACTCGGCGTTGAGGCCAAGCAGGGTCATGCACGCACGGACCGGGCTGGGCAGCCAGCAGGGCCAAGCGGCGACCCAACCTGACGAGACGAGCGGCGTCACAACCATGTTGTCCCCGGGACGTCCCAGGGCTTGAATGACCGGGTGACCGAAGTCGAAGCACCAGTCGGTGAGAGTGACCCACCCGCCGACCCTCTGAAGACGCAGTTGCAGAAATGGCTAATGAGCCAGGGGTATCCTTTAGAATTGCGCACAGCCCAAGCTTTCAGAGAGATCGGCCACGTACGCCAGTCGGATTACTATTATGACAGCGAATCCGCGTGTCACCGCGAGATCGACGTAGTGGTTAGCATCAGGTCGGATGCCAAATCACGCACCGAGTGGCTAGACACCCTCTTATGCATTGAAGCAAAGAGCGGCGCCGACAAACCATGGGTACTTTTCTGCGGGGAGAGAATTCCCCCGCTCCACCCGGTGGCGCAGGTTGTGCAGAGGTTTGCCTCACCCGCCGCCCGAGAGTGGGTTTCCTTCGCCGCACACAGCCACGCAGTGCGCGCCCTGCCACTACTAACTATCGAGGATCACCCTGGGCACAACCTCATAAAAGCGAACCTCGGCCCAAATCAGGGCGGCGATGTAGCCTACAAAGCGATCATCTCGGCCGTGAAGGCTGCCCACTGGGAGACAACCCGAGAAGATATCCACCCTGGGCTTAACAAGATATCCGTCATCGCATTCCCAGTAATTGTGATCGACGCGCCGCTGTTCAAATGCGACATCGACGAGGCAGGGGAGCTTCGACTCTGGCGAGTCGATATGGGCACCTTAATCTGGCATAACAACGTCGTGCAATCCGCTCCACCTCACACAATTGTCCATGTTGTAACAGAGGCTGGCATCCAGGAGTATGCACGGCAAGCATCCGAGACGGCGCACGGGCTCTCAGTGTCTTACAACAGAATCCGGCGTCGGAAGCTTGCCAGCCAGGGGAAGTCCGAGCAGGAGTGACCGGCTGCTACTCGGCGCCATTTGCGACGAGTAACAGCCGGTCACATTCCGCTATTTACATCTGTTCAGGCCCCCAAATCAAGCCCCCGAGCTGTTGCGCGATGTCGCGGCGAACCTGATCCGTCATGTGCTGGTACCGGACCGCCATTGCCGAGTTCGACCAGCCCATGATGCCCATCACCGCGCGGCCGGAGACGCCGAGGACCAGGAGCGCGGTGGCGGCGGTGTGCCGCGCGTCATGTAGCCGGCCGTCCCGCACTCCGGCGAGCTTGAGCAGCCGTTTCCACTCGTCGTAGTCCGTCGCCTGGTGGATGGCCTCGCCGGCCGGTGAGGCGAACACCCACCCTTCGTCGCGCCAAAGTTGGGCGGCGGTTTCGCGCTCGGCGTCCTGTTCTTTTCGGTGCTGCCGGAGTAGTTCGACCAGGGCGTCCGGCAGGCCGATGGAGCGGCGGCCAGCGCGGGATTTGGTGTCCGCCGCTACCGGCCGCTCGTTCACCCGGTCGGGGCATTGCCCGGGCAACTTCTGCTCACACTTCCCCTCGCAGCCGTGCCGCCATTTCGGCCGGAGAAGCGCGCGGCGCACGGTCAGCGTCCCGTTGTCCAAATCCACGTCCGGCCATTTCAGGCCGAGCGCTTCGCCCTGGCGCAGCCCGAGGGCCAGCGCTACCGCCCACCGGGCGCTGTTCCGCCGCGAGGCCGCCGCGCGGAGGATCGCCTGCACCTCCGGAACGGAGTACGGCTGAACCTCGGAATCCGGGAGGCGGGGCGGCTTGGCCAGCGCGGCAGGATTCCGGGCGAGGTGCCCGCGGCGCACCGCCTCGCCGAGGGCCGTACGGATCGTTCGGTGCGCCTGGTGGGCGGTGCCGGCAGCACTCCCGGTGGCCATCATCCGGGTATACAGCTTCTCCAGGTGCTCCGGCTCCAGGCGGTCGAGGCGGTGAGCGCCCACGCCGGGGATCAGGTGCCGACGGACGGCGACCCGGTAGCCGTCGAGGGTGTTCGTGCGAACCACCGGGCCGGCGATGTTCTCGACCCAGTGCGTGAGCCACTTCTCGACCGTCCAGCGCTGCCCCGGCTTCCGGACCGTGCCGTGGTCGCGCTCGCGTTCCAGCGCGCGAACCTTGCGGATCACCTCGGCCTCGGTCTTCGCCTGGACGTGCCGCCGGTCCGGCTTCCCGTTGTCCTTTACTCCGACCGTGACGCGGCCGTGCCAGTAGCCGTCACCACCTTTGTAGATGCTCGATGCACCGTTCGGCTTGCGTCCCATGGGCTGGCTCCTTTCGTCAGGCGGCGTGGTCGAGGTGGGTGGGTTCGGCGAGCAGGTTCCGCACGTATTCGTCGAGGCAGAAGGTGGGGACGCGGCGGAGGCGGCCGATGGTGACGGTGCGGATCTGGCCGGTCTTGATAAGGGCGTACATGGTGGTGCGGCCGATGCCGAGGCGTTGGGCGGCTTCTTCGATGGTGAGGACGACGCGGTTTTCTGGCGTGGGCACGGCTTCTCCCCGTGGTTCCGGTGGGTTGAGAGCGCCGGTGGTGGGCGTTCTCGTCGGGTGAGGGTCAGTTGCTAGGTGCGGCAGGGGAATCGATGGCGACCGCTAGAACGGACCGTTGAGAGCGCCGTAGGGCCAAGATTTCGGGCGGGCCGGTGTGATGGCATGGCTCGGTTCGGCTCCGGGGCTCTCAGCGGGCTGGTCTTCGCGGGTTGGTCGCGGTGGTGGGCGGTCGTTGTGGGAGGGGCTGAACCATCTCCGCATCTCCGCATCTCCGCAAACGTGGCTGTGAGCTGGGCGAATGCTTGCGGAGATGCGGAGTTCCGTTGATCGGTCATCTCCGCAATTGGGGTTCATCTCCGCAGCAGGTTGCGGAGATGCGGAGATCGATGGTTTCTGAGGGCCTGATCTCCGCAGAGTGTTTCCGCTGGTGGTGGCGGGTTAGTGCGGCGTTGCGGAGATGCGGAGATGGTTCAGCGGTTTTCATCCGTCGTGGTGTTCGACCCAGAAGACGGCGCGGTCGCCTCGGTCGTTGCGGCCGGCGCGGATGACGTGGTTGCCGCGCCAGCGTCCGGCTTGTCCGGTGAGCATGCGGCCGAGTTGGAGCGGGTTGGGTAGGCGGCCGTTGTGGGTGGTGATGAACTGTCCGTCCCACGGGTCGTGGGTGTCGCTGCCGAGTTGCAGGGGTTCGGCGTCGCGGCGGAGGTCGGCGGCGGTGATTGCACGGCTGCCGTGGCGGTCGTGCCAGGTGGTGAGGAACGCGCGCCAGCGCGTTTCGTCTTCATCGATCTCGCGGATGTCGGCGGCGTTGGTGAGGAAGCCGTCGATGCCGTGGTGGTCAAGGAATCCGCCGAGGGCTTGTGCCCAAGGGGTGAACTGCCGCATGGACAGCCCGGACACCTTGGGTGCTCCTTGGCGGGTCCAATCGAGGACGAGGACCAGGAGGTGCCACAGGACGGTGAGTTGGTTGGTCGGGTCGGTGATCCACTGGTCGAGGTGCGGGATGCCGAATCCGGTTTGGTCGCGGAGTTCGGGGCGGGGCATGTCGGGGTCGAGGTGCACGCGGACGGTGCGGGAGGCCATGTCGCCGCCGACTTGCAGGTTGTTGCCGGTGGCCATCCACAGCCGGTCGTTGACGGTGGCGATGTTCCGCGACGCCCCGAGCTGCCGGTCGGACCAGACGCCGCTGGTGACGAGCTGGGCGAGCACGGCGGAGTCGATGACGCTGCCCTCGGCGAGGTTGTCCCAGATGACCACGCCGACCTGCTCGGCCAGCACAGCGGTGATGGACTTGCGCAGCTCTTCATCCGAGTAGGCCCACGTCATCACGCGCTGCCCGTAGAGCATGCCGGGACCGGCGGTCAGGATCGTCTTGCCGCTCGACGGCATGGTGGCGTCGATCAGCGCGAACGGGGTCAGGGAGCGGGTGAAGTGTCGCAGGATCGGCGTGGCCAGCAGCGCCACGTAATTCGCTCGATCGGCGGCCGACGCCCACGGGAAGTCGCGCAGGAACCGGCCGAGCAGGAACCTGCGTGCCTCGGCCACCTGCTCGGCGGTGGGTTCGTCCGGCACGGGAGGTAGGGCGACTTTGGAGGCGAGGTAGAGGCCGGTGGCCTTGTCGTAGCCGGGTTGCTGCAACAGGGTGCCGTCGCGGCGCAGGACGGGTGCGCCGATGATGCCGCGCAGCGGCGCCACCCCTGGCCACGTCTTGCCTGCCAGTACGGAGGCGAGGGTGTCGCGGGGCGGGGTGACTTCCTCTTCGAACATCTCGGGGTCGCCGGTGTCGCTCTTGCGGGTCTTGAGCCGGTAGACGTAGGCGTGCTCGGCGAGCAGCCCGGCCAGACCGGCCGGCGTGACCACGCTCGCCGACACCGGCAGCGGCGAGTCCTCATCGGCGGCGGTGGCCAGGCCGCCGGAGACGGCTTCCATGTGCACGAGCTGCCCGGCTGAGACGTAGGTGTCGGGCAGCAGCCCGTCGGTCAGGGCGGCTTTGAGGACGCGGATGGTTTCCGGGCCGGTGCCGATCTGCAACCGCTCGGTCATGCCGCCCTCCCGAGGTCGGTCAGGTGGCGGGGCTGGCGTGCGCCGACCCGCAGGCCGGACGCGATCGTGCGGGCGATCTCGCCGTGGCGCAGGCCGATGGACAGGGCGACGGGTTCCAGGACGGCGGTCACGTCGTCGTCGGTGAGCGCACCTCCGGCGGCGAGCTGGCCGAGCGCCACGGCCGAGGCGAACAGGGCGTGGTTGCGCTGCCCGTCGTGGGCGGCGGCGAGGTGGGCGACCTGGCGGCGAATCGCGGCAGCCAGGTAGCGGCCGTGCCGGTCGACCGGCAGGCTCACCGCGGCTGTCTGCCGGGCCGGTCGCGGGGCGGGTGCGAGCAGCCCGGCCAACCAGTCCGGCAGCGGTGCGGGCTCGTAGTCGAGGGCGACGGCGTAGGGGCGACCGGCGACCGTCGAGCCGGCGGCGACGACGTAGCCGCCGTGGGCGCGGGTGTCGACCTTCCAGCCGAGGCCGCCCCGGTCGCCGGTGGTGTTGCGCAGCTCGGGGCCGGTGTCGGGGTGGCGGTAGTAGAGGTGGGTGCCGCCGCTGCCGGTGGTCACCGTGTGCGTGGCGTCGATACCGGTGCGCGGCGGGGCGTCCGGGCCGAACCCGTCGAACGGGTCGATCGGGGTGCCGTGCCGGGCGGCGAGGGTGGCGAACACGTCCCACCCGTCGCACGCCCCCGCCCACTCGGCAGGCGGGGTGTCGTCGGGGTGCTTGGGCACGTCCAGGTCGACCACCACCAGACCAGACGGCCCGCACGCGATGCCGATGCCGTAGGGGCGGGTCGACCATGCGCGGCGGATGCGGCAGGGGTCGGTGGTGGCGCGCTGCTCCCACCCGACGTGTCCGGCGCGGCAGCGCGGGTCGCGGCCGGTGCAGTCGTCGGCGGTGTGGTCGGGGAACGCGGGCCGCTTGTCGTTCGGCCGCAGCGGGAAGACGTGCCAGCCGCGCGCGGCGTGGGCGAGCGCGGCGGCGAGCAGGTCAGACATAGGGAACTCCTGTCCAGGATCGAGCGGCGGTTGGCCGGCGGTGGGCGCGGGCGGTGTCGAGGTCGATCAGCGCGCCGCGCGAGGTGTCCGGGGCGCGGGTCGGTTGCTTGCCGGTGGCGACGGTGAGGCGCAGGTAGAGCCGGTGGCGGCCGGCGTCGCTGCCGGTCAGCGCCCGGCGGGTGCCGTGCTGAACCACCCGCCCGGCGGCGGTCAGGGCGACGGTGGCCGCGTCCAGCTCGGCCGGCGTGCCGGTCAACCACACTTCGAGGCCGCCGGTGAGGTGCGGGTCGCGGGGCGATGCGCCGTCGCGGCGCGGCGCGGGTATCACGCGGGTCGCCTCGGTCGGGGCCGGGCCGTGATGGCGGCGCGGGTGACGGCTTGGCGCAGGTCGCCGAGCAGTCCTACCAACTGGCGGCGGGCGGGCAGCTCGGCCGAGGCGAGGGCGACCCTGACGCGGATCTCGGCGTGTTCCCGGCCAGCGGCGGTGCGGACGCGGACGAGGACGGCGCGGGCGTGGCCGGGGATGTCGACCACGATTTCTGGTGAGCGGTGCTCGCCGAGGCCGCAGCGGTGGTCCCGGCCGCACCAGTCGGTGTGACCGGCGGGTTGCCGGTTCATCGGGTGGCCTCGGTGCGGAGGCGGTGGAAGAAGTTGAAGACGCGCCGTCCGGTGCGAAGTCGGTGGCCTCGGTCGCAGCGGCGGCAGGCACGCGGGCGGCGCAGCACGCGGGTGGTGGTGTGGCCGGTCCCGGCGCAGCGCTGGCAGCGCGTGAACGGGCTGATCCAGCACAGCCCGGCGTAACCGAGCGTGACCAGGGCGGCGGCGGTGATGGTGAGGCTAGCGAGGGTGAGCAGGGGGTCCACAAGTGCCTCCAGGGCCGGTTTTCGGGCGTGAAGGGCCGTGAGCTGCTATCCGCTAGGCCGCAGCTCATGATTCGGATCGGGTGCTAGCGGGGGTGCTAGCGCTAGCAGGTCGGGCCGCTAGCGCTAGCACCCTCCGGCGTGGTCAGCCGGCGGACCGCTTCCGGTCACGCTCTGCAATGGCCTTGATGAGGTCGGCGTGCTTGATGCCGCGCCGGGTGGTCGGCTTGCCGTCGATGCGCCGGCCCACGTCGGCGACCTTCACGAGCGGGTGGGGCTTGAGCGCGGTGGTGAGCTGCGCGGCTTCCCACCCGCCGTAGACCTCGGGTCGCAGCTCGGCGAGCAGACCGCACAGCGTCTCGTTCCACGCGGCCTTGTCGTCGCCCGGCCACACGCGGGCCAGGTCGCCGAGTACGTCCGCGACGGGGACCACCTCGCGGGTTTGCTCGTCGGGCTTGGGCAGGGTTCCGGCCGCCTGGCGCAGCGCGACAGCGCGGGCGACGACCTTGGCGGCCTCGGTGGTGTTGACGTAGTACGACTTCACCGCCGAGGGCTTCGGGCCGAAGCCGCGCAGGATGCCCCACCCGGCCTCATCGACCGGCACGAACACCGTCGCCCGGTAGCCCTGCTTGTAGGCCGAAGTGCCAAGGATCATGTCGTTCGCGGTCTGGTCGGCCACGGACAGGCAGAACCGGGAGTTGACGTTGCGGGTGATGCCGGTGGGCAGGCTGTCCTTGTCGGGGATCTGCGTGCCGATCAGGATGATCACGCCGAGCGCCCGGCCGAGCTTGATGACCTTTTCCAGGATTTCGCCGGCTTCCTTGGCGTACTTGCTGGTCATCAGCTCTTGCAGCTCATCGAACCAGGCCACCAGCGGGTGAAGGCCGGACCCCTTGAGCGACGCCAGTTCGGCCGTGACCTTGTTCTCTGGGGCCTTGCCGAGGCGGGCGTAGTGCTCGATGCGCTTGGAGCGGCGGCGGCACTCCTCGTAGAGCCACTCGATGAACGCGAAGCACCGGGCGAGGGTTTCGTCATCGAAGCCGTTGCCGTACTCGGCCATGACCTGCTCCAAGACGGCGAAATCCCCGACGCCCTTGAGTTCGTAACCCCGAATCTCGGCGCGCGGATCCAGCGACGCGGCCAGCAACAGCGTGCGCAGCGCGAACGTCTTACCCGAGCCGGGCTGACCGCCGAACAGCCAGTTGCGGAACATCAGCTCGGCGTCGATCGCGTCCAATCGCGGGGTGGTGGCGAACGGGAACGCCTTGAACAGGTCGACCTTCGCGCCGGCCGACAGCAGCGGCCAGGGCGGCGGGGTCATCTGCGACGCCGGTTCGTAGCCGACCCACAGCGCCAGCCGGCCCGTGTGACCCGGTGCGGGCTCGGGCCACACCTGATCCAGCGGCAGCCGCATCGCCGAGGCGAGCTTGCCCCGCCGGGCCACCACCTCGGACGCCTCCACCCCGTACGGCAGATCGACCACCGCGAGGTGGCCGGGGCCGTCGCGGTGGATGTCCACCGGGAAGCTGATCGCCTTCGGATCCTTGGCAACCGCCGAGTTGATGGCCGGCAGTTGCAGCGAGGTCAGCGCCCGGCGGACCAGCTCGGCGGTGAGCTTGCGGTAGCGGGTGCCCTCGGTCACCCGATCGGTAAGCGGCTTGTCCGCCGGCCGTCCGAGGGTCGCCAGCAGCGGCAGCACCGCCGCCAGAGCGACCCACCGCCACCACGGCGGCCCGAGGGCCAGCACGATCGCGCCGGCCATCATCGCGCCGGCCGCCGCGGCGAGCACCCACCACCGCCACACGGTTTGACGCTGCCGGCGGGCGTCGAGCTTCATCCAGGTGTCGGCGTCGCCCTTGTTCGCGGCGGCCTGCCGCAGGTGCCAGTTGCCTTCCTCGGCGCTGGCCCAGTGCAGCGCCCGGCCGACGCCCCGGAACAGCCCGACCGGTGCCCACACGGCGGTCTTGGCCGCGTACTTGGGCAGGCGCACCGTGTGGTAGGCGGTGACGTAGCCAGCGTCCTTGCTCTGATGCCTGACGGCGGCCCGGAAGCCACGCCACGACCTGGCCCAGTCGGCCAGAATCGGCCGGCGGTTGCGCTGCCGGGCCAGCACGTCCGGCGGGATGTCCTCGGCCGCGTCTACCGGCCCGCCCTCGCGGTCCGGGTCGTCGGCGATGCTCTCGGCGTCCTCGCCGTCGTCGTCCAGGTCGCTTCCGTCACCGCCGGGCACGGATGCCTGCCGGCGGGCGCGGGCGTCGTCCAGGTCCACCACCTCGGCATCCGGGCCGGTGGGGTCGGTCAGGTCCGCCTCGGCGGCCTGCCAGTCGAAACGGTCGTCCTCATGGGGGTTGGGGCTAGCCACGATCGTTCTCCTGTCGTGTCGGTCAGGCGGCGATGAGCAGGGCGGAGACGAACAGGAACGCCACGTGCCAGGACTGATCCAGGGCGTACGCGCCGGTCCCGAGACAGGGCTTGTCGTCGTGGCCGGGGCGGGGCGTGCCGAGGGCGTAGAACTTCGCCGAGCCGAGCGCTTCGGCGATGCGCCGCAGCGGGGTGCGCCGGTCGGCGATGTAGTGCGACACCGCCGAGACGGTCAGCCCCACGCCGACCGCCCACGGGTCCAGCCGCAGCCCGGTGCCGGCGATCAGGAACATCAGCGCCACCAGGGCGGTCGCGGTGTAGGTGGCGACATGGGCGGCGCAGGCGAGGCGGCCGGGCCAGCCGGGCAGGCCCTTGTGGTCGGCTTGGTGCTGCGACTGGATCCAGTGGTCGCCTACCTGATGGGCGACGTAGAGGGCGGCGAACACGGCGGCGAACGTCGCGGCGTGCGCGCCGGTCGGATCTGCGAACATGAGGGGCATCTCCCGAGGTCGGTAGGTACGGCTGAGGGGTGAGGGCCGGCGGCGCGGCACGGTTTCCAGGCCGAGGGGCCGCGCCGCCGGGCGGAACTAGTCGTGCGAGCGGACCAGGTGCGCCAGCGCGGCACCCATGCCGAGCACCGCGACCGGCAGGCAGGCCACGGCGGTGGTGATCCACCACGGGGCCGAGGTGACCCCGGCGGCCACGAGCAGGTGGTAGGCGACCTGGCCGAGCGCGCCGACCACCAGGGACCCGAGCGCGGACCACTTGGCGAACCGCAGCGCCGGGGCGGGCACCCGACCGGAGAGCCACACGTAGAGCGCGTACGCGCCGTACGTCTCGACCCCGATCGGCAGGGTGATCGCGGAGTTGATGGAGAAGCTGTCCCAGATGCCCGGCAGCGGGTGCACGATGCCGAACCCGGTGAGCCCGCCGAGGCCAACCCACCCGGACCAGATCGCGACGAACGCCGGCAGCGCCAGCAGCACCACCGGCCAGGCGACCGCCCGGCGGGCCGGGGCGGTCGGGGCGGGCACGCCCGGGCGACTGACCGCGCTGGCCTCGGCCGGCGGCTCGGCCGTCGTAATCTCCAGGGCGGGCGTCGGGTCCGGCTCGACCGGC
>NZ_SMKF01000180.1 GCF_004348325.1 Micromonospora sp. KC213 | reverse complement strand
GGCCCACCACGGAGGCGGTCGATTTCCGCCCGGGCACCGCCGCCACGCTGGGAGAGTGAGCGGGTGGGCGGCGGGTGGTGGCGAACGCGGCTGGGGCCGGCCATCCCCCTCGCCCCCGGCGCCCGGGTGGACCGGTTCGAGATCTTCTTCGACCTGGTCTTCGTCTTCTCGTTCTTCATCATCGTCCGGGCCACCGCCCACGACATCAGCGGCCACACCCTGCTGCACAGCCTGCTCGTGCTGGCCGTGCTGTGGTGGATCTGGGTGGTCCACACCGTGGTGGCGACCCGGGTACGGCTCGGTGAGGGATTCGTTCCGGTGGTCATGGTCATCGGCATGGCGGCCCTGTTCGCCTTCGTCCTGGCCGTACCGCAGACCATCGAGACCCACTCGGCGGGCATCGCCGGTCCGATCACCGTCGCGGTGAGCTACCTCGTCATCCGGGTCGTCCACCTGTGGATGTACTGGCACGTCGTGCGGACCATGCCGGTGGAGAGCCGGCACCTGCTCCGGCTCACCCCGGAGCTGGTGATCAGCACCGCGCTGCTGCTCGCCGCCGCGCTCATTCCGTCGCAGGCCACCAACCCGGAGACCGGCGCGCTGATCCGCGACCTGCTCTGGGCGTCCGTGGTGGTCCTGCAGTACGCGACCGGCCTGATCGCCGGCAACCGGGGTGCCGGAGTGGTCTCCGCCGAGCACTGGACCGAGCGGTACGACCTCATCCTGATGATCGCCCTCGGCGAGTCGGTGCTCTCCGTCGGCGTCGGCAGCAGCACCAGCCTGGACGGTCAGCCGCCGACCTGGCCGGCGATCGTCGCGTCGAGCATCGGCATCGTCCTGGCGGCGGCCCTGTGGTGGCTGCACTTCGACGTGATCGGGCCGGCCGCCCGGATGACCTTGCACGCCACCCTCGGTCGGCCGCGGGTGGCACTGGCCCGGGACGCGTACGCGTACCTGTTCCTGCCGATGATCGCCGGGCTGATCCTGGTCTCGCTGGGCGCGGAGAAGATGGTCACCTGGCTCGCCCAGCCGCACCGGCCCCTGGACGAGGCGTTGCCCGGGCCAGGTGTGCCGGTGCTCTTCGGCGGGGTGATCTGCTACCTGATCGGCGACATTCTCTTCCAGCTGCGCGCCCTGCGCACCCTCACCTGGCTCCGGATCGGCACGGTGGTGCTGCTGGCGTTGCTCGTGCCGGTCGCCGTACGGGTGCCGGCGCTGGCCGCCCTCGTCCTGGTGACCGTGGTCTGTCTCGGCCTGGTCGCCCTGGAGGTGGTGACCATGGCGGACTCCCGCCGTGTGCTGCGCACCGCGGTGTTCGCCGAACGGACCACCCACGAGGCACGGGAGACGGAGTGGCGCGCCCGCTGGCACGACGAGCCACCGAAGCCCGAGGGCGGCGCCCCGGTGTCCTGACACTGGCGCCCGATCGCAGACCAGCCACGGTGATCAACTCAATTCGCGGCAGGTGGCGGCATCAGGTCACCCCGACACCGCGATCTGCCGCAATCGGAGTCGATCATCGGCTACGCCGAACTCGGCGCGCAGCAGCCGGTGCGTGGCGCCGGACCGAGCACCAGGGTCGCCATGCCGGATAGCGAGGCGTTGATACCGTGCCGACGGTGATGATCGACAATACCGGATCTGCCCGCAGTCCCCGCGCCGGAATGCTCGTCCTGGTGACCGGAGGAATCCTGCTCACCGCCGCCGCCGTCTGGTTGACCGTGCAGGGTGACACCGGGATCCGGTACAGCGCCGACCACCACGACACCGTGCCGATGTGGGCCGGTTGGATTCCGGCACTGGTCGGGATCATGCTGGTCCGGCTGGTGCCGCCGGCCGCCGACCAGCCCTGGCCGGACCGGGTCGCGCCGTACCGGGAGGCGGTGCCGCTGCTGCTGGCCGGGGTCGCGTTCGCGGTCACCCTGCCGCTGCTCGGCGGCGAGCCGGCGTACACGCTGCTGAAGGTGGCGCTGCTGCTCGGCGTACCGCTGGGGGTCTTCCTCTGGTCGCGGCGGCGAGGGGCCCGCTGGCACCCGTGGCGGCCGGTCGACGCCGCGTACCGCTACGGGCCGGCGCTGCCGGTGCTGGCCTGGCTGGCGCTCAGCTACGCCACCCCGTTGGCCGTGCCGCCCAGCGACTTCGGCCGGACGGCCGACCCGGCGGTGCTGGTGGGCGTGCTGGTGGTGGGGTTCGCCGCGAACGCCCTGTTGGAGGAGGTCTTCTACCGTCGCTGGTTGCAGAGCCGGTGGGAGTCGATCCTGGGACGGTGGCCGGCGATCGTGCTGGCGTCGCTGGTGTGGGCGGCCTGGCACGTCGGCATCCAGGGTACCGGCGAACTCGGCACCGACCTGGCCTCGGTCGCGGTCCACCAGGGCGTGCTCGGGCTCTTCCTCGGCTACCTGTGGTCCCGGTACCGGCGGATGTGGCCGCTGCTGCTGGTACACGGCGCGGTCAACTCGGTGCCCATCCTGCTCGGCCTCTGACCGACCGCCGGTTGCCCGGTCAGCCGGCCCGGACGCCCTCCGTGACGCTCTCGTAGTAGCGGATCTTGTCGCGGAGGCGGTCGTACTGGCGGCGCAGCAGGGCCATCTGCTCCTCAACCCGCTCGGCGTGCCGCTGAAGCAGTTCCTGCCGTTCCCGGGCGGTGTGCTCGCCCTCCCGGGCCAGCTCGGCGTAACGGCACATCTGCGCGATCGGCATGCCGGTGTCGCGCAGGCAGCGGAACAGTCCCAGCCAGCCCAGGTCGTCTTCGGTGAAGACCCGCCGCCCACCGGAGGTGCGGCCCACCCCGCTGAGCAGGCCGATCTTCTCGTAGTAGCGCAGCGTGTCGAGGCTGAAGCCGCTGAGCCGGGCCGTCTCCGCCGGCGAGTATCCGATCATGTCGGCAGCGTAGCGCTTGACCTGGAGCGCGCTCCAGGATGGAAGGTAGGGTCATGACGACGACACGACGACTGGGACGCAGCGGCATCGAGGTCAGCGCGATCGGCATGGGGTGCTGGGCGATCGGCGGCCCATTCTGGGCCGGTGACCAGCCGCTGGGCTGGGGCGAGGTCGACGACGACGAGTCGATCCGTACCATCCACCGGGCCCTCGACCTGGGCGCGACCCTCTTCGACACCTCCAGCAACTACGGCGCGGGGCACAGCGAGCGGGTGCTCGGCCGCGCCCTGGCCGGCCGCCGCGACCGGGCGGTGATCGCCACCAAGTTCGGCTACCCCACCGACGAGACCACCCGCCAGGCCACCGGCGAGGACGCCAGCCCGGCGTACGCCCGGCAGAGCCTGGAGGGCTCGCTGCGGCGGCTCGGCACCGATCACGTCGACCTGTACCAACTGCACCTCAACGGACTACCGGTGCCGCAGGCGCTCGACCTGGTCGACACCCTGGAGGGCCTGGTCACCGAGGGCAAGATCCGGGCGTACGGCTGGAGCACCGACAACCCCGCCTCGGCGCGGGCGTTCGCGGCGGCGGGCCCGCACTGCGCGGCGATCCAGCACGACCAGTCGGTGCTCAGGGACAACGCCGAGATGTTCGCCGTCTGCGACGAGTTCGATCTGGCCAGCCTGAACCGTGGCCCCCTGGCGATGGGCCTGCTCACCGCGAAGTACCAGGGCACGCCCACCCCGCGCGGCGGCGACGACGTACGTCGGGTCGCCCCGGAGTGGCTGCCCTGGTTCACCGACGGGGTGCCCACCGGCGAGTGGGCCGAGCGGGTGACCCGGGTCCGGGAGGTGCTCACCGCCGACGGCCGTACCCTCGCCCAGGGCGCGCTCGGCTGGCTGCTGGCGCGCAGCCCGCGCACCCTGCCCATCCCCGGTTGCCGCACGGTGGCGCAGGCGGAGGAGAACATCGGCACCCTGGCGTACGGGCCACTGTCGGAGGAGACCTTCGCCGAGGTGGAGCGGCTCCTCGCCGACCTGCGCACCGCCCCGGCCAACGCCTGACCATACCCGCGCCGGTGCCCCGTCGGCCCTCCTGCGACGGTCGACGGGGCACCGGCGGGGCGGCTACTGGCCGAAGGAGTAGCGCAGGTCCGCGTTGATCAGTTCGTTGACCCGTTTGCGGAGGTGTCCAAGCAGCGACGGCCCCACGGCAGCGGCTCGGCGACCAGTAGCTTCCAGTGCAGCAGGGTGCCCGCCCCGTCGTCGCGTTCCAGCTCGAAACGCACCCGGGCGTCCGGTCGTCTTGGCCACAGCGACGACCAGACGACCAGGTGCGGACACGCGGCCTCCAGGACCTGCGGCCGCTGTTCGTCGTCGAGCAGCCGCAGCCAGGGACGCGCCGGGTCGCGGTCGGGTTGGGTGAGCGCCTCGAAGACGACGGCGGGCGGAGGAGGCTGGGTCCGCGCGCGGCTACCGGCTTCGAGCATTCCTCAGCCTATGCCAGCCACCGCCACCCAGGACGCCACCACCAGTGATCACGCATTTCCCGAAGGGCCTGACCTCAACTGCAGTACGTCTGGTACGCCTCGCGCAACTCGGCGGCCTCCGCAACGCCGCAAGCCTCGACGGCTGCCACGACCTCCGCCGCCCGCCATCGGTTGGAGGGCACGATCCGGCCAGAGCGGATCGCCAGCAGCGCCGTTCCGCCCGCCTCGTCAGGCTTCCCGAGTTTGAGCAGGGCGAGGCTCAGGTCGAGCTGCGCCGAAGCGATGCGCCGGGGCCGACGGACACCGTCCGAAGCCCGTTCCAGTTCAGTGATCGCATCGCGTGCGATGCCCTCGGCCGCCGGGTCTCCCATCCACGACAAGGTGGTGGCGGTGTACGCGAGCGCCTTGTTCGGGTCGTAGCGGTAGTGGTGTTCCGGCCCGTCAGGCTTCGGCAGCGGCGCGATCAGTCGGGACAAGCGATTCAGTGAGCGGCGCACTTCGCCCGCCACACCCATCCGCGCCCAGGCGCGTCCCTCCTGAGCGGTCGCCTGCAGGTGCGCCGAACTGCCGTGCGGCGCGAGATCCTGAGCCTCACGCGCGAGGCTGGCGGCATCCCGGAAGTGCCCGTCGGTCAACAGGTCCCAGGCGCGCGTCTCGACACACCAGGCGGTCATCTCGTCATGGTCGGTGTCGACCGCCAGCCGTGCGGCGGTGTCCAACCTCGCTCGACTCGCGATGGGCTGCCGGAGATCGACATGCAACGTGGCCGCGAGTAGGGAGAGCCATCCGCCGATCACCAGCAGCCGGCGGTGCTGGCGCAGTGCCTTACGCCCGTCTACGAGCTGTCCGACATAGAGCAGGTGCTGCCGCACCCGGACGATGAGCTGCTGAGGCGGAGTCTGCGCGTATGCCATTGCCAGCTCGTCCACAACCCGTTCCAGGCGGTTCAAAGTCTCATCGCTGACATCACTGGCCGCGACCCGGCGGGCCAGCTCCAACGCGTCGAGTTCGTCGTCACCGCCAGGGCCGGCCCCGGCGATCACGGTCGTCGCACTGCTGATAGCCGGCGCCCTCGTCGGCCCAGATTCATCAGGCATTCCGCAGACGAGTAGGTCGAACCGGGACACGACGTCGGGCTCGGCACGGGACAGGGCGGTATCGAGTGCCGCCTGCATATCGGGGCCCGGCACCGCCTGACCGGCCTCCCACTTGGACACAGCGCGCTCGCTGACGCCAAGGTACGGGGCGAAGGCCGCACGCTCATCCGAAGCGCCTGACGAAGTGCCCGGATCTCCCGACCGGACCAGCGGCGTATCGCGTTCACCGTCTCTCCCCCAACCTCCGCGAGCCGGTGCGACATCTGTGCCTAAAACGTGCAGCACGTGTACCGACTGTAGTCATTCCCGGACCGGTAGGTCGAGGCCGAAGCTCAATCACAGGCCCGGGGCGGGTGCCGGGTCATCGGCCAGCGGTGGATAGACGGCTGCCCCCGCCCGCCCCGGCGCCGCATTCCGACGAGGAAAGGCGGTAGAGCGTGCAGTCAGTGGTGGACGCGGTGGAGAAGGTGTGCGGCGAGTTGCCGATGCCCCGGCACGTGACCGGCGAGCAGGTCCGGGCGGCCGTACGGGCGGTGGTGGTGCACTCCCCGGAGTCCTGGCCAACCGGACAACTGTGCCGCAGCGACCGCACCCCGTACCCGTGTTGTCGCCGCACCTCCGAAGCGAACCGCGGCGCGCCGATGCCGCCACGCTGTAGCGCTTCGAAAATGTCGCGCTGCGGTGAAACTCCCGGACAGCCTCACGCGTCATCCGGCTGTGTCGACCGAGGACCACGAGCTGACCGGGCTCACGGCCTCGGCGGCCGAGGCAGTCGGGGAGGAAACGTGGCGTTCGGAAG
Source organism: Micromonospora sp. KC213 (assembly GCF_004348325.1). Classification (GTDB taxonomy): domain Bacteria; phylum Actinomycetota; class Actinomycetes; order Mycobacteriales; family Micromonosporaceae; genus Micromonospora. The sequence continues at coordinate 5,524 of NZ_SMKF01000180.1, read as the reverse complement.
GTGGCTCGCCGGTGCGGGTCTGGTGGTACTGACCGGTGCCGTCGTCGGGGTGTACGGCGGGTCGCCGGCCTTCGGCGGCGAGGGCCGGGCGGCGGTGCCGGTGGTCGAGCCGCAGTCGGGGCCGGTGCCCGCGACCGAGGCTCAGCCGCCCGGGGGCGCGCGGGCGGTGCCGGCGCGGCAGGAGACGGCGGGCGCGGAGCCGGTGCTCTCCGGCAAGCGCCGGGTGACGATCGTACGGGTGGGGGCGTTCGAGTCGGGGCTGGCGCTGCTCGACGGTGGACGGTTGGCCGAGGTGGACGACGACCGTGGCCGGCAGGTCTTCGTGCCGACTCCGTTGGGGTCGGGGGAGTTCCTGATCAAGGCGTACTACGGCGGCGGCACCGGGCAGCCGGTCTGCTGGCAGGTACGCAACCCGGGCAACAGCCGGCCGTTGTTCGTGCGTGGTGCCGCCTGCCGGGCGGGCGACCCGGCTCAGCGGTTCGTCATCGCGCCCGCTCCGGCCGGAGGCCCTCGGGAGTACCTGATCAGCAACCGGTGGGCGTACCTGCGCGACTCCGCCCGGTCCGGGCTGATCCTGGAGGAGTTGGGCGACGCCCCGCCGGTGAGCAGCTTCCGGTTCAACGACACCGGACCGGCCCCGCGCCGGAAGTGACCACCTCGGTGGCCCGGCCGGCAGTTCCCGGCCGGGCCAATGGCGGTGCGGCCGAGCACACAACTGCCCAGGATCGACCAGGTCGGGTGGAGACTTTGACCGATGCGTGACGCTGCGGAGTTCGACACCTTCTACTCCGCGTCCGTGCAGCGGGTACTGGGACATCTGTACGCGATGATCGGCAACCGGGCCGAGGCTGAGGACGCGGTGGCGGAGGCGTACGCCCGGGCCTGGGACGGCTGGACCGCCGTACGCGAGTGCGACAGCCCGGAGGCGTGGGTACGCCGGGTGGCGTACCGGGTGGCGGTCAGCGCATGGCGCAAGACCGTCAACCGGCTGCGCGCCCATCGCCGGGACGCTTGCGCGCAGCGCGTCGACGCCGTCTCGGTCGACCACGTCGCGGTGGTGACCGCCTTGCGGCGCATCTCCGCCGAGCAACGCCGGGCGGTGGTGCTGCACCACCTGGTCGGGCTGAGCGTGGCCGAGATCGCGGCGGAGGTCGGGACCAACGAGAACACCGTCAAGACGCGACTGGCCCGGGGCCGCCGGGCCCTCGCCGCCCACCTGACCGAACCGGAGTACCACGGCGTGGACGAAAGGGCGCGGCCATGAGCTCTGACAACCAGCTCGACGACGCCCTGCGGGCGCTGGCGCGGCAGGGCGGGCAGGGCAGAGTCCCGGCCGCCGCCGACATCCGGCGACGCGGCGACACCCGCCGCCGTCGTCGACGGACGGCACCGGTCGCGCTCGCCGCCCTCGCCGTCGTCGCGCTCGGCACGGGCGTCGCCCTGGCCCGCCCGGGCGGGCCAGCACACCCCATCCCGGTCGGCCCGGCGGGCCCGACCTCCGGCCCGGCCGCGTCACCCGACCCGACCGGCCCGTCATCCGGCCCGACCGGCGGCGCGTCCGGTCCGCCCACCGGAGCGTCCAGCCCGCCCGCCGGCAACCCGCTGCTGTCCGGGCAGCGTCAGGTCACCATCGTCCGGGTGGATGCGGTGGAGGGCGGGCTGTCGCTGCTTGACGACGGCCGGCTGGGCGAGGTCGACGGCGACGAAGGACAGCAGCTGTTCGTGTTCACGCCGCAGGGGTCTGACACATACCAGATCCGTACCGCCGAGCCCGGCACCGACACCTGCTGGGAGGTCCGCTCGTCGGGCAGCCAGCCGCTGCGGGTCGTGGCGGCCCCCTGCGCGCCGGACGAACCGAGACAGCAGTTCACGGTCGTCCGCGACGGCCAACACGACGGCGTGCCGACGTACGCGATCAGCAGCCACTGGGCCTTCCTGCAGAACTCCCGGACCCGGGGACTGATCCTGGAGGAACTCGGCGACGCACCCCTGACCACCCGCTTCCGGTTGGTCGACAACGGACCGGCGTCGCAGTGACGCGAGGACGCCCGGGCCGGGCGGAGCGCGCGCAGCACGTCCAGGCGTCGGTGGGCGCGGCGGTGGCGTGCCCCCTGTGTCCGGAGGTGACCGCCGAGCGGGGCGCCGGTGCCCCTCGGCCGGCGCGGCGGCTACTGGCCGAAGGAGTAGCGCAGGTCCGCGTTGATCAGTTGGTTGAGCCGCTTGCGGAGGTGCCCGAGCAGCGAAGGATCCGGCAACGGCTCGGTGACCAGCAGCTTCCAGTGCAAGAGGGTGCCTGCCCCGCCGCCGGATGACAGCTCGAAGCGCACCTGGGCCTCCGGGCGTCTCGGCCACAGCGACGACCAGACGACCAGATGCGGGTACGCAGCCTCGTCTGCGGCCGTTGTTCGTCGTCGAGCAGCCGCAGCCAGGGACGCGCCGGGTCGCGGTCGGGCTGGGTGAGCGCCTCGAAGACGACGGCGGGCGGAGGAGGCTGGGTCCGCGCGCGGCTACCGGCTTTGATCACTGCTCAGCCTGCACAGGTCGGCGGAACCACCGTCACGATCTGTTCTCCCCCTGGGGCAACTCCTCGGCAACGAACACGCCGACACCATGCACGCCCTCGACCCACCCCTGCATCTGCAGGACGAGGATCGCCTGCCGCACGACGGTCTGCGACACGCCGTGTTCCTCCTTGAGCTGCGCGGTCGACGGCAGCTTCTCCCCCGGCGCCAGCTCGCCCGACTCGATCCGTTCACGGAGATGGTCGGCCAACCGCGCCCACTTCGCTTTGGCGGGCATTCACACTCCCAGGTCTGCACCGCCATTTGACCATGAACTACCAGGCACAACAAGTAAGACGAAGTTCCTCCTTGCTTTGTACAACTAGTGCAGTGTCCGCCTGCGCCGCTGTTCGAGCGTCTTTGCCGGTTCGGCGTCGTGGGCCGGGTAGGCGCATCTGTGTGAGTCGGAGCGAGGTACTCCTCGAACGGGCCGTACGCGGCCCGACAAGCGGGTGGGTCACCGGGTCGTTGTTAGGCTCGCGGATTGCCTTTCGGAGTGAGCGGAGCGCTGGCCACCACTCGGGGTGCTGCTCCACTACCTCAACCAGGACTGGGCTCTGCTCCAGCATGTGCGCTGGCCACTGATACCAGGAGTGGGCGAAGTGGAAATCGGGCAGAAGCGCGGCTACCTGCAGCTCACACTCAAGGACGTCGGCGAGCAGCTCCGCGAGGGTCAACACCGCTGGCCGATCTGCGTCCTGCGGCGCGGAGGGCTTCCCGTCGTAGAAATACGAGCGGAGCGCTGGATTCTCGAGCAGGCGGTCGTGCCACGAGCGAGACAAGCTGTTGATCTCCATTAGGGCGGCGGCCGAGCCGATACCGTTGTTGATGCGGCTCTGTTTCGCCACCTCCCTGGTCTGTACGGCAGAGAAGCCCAATGACACCGCGACCAGCGCCAGACCAGCGAGGCCGAGGACCGTCTCCTGCATGTCTGCCTACCCTTCCGAGGATGGGGAGTCGTCCTCACGCTACGGCGGCATCGCAACCACCTATGGGGACCGCCCGTGTCGGCTGCGGCGCTACCGGCGTCCCGCACCAGGGATAGTGTTGACAATGCGAGTGCCGCATTGGATGAAACCGCCGCGCTTAGGCGCGCCTTGGTCAGAGGTGCCGCCGCATTTCCGCAGCGAACTGCGGCACGCGCAGCTTGTAGCACCTTGTAGCACACGGGTAAACTGCACGCATGGCCGAGCATGCTTCTCGAGAGATCACGCAGCGCGAGCTGCGAAATGACTCAGGCGCCATCATGCGTGGGGTGGAGCGCGGAGAGTCCTTCACCATCACCCGTAACGGCACGCCCATCGGCCGGCTCATCCCGATCAGGCGACGCACCTTCGTGCCTCGGGCCGAGGTGATGGCGGCCTTCGCCACCGCGCCCGTTTTGGACGGATCGCGGCTCCGCAGCGACCTCGACGCGGCGATGGACCATGATCTCACCGACCGTGACTGGTGAAGCTCCGTTCCGCGGTCTGATCGACACGAACATCGTCATCCATCTGGCCGCGCTGGATCCGGCGGAACTCCCTGACGAGATGGTGATCAGCGCCGTCACGCTGGCGGAACTCTCGGCGGGCCCGCACCACACGGCGGACCCTGGCGAACGAGCACGCCGAATGAGCGTGCTCCAGCACGTGGAGGCGACGTTCGACCCGCTTCCGTTCGACGCGGAAGCGGCCCGCGCCTTCGGCCTGATCTCCGCCGCCGTACTCGCGGCCGGACGCGGCACCCATCGCCGCATCGCCGATTTGATGATCGTCTCCGTGGCCCGCAGTAATGGTCTGCCGCTCTACACCACCAATCCCGCCGACTTCAAGGGGCTGGACCATCTAGCCACCATCCGCCCGGTGCGCCGGCCCGCCTGAACGACCCCCTGTTCGCGGTGAGTCAGTGATTTCGCTCAACGCCTCCCCCTGCGGGTCCGTACCTGAAGATATGAGCATGCGGATTCTCATGGCCGGCGCGTCCGGCTTCCTCGGCACCCGGTTGGTCGACCGCCTCGCCGCCGACGGGCACCAGGTCGTCCGGCTGGTCCGGCGGCCACCACGCACGCCCGACGAACGGCGGTGGGACCCGTCCGCCGCACAGCTCGACCCCGCCGTGGTGGCCGAGGCGGACGCGGTGGTCAACCTGGCCGGCTCCGGCGTCGGCGACCGGCGCTGGAACAACGAGTACCGCCAGTTGATCCGGTCCAGTCGGGTCGACACCACCAGCACCCTGGCCATCACCATCGCCGGGCTGCCCGCCGCCGACCGGCCGGGCGTGCTGCTCAACGCCAGCGCCGTCGGCTGGTACGGCAACACCGGCGACCGGGTGGTCGAGGAGGACGCCCCGGCGGGCGAGGGTTTCCTCGCCGACGTCTGCCGGGTCTGGGAGGCGGCCACCCGCCCGGCCGAGGACGCCGGGGTACGGGTGGTGCGGCTGCGCATCGGGCTGCCGCTGCACCGCGACGGCGGGCTGCTCAAGCCGCAACTGCTGCCGTTCCGGCTGGGCATCGCCGGCAAACTGGGCAACGGCCGGCAGTGGCTGCCCTGGATCTCGCTGCGCGACTGGCTGGACGCCACGGTGTTCCTGCTGGCCCGCGACGACCTCGCCGGTCCGGTCAACGTGGTCGGCCCGAACCCGGTCACCAACGCCGAGTTCACCCGGGAGCTGGCCCGTCAGCTACGCCGCCCGGCGATCATGCCGATCCCCGCGCTGGCCCTCAAGATCGCCCTCGGCGGATTCGCCCACGAGGCCCTGACCAGCACGAGGGTCCTGCCCGGCGTGCTGACCAAGGCCAATTTCGCCTGGACCCACCCCGACCTGCCGGGTGCCCTGCACGCCGCACTCACCGAGTGAGCCGGGGGACCGCACCGCCTGACCGCCCGGGTGGGCTCCCGTGTCTGCCCGGTGCGGGCCGGTACGGTTGGTAACGTCCGCTCCGTGCCGACCTCCCCGCACCGGACCATCGATCAACCCCCCAC
>NZ_SMKF01000017.1 GCF_004348325.1 Micromonospora sp. KC213 | reverse complement strand
ATCGGCGGGTGACCGTCGAGGACCCCGGATGAGGTGACCAGCGGGTGGTCCATCAGCCCGCGGCCGAGCCAGCCGCTGCTGTTGCCGAGCCCGTCGGGATGACGAGGGCTGTGCGAGTTCAGCATGAGCCGGGCGGTCTCGATGGTGCCACCGCAGAGGAACACGACCCGGGCGCGGGCGTGGTGGCGGGAGCCCGAGGGGACGTCCACGTAGCTGACGCCGGTCGCCCGGCCGTTGTCCGGATCGACGGTCACCGAGGTGACGCGGGCGTCCGATCGCAGCGTCACCCGGCCGGTCCGTTCGGCCCTGGCGAGGGCGGTGGCCTGCATGGTGAACCCTGGCCAGCGGTCCTCGCCCTGGTCGGCCGAGACGAAGCGCACCGGGATCGGGCGAGTGTTCCGCCGACGGTAGGTGTGCTGGAAATCCACCTCGGCGGGGGTGAGCGCCGGCGGCTTGCCTCGGAAGCGCCCATCGGGGAGCTGCGCGAGATCCTCGGCGGTGCCCCGCAGGTCGACCAGTTCCTCCACGACGTCGTAGGCAGCGGCCAGGTCGTCGTACCCGATCGGCCAGCTCAGCGAGCAGCCGTCGACCTCGCCGACCGTCATCTCGAACGGGGACAGGCGCAGTGCCGACCCGCCCCAGAGCAACGACCGCCCGCCGACCTGCATGCCGCGGATCCAGGTGTACGGCTTCCCGGGTGGCGTCTCGTAGGCGTGCTCCAGGTCGTCGACGAACAGGTGGGGCCCGCGTAGAGCGAAGTTGAAGTGGCTGCGTTGCACCGGCTGCCGCGCCCAGGTGCGCTTGTCGTGATGGCCGGCGGCGGCATACGAGGCGGCGCGGTCCGGGATCTCCGCGGCGCGGCGCACCGGCCCGGCCTCGAGGACCAGGGTGCGGAATCCGGCTTCCGCCAACTCCTTGGCCGCCCAGGAGCCGGCGAACCCGGAACCGACGACGATCGCGTCGTACACCGGACCGGTTTCGGCACCGACCTCGGTCACGTCCTCGCTCCTCCGGTGCGCTGCGCGGAGCGCGACGCGTGCCATTGGATGGGACCGTCGACACCGGTGTGGTGCGGCGTGACGAGTCCGTCGTGGAAGACGGATGCGGGGATCACCCGGAAGTCGAAGCTGACCCGGGTCCGGTCGGAGGCGTTGCGGACGTTGCCGTGCATGAGGTTCGCGCTGTCGAACGCGAGCATCTGCCCATAGCGCATGGGATACGGCCGGAAGTCCTCAGCGCCCTCGCTCGACTCGACCCACAGACAGTTCTCCGAGGTCACGTCGGTGAGCGGTACCCAGAACGTGATCTCGCAGGGGTTGTGGCCGCCGCTGCGGTCGCGGTGATAGCTGCCGACGCCGTGGCGTCCCGGCAGTTGGATACGCCAGTTCGGCACATGCTGGTAGCGGACGTCCTCGCCGACCAGTTCGGTGATCACCGTCAGAACGAACTCCCGGTACAGCGAGGAGATCTCCTCGATGCCGTAGAGCTTCTGATGCATCGCGGATGCCTGATCGCCGAAGCCCGGCGGCTCCTCCGCCTCGGCGGGTGCGTGGTGGTGATGCCACTGAGCGAGGTCCGGCACACCGGTCGCCGCGCTCATCACGGCGGCGAAGTCGAACCGCTGCTTGTCATACGGAACGATCAGTTTGTTTAGCACGGGCTTCCGCTTTCGTCGCGGTGGGAGGTGATCGTGAAGCGCGGCTCGAAGCCGATCAGGTGACTCAGCTGAAGATCGATGCCACCGATGTTGGTGAAGTCCTCGCCGTGGAACAGGCTCTTGCGGACGAAGGACGCGGTCTTGCGGCGGTAGCCGGAGCGCGCCAGCAGCATGGCGAGCGTGCCCAGGTGTCGCGGAGTGCCAGTGCGGTGCAGCGCGGTGAACGACCGGCGCAGCTTACTGATCATCCGGTCCGCCGCCGCGGGATCCGGGGGCAGGTCCAGCCCGCGCATCCGGAGCCGGTCGAGGAACGCCTGCTGGACCGCGGTCGGAGTCGGTTGGGCGGCGGACCGGTCCGGGGCGTCCCCGCGGATCATGTCGAGCAGGAGCCGGTCGTGCTCGGCGTAATGGGTGTGTCCCCGTCCGGCGGGTGGGATCGCGCCGGAGACAAGCAGGTCGGCCGCGTGCGCGATGTCGACATCGCCCAGTCGTGCGGCCAGGTGGGTAGTGAAATCGATGTCCTCGCGCAGGGTGGTGGGCAACAACGACTCACTCGGCAGCAACTCGGAGGCGGCCGCGTGCGTGGAGGCCAGCACCGGTGTCCCGATGAAGGACGCCTCGACCAGCACGCGTCCGAAGGTCTCCAGCGACGACGTGCTGGGGAAGAACAACACGTCCATCTCCCGGTAGTCCTGCCACAGGCGGGCCCGATCCACCGGTGGCCGGCACGTGTAGCCCGGGACCGCTGGTGCGCCGGCCGCCGTGCCCTGCCCGCCCTCGCCGATCGCCACCGTCCGGAAGGCGCCGGGAGCGCGCCGGTTCAGCTCCCGCTGCAGGTCGACCGCCTGCGAGTGGTTCTTGTCATCGGTGAGCCGGCCGACGAAACCGATGCGCGTGCCGCCGCCTCCCGAGCCGGTCCACGATCCGGCCAGCTGCGCGGGAAACCAGCGCAACAGCGGATAGCAGACGGCCTGCCGGGAGTGCGCGAGGCCGGGGAACAGCATGCTGTAGAGCACGAGCGAGTACCGCGACGAGTGGTAGAGCACGTCGTCGGGGCGCAGGTAGGGAGCCGAGAGCACCTCCTGCTGCAGATAGCCGTTCCACAGCGCGGTACGCGCGTCACGGATGATCCGGAAGTTGAGCCCGAGCCGTTCCCGCAGGTGGAAGTACAGGTAGGCGTGCGGGCCCACCGTCGCCACCACGACGTCGCAGCCGGACAGAGCCGCCCGCGCCGCCTCGTCGCTGCGGAACAGGTCCACCACGTCGTGCGGTTTGGGCCGGACCTCGACGCTGTCACCCAGCAGCCGGGCGACCTCCGTGTAGGCGAAGTTCGCGCCGTCCTTGCCCGGATGGCCCGCGTAGCTGCGGAAGGTGTGGAAGCCCGCGACCGGCCCGTGTCGCCGGAGCGTACCGCCGCTCGCCGGTCCGGGCTTGGCCTCAGAGCTCATCGCCGGCGGCCGACGCAGCCAGGTCGCTCAGTGCGTCGTCCGGGCGCACCCGGGCGCGCAGCACGTCCGCGCGCTTGCGCAGCAGGGTGGCCTTCGACGTGTCCCAGTCCTGCGCGCGCAGCGCCGCCAGCACGATGTCGGCGAGTTCGGCGACGTCCTCGTCGTCGTACCCGCGCGAGGTGATCGTCGGCGTGCCGAGTCGCAGCCCGCTGGCGACGAACGGCGGCCTCGGGTCGCCGGGCAGCATGTTCCGGTTCGACAGGATTCCCAGTTCCTGCAGCCGGCCTTCGGCGTCCCGCCCGGTCAGCGCGGTGCGGGTGAGGTCGATGACCAGCAGGTGGGTGTCGGTGCCACCGGTCAGCAGGTCAAGCCCGCCGTCGAGCAGCAGCCCGGCCATCCGCCGCGCGTTGCTCACCACCCGCTCCTGATATGCCTGGAAGGCGGGGCCGGCCGCATCGTGCAGGGTGGCCGCGAGGGAGACCAGCCCGGCCATCCCCACCGAGGACTGCAGGCCGGGGAAGACCGCCGAGTCGATCCGCGCCTGCAGCGACGCGGGGCACAGGACGATCCCGCCGCGGGTACCGCGCAACGTCTTCTCCACCGAGGTGGTCACGACGGTGTCCGGGTAGGCGCTCGGGTTGTCGTGCAGCCCGGCCGCCACCAGGCCGGCGATGTGCGAGATGTCGGCGATCAGGGTCGCACCCACCCCCTGCGCGATCTCGCTGAGCTGGGCGAAGTCGACCGCCCGGGGATACGCGGAATACCCGGCGACGATGACGCGCGGGCGTTCCCGTTCCGCGATCCGCCGGATGTCGTCGTACGGCAGCAGGCCGGTTCCGGGATCGACGGTGTACGGCACGACCCGGTACAGCTCGGAGACGATGTGTTTGGGATGGCCGTGCGAGAGGTGCCCGCCGGAGGTCACCGCCATGGCCATCATGGTGTCGCCGGGCTTCATCAGCGCCCGGTAGGCGGCCAGGTTCGCCAGGGAGCCGGAGACGGGCTGCACGTTGGCGTGCTCGCCGCCGAACACCGCGCGGGCCCGCTCCACCGCCAGTCGCTCCACCTCGTCGAAGATCGAGGTGCCGGCGTAGGGCTTGTTCCCCAGGCGCCCCTCGGCGGAGCGGAACTGGGCCACGCCCCACGCGTGGTTGTCACGGACCACGGCGATCGGTGCGTTCGAGGCGGCGATCAGGTCGATGCTGTTCAGATAGTGCCGGTTCTCGCGGCTCAGCAGCCGTTCGAGTTCCAGGTCATGCATATGCGAGTCACCTCAAGGTGTCCAGCGGATGAAAGACTGAGAAGGGCGGCGCGTGACGCCGGCCCCGGGCCAGGACCAGGACGCGGATCAGGTGGCGGGTACGACGCGCAACAGGGTCCCAACGCCGGCGACCTGCTGGCTCGTGACGTGGTAGACCGGCTCGACCAGCTCGGCGAAGTACCGGAGGTCCACCAGCGGGTCCAGGCCCAGCGCAGGCCCGCGGGCAATCAGGTCCTCGGAGGCGGCCAGGAACAACTCGTCGGCGACGATCAGTGCTGTGGTGACGAAGGCGAGGAGATCCGGCATCCGCAGCAGACGCCAGAAGTCGACGGAGAACGCGGCCCGGAAGGTGCCCTCGGAGAACGGCACATCGGCCCCGAGCAGATGCAGGTTGGTCGCGTCCGTGCCGCGTCCGTAGTCGAAGGTGACGAGGCGCTGCGTGCCGAGCTGCTCGGTGTCGTAGGCGATGACCAGGTCGGGGCGTTGCGGATCCTGCTCACGCAGCGGATCGACGGCGGCTCGCCAGGGTTTGATCGAGCACAGGCCCGCTTCGGCGCACACCGCCATGACCCTGCGGTACTCGGTGACCCGTTCCGCGATGTCGGCGAGCGAGCCGGCCAGGACCTCGGGCAGTCCGGCGATCAGCTCGACCTCGTAGTGCCGGTGCTTGTCGCGCAGCAACGCCAGGCTCGCGAAATGGTCGCCGAAGGCCTTCCGCAGGTTGCGATAGTGCGGCACGTGCCAGACACGCAGTGTGGGCTCGTAGTGAAACCGCGAGCGATCACGGTCGAAGTGGCGGTACAGCCGGTACGCGATGTCCAGGTCCTCGCCGCCCCATCGGGCGTCGAAGTCCACATCGAACATGCCCACCGCCAGGGCGTCCGCCCGACTCAGACCGAAGTTGTTGGTGAAGCCGTACATCCACGGCTCGGAGGGTGCGGACCGGGCCCGCACATCGTGTTCCACGGGGATGGTGTCGACGACGCCCTTGCCGGTCATCACGGTGTGCAGCGCGGCCCAGCCCTGGACGCCCAGCTCGCCGCGACCGCCCATCACGACGCTGGACGGATCCTTTTCCGCCAGGTTCCAGTGACGTTCGAGGAGGTCGGGCGGACAGAGCGAGTCGTTGTCGAGCAGCAGCAGCCGCTCACAGTTGGCGGCCAGGATGCCGGCGTTGCGCGCAGCGGACCAGCCCTTCGGCGAGGTCAGCTCCCGCAGCAGATAAGGCGTGTTCGCGCGCAGCTCGGCGAGCCGGGCCGGCGGCTCGCAGCCGTTGTAGACCACGATGACCTCGAATTTTTCCGCCGGCATCGTCTGCACGGCCAGCGACTGAAGCACGAGTTCGAGGCACTGCACATTGTAGTAACTGGGGATGACCACGCTGAGCACGATCTCCCCTGGATCTTTCCCGCTGTCGCCCACAGCGTGCCCCCGTAATTAAGTCCAAATGGTGGACTAATGGGAGCACGCATCATCAGAGTTGTCAACGTCGATGCCCTGCCTTCCTTTCACGCCACGGGTGGCAGCCCAGTCAGCACGGCCCGCGCGACCTGGTCCCCGTGCCGGAACGTGACCGCATCGGTGCCGGGTATGGCGAACGCCCGCGCCCCGCGCAGCGAGGTGTTCCAGCCCAGCGCATAACGTGCCGGATGCACGGTTCCGTCGGCGGCCACCAGGCGGCCCCGTTCGTCGACGGCGATCCGTCCGGTCGGCCTGCGGTAGCCGGTCGCCGGATCGGTCAGGCACTCCTCCGAAGCGGCTCCGGAGGAGTGCAGCGCTCCCAGCAGCTCGTCGACTGTGCTGGCGACCGTCGGCTCGGGCAGCCGGGCGTCGATCAGCACGGCGGCCGGGCGTTCCTCGCAGATGTTGGCGCCGCCGGCCCGGTAGCGGCCGGTCGATTCGTCGAGTCGCACCCGCATCCCCGAGCCGAGCGGCTGGACCACGCCCGCACGGCACAGCGCCAGCAGCTCCTCCATCCGGAAGGCGGGCGGACCGCTCGCCACCAGGTTGAACAGGGCGAACCAGGCTCCGTCCAGCTCCTCGGCCTGGGCCCGGGGGGCCAGGCGGGGCCGCAGGCGCGGAAGGTGCTCGAAGAACAGCAGCTGGGCACCGTAGACGGCGGAATCGGCGGACCGGGCCGGATCGGCGCTGCGCTGCAGTTCCTGCTGCAACAGCGTGATGAACCGTACGCGAAAGTCGTCGACGGTTTGCGGCTCGGTGTGCCGCAGCGGCGCACGGAGATCGTCCACGTTCCACCGATGGGCCGGTTGGGGAACCGCCTTCTCGGCGAGCGCGTCGAGTTCATCCACGGCGGCGGCAGCATGCAGGCGTTCGAAGTCCTGCCACGGCATGGCGGTGTGCTGCGGAGCGGCGGCGAACAGCTCGCGGTAGTACGCGTAGCTCAGGTCCTTCAGGATGAGCGGCCAGATGTCGCGATGGAAGTCGAGCATCGCGTCTCCGGCGAGCGACTGCCCGAGAGCTTGGGGAAAATAGCGCAGGTCCCGCACCGGCCCATGGACCAGCCGGTGGCTCGGCTTGCACCGGTACGGCATGCCCCGGCGGGAACCAACCAGCAGCCGTGGCTCGCGTCCGGAACGCACATAGCGAAGCTCGCCGCCGGCATCGCGGACGTACCGGCCGCCGCGTCCCTCGGTGACCAGGGCCATCAGGTCGAAAAAGGCCAGTCCCATGCCCCGGACCAGGACGTCGGCGCCGGCCGGCAGCACCGAGAGATCGGCGTCTGCGACGAAGCCGGGCGGCAGGTACACGAGTCCGTGCCGCTCCGCGAACCCGGCCGCCTCCGCCTGCTCGCCCTGCGGCCGGGCGTCGAGGTGGCCGAGTGCGAGGACCACCGCGTGGGCGTCGATCCGGGAACCGTCCGCGAGGTGCACCCGCTCGGTGCCGTCCGGCGCCCTGGTGAGTGCCACGGCGCGGCCCTCATGCACGGTCACCCGGGTGCCGGGCGGCGCCTGTCGGATCACCTCGCCGAGGAACCAGGACAGGTAGGCGCCTTGCAGCCGCCGGGTCGCGAACGAGGCCGGGCCGGTCTCGCGTACATCATCGGCCAGCCGGGGATCGACGGGCGGAAGAGTCCCGGCGGCCGTGGCCGCCGCCCATTCGGCCAGCGACGGTCCCGGACGCGCCGGGCCGGCGCAGCGTACGGATTCGCCGGGGTAGAGGGTGACGTCCTTGGCGAGCGAGTTCATCCGCATCAGCGGCGACTGCCCGTCCCGCCAGATCCGGCCGGGACCGGCCGGGTGCGGATCGACCAGGACGATCTCGATGGCCCGGTCCGGCATCAGGAGACCGGCGTTGGCCAGCAGCCGCTCCACCACACCCACACCTACCGGACCGGCGCCGAGGACTGCGATGCGAGGCATGGACGCACGTTAATCCACAATGGTGCCGATCGGGTGACGCGTCAGCGGAGCAGGACTGCCGGATCGGCGTAGATGTCCTCGATAACCTGCCCAGCCGCGCCGAGCATCACCGCGTCCCCACCCAGGGGCGAGATGACGACGGTGGGCGTCTGCTCGTACAGCGCCCCGGCCCGCAGTGCCGCCTCGGTCGGCTGCAGTATCCATGCGGCGAGCCGGGAGAAGGTGCCGCCCAGCACGATCGCGCCCGGGTCCAGTCCCTTGACGATGCAGGTCAGCGCGCGTCCGAGAGCGTCACCGGCGCGCCGCACCACCTCCATGGCACCGCGGTCGCCCGCCTCGAGTAGTTCGATGAGGGCGGAGATCTGTTCGTCCAGGCCGGACCATGCGGTCAACGGCTCGAGCCCCACCGCGCGGAGCATCGCCTCCCGGCCGGCGACGAGTTCCAGGCACCCACACGCACCGCAGGCGCACTGCGGCCCGTCCGGATCGACCTGGATGTGGCCCAGCTCGCCGGCGAACCCGTGGAAGCCTCGGAAGATCCGGCCGTTCAGGATGATGCCGGCGCCGATACCGATCTCACCGGAGACGTGCAGGAAGTCGCCCAGCGGGCGTCCCGCGCCGAACCACAGTTCGCCGAGCGCCGCCAGGTTCGCCTCGTTCTCCAGTTTGGTCGGCAGCCGCAGCTCGCGAAGGACGCGGTCGAGCAACGTCGCGGCCGGCACGTCGCGCCAGCGGAAGCTGGGTGCGCGCAGCATCCCGGAGCGGTCGAGCAGACCGGGCACCGCCACGACCGCCCCAGCCACCGTCAGACCCTGCTCCTGCGCGGAACCGATGGCCTTCCCGGCCAGCAGGGACAGCGCCGCGGCGATCTCCTCGGGCCGGCGGTTCCGGTTGTCGGCCGTCACCAGGTGCCGGTAGCGCACCCGGCGGCCGAGGTCGAGGACACAGGCCGCCAGGTAGTCGACGGTCACCTCGAGGCCGAGCCCGGCGGCACCCGCGCCGTCGACCAGGACGCCGGTTCCCGGGCGGCCGCGGTCGCCGTCGTGCACCATGCCGCCGTTGTGCACGAGGCCGGCGTCGGCGAGCACCGCGATCAGGTTCGACACCGTAGTCTTGGTGAAGCCGGTCAGCGCGGCGAGCTGTGCCCTGGTGGCCGGCTGATGTTCCGCGATGACGCCGAGCAGGACGGCCAGATTCCGCTCCCGCATGGTGGCGTGGCGCATGGGTGCGCCGATGTCGATCGGCATGGGTGGGACGCTACAGGTCGGCCTTCGCGGCAGGATGCCGGAGCCCACGGCGAACCCCCGGCCCGACCTGCGTCGATGGAGAGGGCCTTGGCAGTTCGCGGTCCGGCCCATTAGTTTGGTCCAGATCGTTGCCGAAATACCCGAAGGGTGGCCATGGCCCATTGGCGACCGCCGATCCGGGCGCTGCCGAGGCTCCCGTGTCCGTGATATCGCGACCCGGCCGTCAGGCCGGCCCCTCAGCACCGCCTCGGGGCGCTTGGGCGGTCCTGTTCACGGTGTTGGGCGCGGCGATGATGGACCTGCTGGACGCCACGGCGATGAACGTCGCCGCCCCGGCGATCCGGAACGATCTCGGCGCGTCCGACGCGCAGTTCCAGTGGATCAGCATCGGCTACCTGTTGACGTTCGCGGTGCTGCTGCTCGCCGGCGGCCGTCTCGGTGACATCGTCGGTCGCCGCCGGATGTTCCTCATCGGCCTCGCCGGGTTCACGCTCACGTCGGCGGCGTGCGCGGTGGCGCAGACCCCGGTCCAGCTGATCGTCGCGCGGCTGCTGCAGGGCGGCGCCGCGGCGATGATGATCCCGCAGTGCGTCAGCATGATCCGCGAGAGCTTCGGCCAGGAGCACAGCGCGAAGGCGTTCGCCATCTTCGGGCCCTTCATGAGCCTCTCCTCCGCCGCCGGCCCGATCCTGGGTGGCGCGCTGATCACCTACGCGTCGTGGCGCTGGGTGTTCATCATCAACATCCCGGCGTGCCTCATCGTGTACCTCGTCGCCCTCCGTACGCTGCCCGCCGGGCACCGGCCCGACAACCGGCCGAAGCTCGACGGCATCGGCATGATCCTGTGCTCGGTCGCCGTCGGGCTGTTCGTCTATCCGGTCATCCAGGGCCGTGAGCACCAGTGGGCCTGGTGGACCCAGGCGATGATGATCTCCTCGGTGCTGGTTCTCGCGCTCTTCGCGCTCCATGCCCGGACCCGGCACCGGCGGAGGCTTGACGCGTTCATCGAGACGAGCCTGTTCCGCAAACGGTCCTTCACCGGCGGCGCGGTGGTCGTCTTCCTGTTCTTCGGCGCCTGTTCGGGAGCCTTCATCATCTACCCCGTACTGGTCCAGCTGTACGTCGGCTGGTCGCCGATACGCAGCGGACTGACCGGCACCTGGTGGCCGGTGGGCACGATCGCCGCGATGGGCATCGGGCAGCTGCTCGCGAGGCGGAGCCCGCGTCTGGTGCTCCAGGCCGGAATCCTGGCCCAGGCCGTGGGCATGGGTCTCGCTGCGGTGACCGTGGCGAGCAATGCCCGCACGACCACCCGCCAGGGTCCGGACGGTCTGCTGTTCGACACCGGCCTGACCAGCTTCAACCTGGCCCCCGCGCTGCTCATCGCCGGCGTCGGCACCGGCCTGTTCTTCGGGCAGTTCCTGAATCTGGTCCTGTCCCGGGTCGACGACCGCGAGCTCGGGTCGGCCACCGGCGCCGTCAACGCCCTCCAGCAGTTGGGCGGCGCGGTGGCGGCGGCGATCTTCTCGACGGTGATCTTCGACCAGATCGGCCGGGGCGCGTCGCCGTTCGCCGCGAGCGAGCTGGCCTATTGGCTGTGCGCCGCCCTGCTGGTGGTGACGTGGGTCTCGTCCTTCGCGCTTCCGAACATCCCCCCGACAGCAACCGGGAAAGGCACTGACTGATGTCGAGCTCTCCGGCGGTCAACCTGTGGACCATCCGTGACGCGCTGGCGGCCGACCGCCGGGCCGCTCTGCACCGCCTAGCCGACCTCGGATACCGCGGCGTCGAGCCGTTCGAAGCCCTCGACGACCCGGCCGGCCTGCGCGCGACAGCCGAGGACCTCGGCCTCGCCATCTGCAGCGCCCACTCGCACCGATTCTTCAGCGCCGACCGCGACAGGGCTCTCGAGGCCGTGGCCACCCTCGGCACCGACCTGGCGATCGTGGGAACCGGCCTCCCCGACGACGCTTTCACCAGTCGGGGGGCGCTGGCCCGCACCGCCGACTCGCTGAACGCCCTCGCCGACCGGGCAGCCGGGTACGGCCTGCGGATCGGCTACCACAACTACTGGTCCGAGTTCGCATCCGAGATCGACGGCCGGCACGCCCTGGAGGTCCTGGCCGACCTCCTGGACCCGAAGGTCTTCTTCGAGATCGACTGCTACTGGGCGGCCCTCGGTGGCGCCGACGTGCCCGCCGTCATCGACCGGCTCGGCGAGCGGGTGCCGGCCCTGCACCTGAAGGACGGCCCGATCACCGAGGGCGCCCCGCACGTCGCCCTCGGGCGAGGCGCGATGCCGACGGCGCGGATCCTGGCCGCCGCCCCGGCCGGCGCGCTGCACATCGTCGAGCTCCAGACCAGCGACGGCGATGTCTTCGCGGCGCTCGCGGAGAGCCGTGCGTACCTGAGCTCGTCCGCGGCCCGGCTCTGACAGACGTCACCCGGTGCCGGGCCTGTGCTGCCCCCCGCACCGCCAGGGCCGTCGTCCGCAGCCGGTGCGCGTCTGCAGGGCAAGAAGGTCTGCCGGGCCTCCCCGCTCAGGTCGATCAGGTCGGCGGGCCGGGCCCCGGTTCGGCATCGTCAACCCGGCCCGGCCGCGTCCGGCGGTGTTCCGGGCGGGCTAGGGTGCCGGGCAGTACCGGGATCAGCCTGCTCACCCACGGCAAGAGCGACAACACCGGCGGGATGGCGGGTGTTTCCTTCGCGTCGCTGTTCCGGGTCCGGTCGGGTGTGCGCCAGGCCGCGATGCCCGCGTACGCCCTCAGTCCACCCGCCGCAGCCAGGACGCCGGATCGTCCCGCACCTCCCGTACCACCGCGACCGCCGCCGCGTGCACCGCGGCGTTCGTTCCCCGCCGTGCTGCCTCCAGCGTGACCGGCGCGAGCCCTGCGGTCAGCACCCGGTGCCGCAGCTCGGCCTCAACGTCCAGCAGGTTGACCACCGCGGACAGCGCGCTGCCCGGCGCGGCCGCGGCCCGGGGCTCGTCGGCGGCGAGCGCCTCCTGACCGGCGTCCTGAACCAGGCAGCGACGGGGCACTCGAGGAGGAGGTCAGTCGAGCCGTCACGGCTTGACAATGCCACACCCCCGCCAAATAATTCAACGAACAAACAAATCCAACGTGTTACCCGGAGGTAAGCGTGGCTGTGCAGCCCACACGTGATGACAAGTTCTCCTTCGGTCTCTGGACCGTCGGCTGGCAGGCGCGCGACCCGTTCGGTGAGGCCACCCGTCCCGCGCTCGACCCGATCGAGACCGTGTACAAGCTCGCCGAGCTCGGGGCGTATGGTGTCGGGTTCCACGACGACGACCTGGTGCCGTTCGGCGCCGACGCCGCGACCCGGGACGGCATCATCGCCAAGTTCAAGAAGGCGCTCGACGAGACCGGTCTGGTCGTCCCGTCGGTGACCACCAACCTGTTCAACCACCCGGTGTTCAAGGACGGCGGCTTTACCAGCAACGACCGCAGCGTCCGGCGCTACGCGCTGCGCAAGGTGCTGCGCCAGATGGACCTCGGCGCCGAGTTGGGCTCCAAGATCCTGGTGCTGTGGGGCGGCCGCGAGGGCTCGGAGTACGACTCGGCGAAGGACGTCCGGGCCGCCCTCGACCGCTACCGCGAGGCCCTCAACCTCCTCGCGCAGTACTCGGAGGACCGCGGCTACGGCTTCCGCTTCGCCATCGAGCCGAAGCCGAACGAGCCCCGCGGCGACATCCTGCTCCCGACCGCCGGCCACGCCATCGCCTTCATACAGGAACTGGAGCGGCCCGAACTGTTCGGCATCAACCCCGAGGTCGGCCACGAACAGATGTCGAACCTCAACTTCACGCACGGCATCGCCCAGGCGCTGTGGCACAACAAGCTCTTCCACATCGACCTGAACGGCCAGCACGGCCCGAAGTACGACCAGGACCTGGTCTTCGGCCACGGCGACCTGCTCAACGCGTTCTCCACGGTCGACCTGCTGGAAAACGGGCTGGACGGCGGCATCGTCTACGACGGCCCGCGCCACTTCGACTACAAGCCGTCGCGCACCGAGGACGTCGACGGCGTCTGGGAGTCGGTGAAGGCGAACATGCGGGTGTACCTGCTGCTCAAGGAGCGGGCCAAGGCGTTCCGGGCCGACCCGGAGGTGCAGGAGGCGCTGGCCGCGGCCAAGGTCGGCCAGCTGTCCACCCCCACCCTGAGCCCGGGCGAGTCGTACACCGACCTGCTCGCCGACCGCAGCGCGTTCGAGGACTTCGACGCCGACGCCGCAGGCGCTCAGGGCTACGGGTTCGTCAAGCTCAACCAGCTCGCCATCGAGCACGTCCTCGGGGCCCGCTGACCATGGCGCTGGTTGCCGGGATTGACAGCTCGACCCAGTCGTGCAAGGTCGTGATCCGCGACGCCGAGACCGGGAAGCTGGTCCGGCAGGGGCGGGCGAGCCATCCGGACGGCACCGAGGTGCACCCGGACGCCTGGTGGGCCGCGCTCCAGCAGGCGATCGAGGAGGCCGGCGGCCTGGACGACGTGGCCGCCGCCTCGGTGGCCGGCCAGCAACACGGCATGGTCGTGCTGGACGAGAACGGTGACGTGGTCCGCCCGGCGCTGCTGTGGAACGACACCCGCAGCGCCGGCGCGGCCGCCGACCTGATCCAGGAGCTGGGCGGCGGGGACAAGTGGGCGGAAGCGGTCGGCATCGTGCCGGTCGCCAGCTTCACGCTGACCAAGCTGCGCTGGCTGGCTCGCAACGAGCCGTCGAACGCGGCCCGGATCGCCGCGGTCTGCCTGCCGCACGACTGGCTGACCTGGAAGCTGTCCGGATCCACCGATATCGCGGACATCAAGACCGACCGGAGCGATGCCAGCGGCACACTGTACTGGTCCGCCAGGACCAACGAGTATCGCCCCGACCTGCTGGAGCTCGGTTTCGGCCGAGCCCTGAGAACGCCCGATGTGCTCGGTCCGACGGGCATCGCCGGGCACCTGCCCAACGGCGCCCCGCTCGGCCCGGGAGCCGGGGACAACGCGGCCGCCGCCCTCGGGACCGGCGCGCTGCCCGGCGACGTGATCGTCTCGATCGGCACGTCTGGCACGGTCTTCGTCTCGTCCGACGCGGCGCCGGTCGACCCGAGCGGCACGGTGGCCGGGTTCGCCGACACCACCGGCCGGTTCCTGCCGATCGTGGTCACCCTCAACGCTGCCCGGGTCCTGGACGCGGCCGCCAAACTGCTCGGCGTCTCGCACGACGAGCTGTCCCGGTTCGCACTGACCGCGCCGGCCGGTGCGGACGGCCTGGTCCTGGTGCCGTACCTGGAAGGTGAGCGGACCCCGAACCG
The DNA here is from genome assembly GCF_004348325.1 of Micromonospora sp. KC213. GTDB lineage: Bacteria > Actinomycetota > Actinomycetes > Mycobacteriales > Micromonosporaceae > Micromonospora. The sequence goes on along the minus strand of NZ_SMKF01000017.1, from coordinate 41,765 downwards.
GCCGGATGCCACCGGCGCGATCCACGGGCTGACCCTGAAGACGTCCGACCCGGCTCACCTGGCCCGGGCCGCCGTCGAGGGCATGCTGTGTGCGCTGGCCGACGGTCTGGACGCGCTGGTCGGCCAGGGTGCCCAGGCCAACCGGATCGTCCTGGTCGGCGGCGGGGCGAAGAGCGAGGCGGTCCGCCGTATCGCTCCCGCGCTGTTCGGCAAGCCGGTGCTGGTCCCGCCGCCCGGGGAGTACGTCGCCGACGGCGCGGCCCGGCAGGCCGCCTGGGTCACTGCCGGCGGCGACACCCCCCCGGCCTGGTCCGCGGAGACCCCCGCGGTCTACGAGGACGACCCGGTTCCGTTGATCCGCGAGCAGTACGCGGCCGCCCAGCACGCCGTGCTGGACCGGACCCGCTGACCGCACGCCTCAACTGGCGCTGAGCGTGGTCATTCGTGCCCTCATGACCACGCTCAGCGCCAGCCAGGGAGCCGCCGGCCGGAGCACCGCCGACTTTCCCACTTTCGAAGTGGACCGAATTCCGGTAGCGTGCCCCGTCCTGGCCGGCGGCGCGGCAAGGTCGCCGCCCGGCTGCAGCCGTTCCCGCCCGCCGGCAGGACACTGCCCAACGCATGACCGAACAGATCCACACTGGGGGCTGGCTGCGCTTCGATGGCACGGCTCCACGAGGAACGCGATTCGTGTCCCGTGCTGGGCCGCAAGATCATCGACTTGCGCCCGCCGGAGGGCTTCGCCACCGAGACCGTCGCCAGCGGCGTCCTCTACTTCGACGCCCTCGTGCTGAACGCGCCAATGTCCATCACCCACACGATCGCCTCGGCGATCATGGGCGTGGGCGCGACGAAGCGGCTTGCCGCCGTGCGGTGGGGCGTGCCCCGCAACATCGTGCTCGCCTGGATCAGAACGTTCCCGGCCGCCGCAGCCTTCGCCTGCCTGGTCTACCTGGTGGTCCGTCCGCTGTTCGGCTGACCGCTCCGGGGCGGCTGGTAGCGGACACCGATCTGCTCGCGGATCGCATCCAGCAAACCCATGATCTCCAGCGTCGTGGCCTGCGGCATCAGCGGGCTCTCCACCTCGCCCGCGGCCAGGCAGCGCTGCACCTCTTCGGCCTCGAACTGAAAGCCCTTGCCGGGGAAGTCCAGGTCGAAGACCTCGGTGTCGCCACCACGGTGCAGCGTGAACGTCCGTGGCATGAAGAAGGCCGGCGGCAGTTGGATCCGGCCGGTGGTGCCGGTGATCGTCGCCGCGTTGCCGGTCGCGGCGACCAGGCTGCACGACAGCGCGGCCACCGCACCGGACGGGTAGCCGAGCAGCAGGCCGGTGTTCTGGTCGACACCCTCGGGTGACAGATGCGCCCACGCCTGCACGGACGCTGGCATGCCCAGGATCAGGTGGGCCAGGTTGATCGGGTAGACGCCGAGGTCCAGTAGCGCGCCGCCGCCGAGCGCCGGGTCCATCAGCCGGTGCGTGGCCGGGAACGGTCCCTGCAGTCCGAGATCCGCGTGCACCGCGGTCACCTCGCCGATGGCACCGTCCGCGACCAGGGCAGCAATGCGCCGGATGACCGGGTTGCAGCGCATCCACATGGCTTCCATCAGGAAGAGGCCGCGCGACCGGGCCTGCTCCACCAGCGTCGCCGACGACGGCCGGTCCAGCGTCATCGGCTTCTCGCAGAGCACGTGCTTGCCGCCGGCGATGCAAACCGCGGCGGCCGCCTGGTGAAACGCGTGCGGCGTGGCCACGTAGATCACGTCGACCTCGTCGTCCGCGGCCAGGTCGGCCCAGGAGCCATGGGCGCGGGCGAATCCGTGCCGTGCGGCGAATGTGGTCGCGGCCTCGGCGGTCCGCGATCCGACGGCGGCGAGCACGGCGCCCTCGACCAGCTTCAGATCGGAGGCGAACGTGGCGGCGATGCCGCCGGTGCCGAGGATTCCCCACCGGACCGGCCGCGGAACTGACTGCGTCATGATTGCCACCGTATCGCTCCGGGCAACGGTGCCGACGCCACCCGATACGCCGTTGATGAGCACCCGGCGCCTGGGCCGGATCCGACCCTCTCGCGCAGACCCAAGCAATGCCATCAACGCGCCACCGGTGGCGGCCGCCGCCTCGAAGGTGAGGTTGGACGGCTTGGCCACCAACGCGTCGACCGGTGCGCTGACGTACTCGGCGAAGGCGGCCCGCCGCAGCCCGAACACCTCGTCTCCGGGGCGGAACAGCGTGACGTCGCGGCGGGCCGCCTCCACCTGCCCGGCCAGGTCCATGCCAGGCACGGCGGCCTTCGGCCGACCCAGACCGGCCGCCGCGCGCAGCATGTACGGGGTGCCGGTCGTACGGGTTGACCGAAGCCGCGCGGACCGGACGAGACACCCCCGTCACCCACGGCCGGCACATCGACGTCCTGCAGCGTGAGCACGTCCGGTTGGCCGTACCGGTGCTCAGCCGTGGCTTTGATCGCGCCTCGAACAGCTCACGGGAGCCAGCCGGGGCGGACCAGGCCGGCCTCGTAGGCGAACACGACGAGCTGCGCGCGGTCCCGGGCACCGAGCTTGACCATCGCGCGGGACACGTGGGTCTTGGCGGTGGTCCGGCTGATCACCAGCCGGGAGGCGATCTCGTCGTTGGACAGACCGGTACCAGCCAACGCGACGACTTCCCGTTCCCGGTCGGTCAGCTCAGCGAGCTTGCGGGACGGCGCCGGTGTGGCGGTCCGGGCCGCGAACTGCTCGATGACCCGGCGGGTGATGCTCGGTGACAGCAAACCTTCACCGGCCGCCACGACCCGCACGCCATGGATGAGCTCGGCCGGCATGGCGCTTTTCACCAGGAAACCGGCGGCACCGGCCCGCAGCGCCTCGCCGACGTACTCGTCCAGCTCGAACGTGGTGAGCACGACAATCCGGACCCCGGACAGGGCCGGGTCGGCGGCGATCTGTCGGGTGGCGGCCAGGCCGTCGACGCCGGGCATCCGGATGTCCATCAGGACGACGTCGGGTCGGGCCTGTCGGGCCAGCCGGACCGCGTGCGCGCCGTCGCTGGCCTCGCCGACCACCTCGACGCCGGGCTCGGCGTCGAGCAGCGCGCGGAAACCGGCGCGGACCAGCGCCTGATCGTCGGCGAGAATCACCCGGATCACGGTGCGGGGTCCCAGTCGAGGGGCAGGCTGGCGCGAACCCGCCAGCCGCCGGCTTGCGACGGTCCGGCGGTCAGTGAACCGCCCAGGGTGGTGGCGCGTTCACGCATACCAGTGATCCCGTTGCCCGCCGGTGCGATGGCCGGCTCCCCTGCCCCGCCGTGGTCCTCGACGAGGACCACCAACGCCTCTGGCTGATACTCGATGGTGACGGTGGCGGTGGCCCCCGGACCGGCGTGGCGGCGGACATTGGTCAGCGCCTCCTGAATGATCCGGTAGGACGCGCGCTCGATCCCGGCCGGTAGTGACCGGGCTTCACCGCTGACCACCGTCCGGACCGGCAAACCCGCGTCGTTGGTCAGCTCGTCGAGGCGATCCAGCGCCGGCGCCGGCGCACGTGGAGCCGCACGCGCCGGGTACAACGTGTTGAGCACCGACTGCACCTCACGCAGGGCCTCGGCGCTGGTCTTCTGGATCGTGTCGAGCGCGACCCGCGCCTGGTCCGGCTCTCGCCCCATCAGATGCAGGCCCACACCCGCCCGCACGTTGATCAGCGACAGGTGATGGCCGACGACGTCGTGGAGCTCGGCGGCGATCCGCAGCCGCTCCTCGCTGGCCTGCCGGCGTTGCCGCTCTGCGTGCAGCCGTCGCTGCTCCCGCGCGACCTGCTGGACCCACCGAGCGGCCGGAATGGCGAGTTCGGTCAACACGCCCGCGCCGGCTATGAGCGCCGCAGCGGTCAGGGCACGGTTAGGCGTGGCACCGCTGAACCCAAGCCAGAGGGTGTACCCGCCAGCCGCGACCGCCCAGACCAGCCAGCGGTATCCGGCGATGATCGCGGCCGACGCCGCGATCATCGGCGCGATGAACGTCGGTCCGGGCGGATAACCCAGGACGTGATATGCCAGGACCGCGCCAGCGACAATGACGAAGTTTCTCCGGGGAAACCGGTGCCGGTCAGCCAGCGCGAGGCCGCTCACGACCAGCAGCGCGTACCCGAGGATCCCCACACCCGCCGGCTGCCCGCGGGTGGCGATCGCGGTACCGGCGGTCTGCGCCAGCGCCGTCAGCAGCGCCAAGCCGGGCGCGGAACGCTCAGCCGCGCCCGAACCGAACGGGGTCATGCCGGCACTCTAGGCGACCGCGCCCAGATCGGAATAGGCCCGGCCGAGGCGGCCCAACTACTTCCCCGGAGTAGGCCAGACACGATGTACTACCGCGGGAACAGCCGCATCGCCGCCGCTGACCCGACGTGAGGTGCCCCGTGCGGCCGACAAGCTTTCCCGCGTCCACACGTCCCACAGGACCGGGAGAAGTCATGCAGTCACCCCAGCGCCTCGCCAGGATCGCCGGACTGTTGTACCTGGCCGTCGCCGTTTTCGGCGGCTCCGCCATGTTCGTCCGTACCAAGTTCTACGAGCCCGGCGATGCCGCAATCACGGCGGACAATCTCACGGCCGACGCCGGCCTGTTCCGCGTCGCCGTAGCGACCAACCTTGCAGCATCCATGTGCTGGTTGTTTACGGCGATGGCACTGTACCTACTGTTCAAGCACGTCAGCGCCAACTGGGCCGCCGCGATGGTGATCTTCACGGCGGCCGGTGCCACGATGGAACTCCTCAACATGGCGCACGAGGTCGCGGCGCTCGTCGTGGCCACCAACGGCTCCGACACTGGCGCGTTCGCCGACGCGCTGCTACTGCTCCTGTTCGACCTCCGCCACCACGGCTCCCTCATCGCGCAGATCTTCTTCGGTCTGTGGCTGCTACCGATGGGCTATCTCGCCTATGTCTCGGGCATGTTCCCCCGCGCGCTGGGTGTCTTTCTCGGCGTCGCATGCGTCGGCTGGGTCGCGGACACCTTCGTTCGGCTGCTTTCCCCGAGTCTCGGCGCGGCGTTGAGCCCGTTTCTCATCGCACCCGCTGGTATTGCGGAGCTCACGGCGATTCTCTGGATGACCATTAGGGGTGCACGGACCCCATCCTCCGACCGAAGTCCCAACCGGTGAAGCCGATGAGTGCATGTCACAACGCCGGTCATCCCCACATCACGATGATCGCGAATCTGCCGACGCACTGTCATCGGCTACGTCCGGATGCCGGTGCCCGCGATCCGGTTACCTTCCATGACGAGCGCTTCGCGGCAGGTCCGGATGGCGCGTGAGGCATGGCAGTATGCATCGAGGCAGGTCCAGGTCATCGTCGGCCAGGAAGCGGCGTACTGCGGTAAGGCGGTACCGCTCGCGCAGGTCGCTGACCGCCTCGTGTTCGGCGGCGCTTTGTGTGATAGACCGCCGAGCGATCAACCGTACGCCCAGGTAACGGCTGGAACGTAGCGGGAAGATGCCGCTGCGAGGTTGCTGACCTCGACGAGGATCCCCGGTCGAGGGCCGCAGCGACTGTTCGCAGAAACCCAAGGAGCCGTCTCGGTTCGTTGCCACAGCAGTTGACCTGAAGCAGAGCGCGCTGGGCCCTGCCGTCCTCGGTCACGTACGGTGACACCCGGTAGGCGGCATGTGCGGATGTTCGGCGCGGCCCCCTGGGGCGAATGGTTCATTTGCGGGGACCCGATTCGGGCTGAGCCCGGGTCCCCGCTTCCGTGGATCCGCTGTACTCGACAAACTCAGCTATGCGGCACCTCTGCCAAGGAGGGGAACGCCGCGCGCGGCTGCTGGCCCGTCCACCACAGCCCGATCGCAAGCGCCGCTGTCGCCTCCAGGTACGCCGCCCGCGCCAGCCCGCCGCACGGCGCAGGAGTGCAGCCCAGGGAGCTGATGAGGTTCTCCGTCGCCGCTGCTGCCTCGGCCTGGTCGGCGCAGTAGGGCACGGCCAGCGCTATGCCTTCGAAGGTCGGCGGACGCAGTGTCCAGATGCTCACGTGGCAGAGGTTGAACGCCTTGACCACGTGCGCGTCGGGTGCGGCAGTTGCCAGTTGCCGCGCCATAGACATGGTGCCACCAGTGTTGAGCATCAACCCGTCGCTGGTGGGTACGACGGGGTTGGTGCAGTCGATGACTGTCCGACCGGCGAGATTCCCGGCGAGGCCGTCCACCAGCTGCGGCGCCTCTGCCGCCGGGACAGCGACGAGGATGACGTCGCCGTGGCCCGCCGCGTCCGCGAGGCTGCCATACCCGGCGGCGCCGATTCTTCCGGCGGTCTGCTTCGCCCTCCCCTGATTCCGGCCGCCGATCACCACGTCGTGCCCGGCCGTAGTCCACGCGCCGCCGAGTGCCGCCGCCATACCGCCCGTGCCGAGTATGCCGATTTTCATCCGCCTGCTCCGTTCCTCGCTCTGCGGCGGCTCGGTACCGACCGCCGTGCAGGACGATAAGCAGGTCGATGCACACCGAACGGTGTGCAATACACCGGGCAGGATGGACGCATGGGTAATCCCGCTGCCCCGCTCGACGACTACACCTCCGACTGCCGGGCCCGCGTGGCATTCGAGGTCCTCGCCAACCGCTGGGACAGCGTCGTGATCTTCACAATCGCTGTGGACGGTCCGATGCGGCCGGCAGCGCTCCTTACCCGGATCGGAGGGATCAGCCCCAAGGTACTCAACGACGCCTTGCGCCGGCTGGAGTACAACGGCCTGGTGGAGCGCCGGCCGTTCCCGGAAGTGCCACCGCGCGTGGACTACGCGCTCACGGAAGCAGGCACCGCGCTGCTGGAGCCGATGCAGGCGATGGGTGCCTGGGCCACCCGGTACGCGGATGCGGTCCTTGACGCTCAGGAGCGGTTCGAGGCGCGGAAGACGTCCTTCCGGCCCGGATCCGCTCGGCGTCGCCGCTGAACGCATCCCAGCCTGCCACCAAAGAGCCCGAGGTGGCAGCCACGGTGCAGACGCCCGAGCGCACACCTTCTCGTTCGCTGCCGGCACGCTCGACTCGGCACGAGCGGGCGCAGATGGCCACCGCACGCCCGTCACACGCTGCCTCGAATCACCACAGATCCAGCGCACCCGTTCACTGTCCGGTTTGCCCGGGCCACATCAATGGATGCCTCGGCAGGGTCGAGCCCGACGACCTCGATCCCGCGATCAACGACGACCGGCCCCGGTTTCTGACAGAAGCCCTCGGACAACTCCGCACCGTCCTCCGGGTGCTCTCCGCCCAACCGGGCAACCGAACGTCGAAGGTTTGTCCGCCGACTCCTCCGCTGGGCCGCAACCAATGTTGGCGGACCAAGTTGTCAACCACTTCCAACTGCATTGATGCAGGCCAGTACGAGCCAAGCAGGGCTGGCATTAGCATCGCCTCCGTGATCGATGACCTCGCCAGCCGGCTTCTGCGCGACGTGGCCCGCCTCGACCCCTGCGCGGCAGTGGTCTCCGGCGAGGAGGAGGTCGACGGGCTCACCGACTACAGTCCCGACGGCCACCAGGCCCGCGCCGATCTCGCTGCCCGCGCCCTGCGCGAGCTCGAGACCGTGCACGGGGCGCTGCCCGCGGCGAGCCCGCTGCACGCTCACCTCGCCGAACGGCTGCGCACCCGCATCGCCTTACACGATGCCGGGGAGGATCTGCGCGAACTGCATGCGGCGGCCACCGGCCCGCTTCAGCTCATCCGCCAGTCCGTCGAGGCGGCGGTGCCCGGCCGCGAAACCGAGGGCGCAGCTTACGAGGATGGCTGGGCCCGTGTCGCCGCGCGCCAGGCCGCGATCCCCGCGGCCTTGGACGGGTATGCCCGCAGCCTCCTGCTCGCCGCCGAGCGTGGTCACCTGCCGACGCGGCGCCAAGTGGAGCTCGTGACGCAGCGCTGCCGCAATTGGGTCGACGATGACATCGCCCTGGCGAAGCGCTACGGCGATGGGCGGCAGCGAGCGTCGCTGCAGGCGGCGGCGCGCAGCGCGCGAGAGGCGTACCAGAGACTGGCCGTGATGCTGACCGCAGACCTGGCACCGCAGGCGCGCAGTGAGGAGGCTTTCGGGCCGCATCGGTACGCACTATGGGTGCGAGCCTTCCTCGGCATCGAGCCGGATCTGCGTGAACTTTACGACTGGGGCTGGGACGAGTTCACCGCGATCGAGGCGGACCTAGTCGCGGAGGCGAAGGCCTTGGGCGGGAGCGTGCCCGAGGTGATCGATCGGCTCGACAGGCCCGACGCGCCGGGCACCCTGCATAGCCGGGCCGCGTTCGGTGCGTGGCTGCAGGAGTTACTGGAGGCCACCACCGAGCAGTTGCACGGCGTGCACTTCGACATCCCTGCGCCACTGCGGCGCATCGAGTCCCGGGTGACCGTGTCGGCCGGCACCGGCTACACCGGGCCGTCGCAGGACCTGACGCGGCCAGGCCGTGTCTGGTGGTTTCTTCCCGAGGGCCAGGCGAGCTTCCCCACCTGGTTCGCCTACAGCACCGCGTACCACGAGGGCGTTCCCGGCCACCACCTCCAGATCGGCTACGAGGCCTGCCAGGGCGGCCTTGGGCAACGGCTCAACCTGCTCGGCGGGCTCTCCGGCTGCCAAGAGGGCTGGGCCTTGTACGCCGAGCGGTTCATGGACGAACTCGGGCGCTACGAGCAGCCGGGTGCACGCTTGGGGTACCTGTTCATGCAGCTGCTGCGGGCGGCGCGGGTCGTGCTCGACATCGGCCTGCACCTACGGCTGCCGGTGCCGTTCGGTGACGGCACATCGTGGACGCCCGATGCCGCGCTACAGCTACTGCGGGACCGTTGTCATCAAGGGCCGTACGCATCCATGGAGCTCGCGCGTTATCTGGGCAGGCCAGGGCAGGCGCTGACCTACAAGGTAGGTGAACGGGTATGGCTGGCAGGCCGCTCATCCTTCCGCGGCAACCGTCGAGCATTTCACCGTCGGGCGCTGGAACTCGGCTCGCTGGGACTGGACCAGCTGAGGGCAGCGCTGACCGGATGACCACGGGTCACTCATGCATGACGCTGAAGCAGGGTCAGGCACCCCGCCCGTCAGAGTTGCGGTCTCCGGCGGTGCGACGCCGATCGTAGCGGCCAGCAGCGGGTATGCGGGTCAGGGCACTCCCAGGAGCGGGGTTACTGACACGTTACCCGGCTGGTTTTGTTCGCGAGTTTCGGCGCCGTCATGGCTTGGCCAGCTTCGCCCGTCGAGGCAGAGGGATCCACCTACGCATGGTGATAAGCCGTGGGAGGCGCGACGCGCGTTGGCTGCGGCATGAGATGCGAACGACCTCGGACGCGGGGTAGGAGTTCCAGTCCACCGTCAGCGGGGTTGCTCGCTGGTCCAGCTTTGCCGCAGCCGGTCGATCAGGTCGATGATGCGATGACCGACGCCGGGCTGCTGGATCAGACCGGCGGGTTCGCCCTCACCACAGCATGCCTGGCCTGGTGACCGACACGCTCGGGCTGAGCCCAGAGTGGTCCACCGGGGGAACGTCCCGTGACCCTTCGAATCTTGAGGTCACCCCGTAGCTCGGCCGGGAATCCTGCCGGCAGGAAGCCCGGATAGTCGACGGCAGAGGCGAAACTAGAACCTTGCTCTACCCGGTCAAGGTCCGAGCCGGCGGGCCCCGAAATCGACCCGCATCGAAGTGTCACGAATCTGCGCCTTCGTCACAGCCCGACGCACTTGCCCGCCGATATGCCGACCCGTGCGATCGAGCGCCGACGCGAGGATCACATGCATACTATGCGCGTGAAGCATAGTCACCTCGGCTTGTTGCAGGAACTGCGCGCCTTGGCCGTGCTGCTCGAGGAGCGGCACGTGTCCCGAGCCGCCGTGCGGTTCCACCTGAGCCAGTCGTCGATGAGCCGCACCCTGCAGCGGTTGCGGGTGCTATTCGGCGACGAACTCCTGGTGCGGTCCGGCGGCGACTACGAGCTGACGCCGCGGGCGCGAGAGATGCGGCACGAGCTGGGGCTCCTGCTGCCGCGCCTGGAGAACCTCGTCGCCGGACGCGGCTTCGACCCGGCCACGGCCACCGGCGTCATGCGCATCGTCGGCACCGACTACACCACCGCGACCCTGGGACCGCACCTGCTGCCCCGGCTCTACACGGCCGCACCCAACCTCGAGATCCGCATCGAGCCACGGGATCAGAACAGCTACCCGGACCTCGAACGCGGCCGTGCCGAACTCGCCCTGTCGGTGCTCCACCCGGCGGCCCCGCTGCGCTGGCAGCAACTTTTCACCGACGACCTCGTCTGTGTGGTGGACCGCGACCATCCTGTCCAGGATCGTTTCTCGCTGTCCGACTACCTAGACGCCCGCCACGTGGTCATCACGCTGATCTCGAACGAGCAGCCGATGATCGAGCGGTGGTTGCAGAACCACGGCCGCAGCCGGACAGCCGCGCTGCGGGTGACATTCTTCAGCGCGGCGATCACCGCGACGCCCGGCACGTCCCTCGTGGCGACAGTTCCTCGCCGACTGGCGGAGGTCCAGGTGACGGATCCGCGGCTGCGGCTGGTCGAAGCGCCGGAAGAGTTCGATGCCTTCCCGTACGGAATGATCTGGCATCCGCGTCTCGATACCGACCCGGCGCACCAGTGGCTACGCGAGATGGTCCGCGAAGCGGCCAAGGAGATGACTTCTTCCCGCCCCTGACGCCCTTCAGGGTCCACCGCTGCGAGGTACCGTTTCCGGCCAAGGGCGGTCAGGCCAGAGGCGGGACACCGGCGTCGAACGCGCGGAGGAGCAGTCCGATACCGAGCCCGGTGACCACGACAGCGCTGACCAGAGGAAGGGTATGTGTCCAGCGGTTGCCGATGTGTTCGAAGCGGCCGATCAGCCGACGGGATCGGACCAACATGATGCCGAGGCCCATCAGAACCGCCGCAAGGCCGAGGCTGAAGGAGAAGATCAGGCCGAGGCCGAGAACGGTTCGGTTGACGCCGACGGCCAGGACCATGACGCCGAGTGCCTCGGGGCAGGGGATGAGTCCGCCGGAGACTCCCATGGCGACGAGGCCGCGCGCGGTGACCCCGCCAGCCGGCAGAGCGTGCGTGTGCGGCCGTCCGCCGTGGCTGTGCGTGTGGGGACCACCGGTGCCTGCGTGACCGTGACCGTGTGTCCGGTTCCTGATGCTGGACCAGCGCTGCTTGACGAGTATCAGTCCGATCGCGAGCACGAGCGCGCCGGAGACTGTTTCCAGGATGGGTACGAGGATCCCGGGCACGAGGAAGCGGCTCGCGAACAGGGCGACGAGGCCGATGCCGATGACCGACGCCGTGTGGGTGAAGGTGACGACGGCACCGAGCGTCAACGCGTTGCGGGTGGTGCCGCCGCTGCCGACGAGGTATGCCGCCATGAGGGTCTTGGCATGTCCGGGGGTCAAGGCGTGCAGTGCGCCGAGGAGAGCGGCGAAGCCGAACGCCAGCAGCACCACGGTCAGCGAGAGCGTTGGTGACTCAAGGATGCTGAGCAGGCGGCCGGCCTGCTCGGCGGTGTGCGGGGAGCCGGTGGCAGCTACCGAGGAGGATGCCGCCGCGGTATCGATGCGGTAGGCGATGCGGCTCTGCTGCTGCGTCGCGTCACGGTGCTGGGCGCCCAGCACGACCGGTCCGTCTTTGCCGACGGTCGCGTTGACCTGGTAGGCGGCGCCTTCCGGGGCGTGGTCGTTGCGGAAGAGGATCTCGTGCGTGCCCGCGGCGGACGGTGCGCCACGGGCCTCGGCGTGGAGGCGGATCGTGCCGTAGCCGGCCTGGATGGTCAGGTATGGCGGCACGTCCACCCTGGACAGCACGGCTCGCAGCGGCTGTCCATCGGCGCGAAGCTCAAGGAATCCCAGGATGCGTTCGCCATAGGCACGGGCTTCGAGGTCGGTGATCTGCTGATCAGCGTCGGGATCGAGGGCGGCGAGGGCGGCGGGTGCGACGAGTACGCCGGGGTAGATGGCGAGTTCGACGCCGATCGTGTGGGGCGCCGGGGCCAGATAAGCCACCTGCAGGTAGGCGTCGAGCGGGTGTGCTGCCGCCGGACCGGCCGGCAGCAGCACACCGGCGAGCGCGGTGACCGTGATGAGGGACAGGATCGCGCCGAGCCGCCTCATCAGCAGACCGTGCCACCGTAGTCGTTGGTGGGGTCGCGGTACATACCGTGGGTATGATTCGCCGGGTTGCCATTGCCGCCGCCCAGGCTGTTCGGGGCGTACTCGATGACGACATGCGGACCGGTGATCCGGAAGTAAGCCGCGCTACCCGGTGTCGTCGGCCCGTACCAGGCGAAGTAGGTGTCGGCCAGGTCTTTCTTCAGCTGCTTGCGGCGGGCGGCGGCGGCCTGGTTGTGCGCCAGTCCGCTGTACTCGTCGATCAGTGTGAGAAACGTGGCGCGCTGGGCGGCGGTCATCGCCGAGCCCGGTAGCCCTTCCGGCGAGAGGGTACGGCAGTCCTGTCCGGGGCCCAGCACCACATCGATGTATGTGTCGCCGAGCACGGCCCTGCCCCTTGCGCTGCCATGCAGGAGATTGACCAGCGCGAACGCCTTGTCGGTGATGTCGCCAAGCGGACGGACGGTGGTGCCGTCGGAGGCGGTGTAGGTCCCCGGCTGGACGCCTAGGACGGTGGGGGTCAAGGACAGTTTGTCGCCCTCGATGGTGGCGTTGACCGTCAGATGGTGACCGCCGAACTGCCACTGCCACGGTTTGGTTGCCGACGGCTCCCCGATGATCGCAATCCAGAAGAACTGGCTGCCGAAGTCCAGCCCGGTCGTGTTGCCGGCGGCCAGCACGTCGTCGGCGGCCCGCGCTGCCATCACGCGGCTGTAGCCCTCGGTGCTAAGCGTCGCCCGCATAACCGCCAGGAAGGCAAGGACCTTCTGCTCGTCAAGGTCTCGGACCATCAGCCCGGCGCGCTGGAACAGCGGCGACGGCAGGTTGGACCACCGCTGCCGCTGCGCTGTGTCGCCACGTTCGAAAAGGACAGCGTCTCTCTCCGCGTCATCGAGGACGCGGAGGAACGCGTTCGCCGCCGCCACGATCCTCGCGGTGGCGGAGCCGGACGAACTCGACGTGGTCCGGGCATCCGGCCGCGTTGTGGCAGCCGCGCCGGACGTCAACCCGAGCACCAGCAGGCCGGCAGCGACCGCCGACCCGACGCGAAACATCGGTCCGTGACCGCCTGACGCCCGCGATGGCCGCGGGAGAGCCTTCATCGCTCCATCAACGTGCTTTCGGGGCCGATCTGGCAACTGCATCGTCGAAAATTCCTCATTCTGGTGGGCGCCGGCTCGGGCCGGGCACGGAATGCATTGTTGAGTCGGCTGCAGGGGCAAGGGGAACAGCGGTCAGTTGAAACCGGCGCTGTCACCATCAGGCGGGAACCACCTCCGCCGACCGTCGGTGCCACAGCGCGTCGATCGACCACGGCCCCGCACCGAGCACTGCGACCGCCAAAAATGCCCACGCATACAGGGCCGCCTCCACGCCGCCGTTCTGCGTCGGGAACAGCGCCTGCGGCTGGTGCACCACGAAGTACGCGTACGCCATCGCTCCCGAGGCCAGTATCGCGGCCGGTCGGGTAACGGCGCCGAGCAGGACGAGCGCGCCGCAGACCATTTCGATGAGACCTGCCCACCAACCGGGCCACTCGCCGAAGGGGACCGGTTCGGTGCGGCCCATGATGCCGAAGATCGCGCCCAGCCCATGGAAGCTGAACAGCAGTCCGATGACGATGCGGAAGACCGACAGGAACGGTCCGGTAAGTCGCTGAGCATTCATTCATGGCTCCCAGTCAGATTGGCGTCGGAAACGACGGTGAGGAACTCCGCCCGAGCGGTCGGAGCAGGCCATCAATCTGGCATTCAGCGAGACCGACCACCAACGCAGAAAGTGGCTGTGCGGTATGCGCCCGCCGCATACAGATCCTGAAAATCCAGGTTTGTCCACTGTGTAGCGGTGTGTCGCTGGTTTGTCGGGTGTGGTGGGGTAGGTCGGGTCGGATGAGGTGTCCCGACGGAGGTGAGTTGTCCGCGCGGGGCGGGCGAAGCGGAAAGCGGTACGGCGGCAGGCGGTTGGGGGGTTCGCCCAGGATGTGGCGGTGCCGGAGCTCACGGCGCGGTTGCGGGTGTCGCTGACGGCGGCAGTCGGCCACGGCCTGCTGCGACTCGGCGAGAGAGTGCCAAGCCGGCGCCCGTGGCACCACCGAACTATCCCGACACAGCGTCAACGACCTCGACCTCATCGCTGCCACTCTCGACAGCCAACCCCGCAAAACCCTGGGAATACGCTGCTCCCATGGTCAGGAAACCCTGACCATGGGAGCGCCAGGGTCAGCTGGTCTGGCCGGGGGCATCCACTATCACGGCGGCGTTTCGCACCAGGAGGCGCTGGATGGTGCCCTTCCTGATCCGGCGGCTCCCGTCGAGCGCGTTGGTGGTGTGGTCGGCGATCGCCACCGCCCGCTCGCCGATCAGCCGGTACGTCTCCGGGTCGAGCAGCATCTCGTCCCGCAGCCAGCCGTCCTGCACCCGGGCGACCGCGATGGCCGGCCGGCCGTCGAGGTTGACCGCGTCGGGCACCAGCGTGACGCCGGAGAGCTTGCCCAGCGCGCGGAACAGCGCGGACTCAACGGCCGGCGGCAGCAGGTTGTCCCGCACGATGGCATTGATCGTGGTGAAGGCGATCCCGTCCTCGCCGTCGCGGGTGCCGCCGCCGACGCCGCCGACCTGGTCACGAACCCAGGCCAGCACCGCGTCCGGATCGGGGGGCAGGTTGGCGAGCGTCGCGTAGTCGAACCCGAAACTCATCATGGCGCTGGGATGGGTGACGAGCTTGCCGTCCTTGTAGATGGCCACCTGCTTGCCGTCGATACTGCGCCACACCCGGCCGGTGTGGCTCTCGTAGGGACCGCTTTCGACGAACCCGCCCGGCCCCTTGCCGGACGTCGTTCGTGTCTCGAGGTACAACCACTGGTCTGGCCGCGGCCTGGTGAAACGCCGCTTGGCGGCTGCGTCCGCGGCGTACCCGAGGGCCTCCGCGGCGTTGGCCGGCCTGGCAGCCGGCAGCCCCGGCAGCACCGGGCCCACCTGGCCGTCCCGGGTGACCGGGCCGGAAGTCTCCACCACCACCAGGCCGCCGACCGCGACCGCCGCCGCGACCGCCGGCACCGCGATCCGCCAGCCCAGGCGCGCCCATCGGGTACGCCGGGCGGCGCGCGCCGGCATGGCCGGCGCGGCTTGGGCCAGGGCGAGGAGCGCGGTGCGGGCCCGCGCCTCGCTATCCAGCTCGGGTACCGGGTCAGGGCCGCCCAACGCACGCAGGATCTGCAGGTCGTCCACTATTCGTTCACCTCCGGGTCGAGGTTCGGGTTGGTCATGCCCAGGGCGGACCGCATCTGGGTACGGGCCCGGTGCAGTCGGGAACGGGCGGTCCCGGCTGGTACGTCCATGGCGGTGGCGGCGTCCTGGCAGCTCAGCCCGGCCCACGCCACCAGCAGCAGCACCTCCCGTTCGGGTGCGGGCAGCGCGGCCAGCGCCTCCGCCAGCCGGTCGCGCACCGCCGCCGCGTCGAGCCGGCCGGCGACCGCGTCGCCGTCCCACTCGACCACGCCGATGGCGCCGGTGCGGGCCAACGCGCGCAGGTGTCGGGCCTCAGCCCGGGCGTGGCGGGCGATGAGGTTGGCCGCGATGCCGTACAGCCACGGTCCGGCGTCCGCCCGGGTACCGTCGTAGCCGTCCCGCCGGTCGAAGGCGATCAGGAACGTCTCCGCCGCGATGTCGTCGGCGAGGCCGGCACCAAGTCGCCGGGCGGCGTAGGCGTAGATCTTCCGGTAGTGCCGGTCGAACAGCGCGGCGAACGCCTCCGGCTGCCGCCGCGCCCGACCGATCACCTCCGCGTCCGATGCCTCGGTGAGCACCGACATGCCCGCCTCCCCCATCTCTCGCCGTGGCCTGCTGTCGGGCTTTCGCCGATCACCCGCGGGGTGTTCGCGGACCGTCACGCCGCGCGCAGCCGGTAGGCGCGCACGACAGTCTGGGTGACGGAGTTGCCTTCGCTGTCGGTTGCGGTGGCGCGCAGCGAGACGTAGCCCGGACCGGCCGGGTGGCGCAGCCAGGCGGTGCCACCGGTTCCGGTGCGCCGCACCTCGACCCGGCGCCAGGTGGCACCGTCGTCGTACGACACGTCGACGCTCAGCTCCGTCAGCGCGCCCGCCGCGGAACCCGGCTGCGGCGACACCACCACCGGCACCGGGTACGCCCGGCCACCCGGCGCCGCGTTGCGGTCGTCCAGCACCGGCGTGAACCGCACCGCCGACAGCGGCAACGCCACCGGCGTATCCCCTCCGACGTGCGCGGAGCCGAACGTCCACGCAGTCGCGATCTCGGTGGACAGCGTCTGCGGCTGGCCCCGGGTGGCGGCGATCTCCAGCCGGTACCGGCGAGGCTCGGCGGGCACCGGGAAGTCGCCGAAGTGACGGTCCGACTCGCCGACCAGCTCGCCGTCCTGGTAGAGGCGCATCGAATAGGTGGCGTCCTCGGGGCCGTAGCCGTCCCGGCCGGCGGCATCCCCGTACCACGAGGGCGTGGCCATGATCAGGTCGGCGCTCCGGGTCACCCACAGTGTCGGATGCTCACGCGGCGGGAAGACCGGGGCGAAGACGCCCTTGTTCCAGTCCTCCTGGTAGACGCGGCCCGGCCGGTACGCCACCGGTGCCGCGTGGTGCCACTGCAGCGTCGTCGGGTAGTCCTCGCCGGTTAGCTGCTCGCTGACGAAGACCTCCCAGTGCACGCCGGCGTCGGTGTTGTAGTACTCGGTGGCGACGCGCGGGAGGGGGCCGGCCGCGCCGGGCTGAGCCCACCGCATGCCCCACGGTACGCCGGGGAGCTCGTAGTACGCGCCGACGAGCCCCGTGGTCCCGGCGGCGGTCTGCGCCTGTCGGGTCCGTACGGTAGCCAGCTCCCGGTGGGTCGGGTGGCGGTCGAGGCCCGTCCACATCCGCCCGTGCTGGTAGTAGGCCAGGTGGTACGCGTACGCGCTGTCGCCCTCGGCGGCCTGCCGCCACCCGGCGGCGACCAGCGCGGTGAACCCGTCGGCGGGCGCACCGACCTGGGCGGTGTACTGGCGTTCGGTGCTGCCGGCGATCAAGCCTCCGCCCACGGCCTCCCCGGCCACGTTCGTGCTGTACCCGATGACCGCGTCGCCCGGCACCGCATCCGGCTCCGGCACCGAGACCGACACCGGTTTGCCGAGCCGGGCGTCCATGACGACCGTCCGCGGACCGGTCAGCTCCACCACCGGCTGCACCAGCATGGTGCCGGCGAAGGGATCGTCCGCAGCGTGGGGGATGAACGTGCCGAGCTGGTAGCGACCGCGCGGCAGCTGGACCGTGACGGTGCCGCTGGAGTCGTACAGCGTCTCGGTGCCGGACCCGTCCAGCGCGTGAGCGAAGCTGGTGTAGTCCGTCGCGGGCCGGCCGTTTCGGTGCAGGTAGCGAATCGTGAGCTCGTACGTCTCGGCGTCCGGCATCGCGGCCACCGGAGCCGGCTCGTCCAACCGGACCGTCGAGAGCCGGCCGGCGGCGAGGTCCCGCCAGAGCGCGGCGCGCCCCTCCGGACGTACCCGCCGCGCGTCGCCCGCCACGACCAGCGGCGGGTTGTCGCCCGCGCGGAGCAGGCGGGTGACGTCGAACAACCGGGGGTCCAGCCGGCCGCTGCCCAGCAGCGCCGCCGCGTCCGTCGGCACCACGTGCAGGGCACCGCGCTCCCACCGGGTCAGGAAACTCGCCTTCTCGCGGCCCGGCGCCCGGTCGACCTCGAGGCGCCGGCTGTCACCGTGGACGATGATCCGGTCGCCGGTCAGGAGCGTCACGGTCTGTTCGCGCGCCGGCCGTGGGGCGGCGATCTTCGCGGTCGCTTCGCCGCTGCGTGCGGTCCAGGTAATCGTGGTACCCACCAGCGTGGCGCCCACCACGGCGGCCGCCACCCATCGTTGTGTCAACATGCTTGTCTTTGCCCGACAACCCACCAAGTGTTCGCTCCAAGGTGTTGCCGGATCCCGTAGCGACGAGGAGGTGATCGCGATGGTGTTCCGTCCGTCTGTGCTCCCGACCCGTCTGGGCGGTTCCGCCTCAGCGCTCACCACTGCGAGGACGCCGAGGTCGAGCGCGATGACCAGGTAGACAGAGGCGGTCCGGCGTAGCAGCCCGCAGACGACCACGACGGCGATCACCGCCGGGCCGGCCACCACCTCGGCGGCCAGGAGCAGCAGTGCCACGTTTGCCTCACGCGCCAGTTCGTCGGCACCGGCGCCCTGG
This sequence comes from Micromonospora sp. KC213, assembly GCF_004348325.1. GTDB lineage: Bacteria > Actinomycetota > Actinomycetes > Mycobacteriales > Micromonosporaceae > Micromonospora. The sequence goes on along the minus strand of NZ_SMKF01000017.1, from coordinate 23,444 downwards.
TCACTGTGCCGGTCCGCCCAGCCCTCGAGGCCGATGGCGAACACCCACCCGAGCAGCACCAGCGCGCCGTGAGCCGTGCCACCGCCGTCGGGGTCGTCAGGTGCCGCCGAGACGGAGGAGACCGAGTGCGATCATGCGTATGTGATGATCAAAGCCACGAGTGCAGCCGATCTTGAGCCAGCGTCTCGGCACGAGGCGCTGCTGTTCGATTGGGACGGCACGCTGGCCGACAGCCAGTCGGTGAATTTCCAGGTTCTACGAGCGGCGCTCGAGCCGACCGGCGTGGTGCTGGAGCAGCCTTGGTTCGATGCGCGCACGGGGATGTCAACCAGGGAGATGGTTGCTCTGCTCGCAGCGGCACAGGATGTGATGGTCGACACCGAGGTAGTCGCCGACCGGCGTGATGCCGCTTACCTGCAGCGCGCTCACGAGGTTGGTGAGATCGCGGTGGTGACGTCGGTCCTGCGGAACCACCGCAGCCATCGGAAGACCGCTCTGGCCACCGGCGGCGCGCGGCAGACCGTGACCGCGACGGCTGCGGCTCTCCGCTTGTTCGATCTCTTCGATGTCGTGGTAACACGCGAGGACGTCGAACGAGGCAAACCGGCCCCGGACCTCTTCCTCCTGGCCGCCGAGCGTCTAGGCGTCGCTGCTGGGCAGTGTCTGGTCTATGAGGACAGCGACGAGGGACTGGCCGCGGCGGCAGATGCCGGCATGGACGCCATTGACGTGCGTCCCCTACGGCTGCTTACCTGACCTCCGAGCCAGCCTGACTCAGGTAGAGAATCGACCGTCACTGCAGTGAGCAGGTCTGGTTTCACGTTCACAACGCTGGCGATGACGAGCTCGTTGCCCAGGACTTCCTTGAGTTCGTCGCGGGCCGCGGGCTCAAGCCCTGACCACCGCCGTTGTGGCGTTCCTCGCGTATCGCCGCTGGGTGACGCGCGACTTGCGGCTGGCCGAGTACGGGCTCGGGGCCGAGCGGGTCTCAGACCTGACATCACCTGTCGATGAATGTCGAGGCCCGGATGATGAACATGAATTTGCAGGCAGTCGGGGCGTGTCTGCGGTTCAGAAGGCGACGATGTGTCATTCGTGCGAATGTCTCCACGCCGGACGGGGTTGGCGTTGGGTGGTGTCGGCAGGCCGGTACGAGAAATGATCAGTCGATCACAGCGCGGCCGATAACCCGGTATCGGCGACCAGCATGCGACGACACGTCGATGAGCACCTCCAACGCCGTCCCTGCGCGCCCAGCCCTGGGTGGAGTGACCGCGACCAGGATCGCGACGGCTGGGCCTGCGGCGTCATAGAGACAGCCCGAGTGGTTGTGCCTAAAGACCTCGTCGTGCATTACGCGTGCCGAGAAGAACCCGCCTCCGCGCCGAATGCGACCAGCCGCTCGATGCCGGTGACGAGGTCGGCGGCCGGGGCCGCGAGCGACAGGCGCACCCAGCCCTCGCCGTGGTCGCCGAACGCCCTGCCGGGAGCCACGGCCACCCGCTGCTCGTCCAGCAGGCGTACCGCGAAGGACGTGGTGTCGCTGGTGTGGACCCGTAGCCAGAGGTAGTAGGCACCGGCCGGGTGGGCGTACGGGACCGCGGTGGCTCGCAGCAGTTCGAGGGCCTCGTCCCGCCGCCTCAGGTAGGCTGTTCGGGCGCGATCGACGTGGTCCTGTGGACCGGTCAGCGCCGCCAGGGCGCCGTACTGGACCGGTGTTCCCACACAAGCGAGCATCGCCTCCTGTGCCCGCACCGCCAGCGGGGCGAGCACCTCCGGCAGAACGAGATAGCCCACCCGAAGGCCGGTCATCCCATGGGTCTTGGAGAAGCTGAAACAGGTGAGCACACGTCCGTCAGGATCCGCCCGAGCCGTGCTCACGTGGGGACCGTCGAAGGTGAACGCCTCATAGCACTCGTCCGACAGGATCCACAGGTCCCGCTCGTGGGCGAGGCGCACGAGCCGCTCCAGCAGGGGGCCGTCCAGCACGGTGGCGACCGGATTGGCCGGCGAGTTGACGAGGATCGCGCGCGTGCGCGGGCCCACCAACCGAGCCAGTTCGTCGACGTCCGGGAGGAAGCCGTTGGCCTTCCGCAGTGGATAGCCGCGGGGTCGCGCGGCCAGCAGGCGGACGATGCCGCCGGCGTTCGGCCAGCCCGGGTCGGGGACGAGCACGTCATCACCGGGGCGCAGGACGACTGTGAGGCCCAGGTGCAGCGCCTGGGTGCCGCCGGCGGTGACCACGACCCGCTCGGACCGCAGGGCGAGGTCGTTCGCACTGGCCAACTTGGCACTGATCGCGTCGCGCAGCGCCGGCAGCCCGGCGCTCGGCGCGTACCCCGTCTCCCCTCGCGCCTGCGCCTCGGCGATCGCGTCCCCGACGTGCGGTGGGGTGGGGAAGCCGGGCTCCCCGATGTGCAGGCTCACGACCGGGCCCGGGGCGCGGCGCGCGCGCTCCATGATGGCGCGGATGCCGGAACCGGCCAGCTGCGCGGCGTATGGGGATGGCTTCGGCACAGCCACCATGTACCGTGTGCGCTGACGGCCACACAATGTGATCTTCCCCACACCGCCAGTGAGAGCTAGATCCAGACTGCGGCGACCAGTAATGACACCTCCGAGTTTCGGCAATTCCGGCGTATCATCGCCTTGACGGTTTCCGAGAACGGTCGCTAGAGTCGGCCTCCGCTAAGCAACCTTCGACTACGGTCAATGGCGATCAAGGCGTCGGTAGCATGGCGGTGAATGTTTGCCGAACCATGCGAGGATGATGCACGTGGCAGACGGAAATCCGGTCACAGTGATTTCCCTCATCGAGAACAACGGCGTTGTACGGACCACACGAACAAGAAATTCCGCATTCGCTTCAATACAACCAGAAATCGTAGGCGTCTGCGGAACAGATCGACATCTCTTTGAGGGCCGGCTGTCAGCTCCGGCGGGAACCGTTATCGGTCACGAGATTGTCGGCCACGTGGAAACGCTACCTCCGGAGTTTCCTCTGGTGGCGGACTGGGACGTCCGGGTCGGCGATCGGGTCGTTGTCGCGCCTGGCATCTCCTGCCAGCGTTGCCCGCACTGCCTGCGCTACGGCATGTACTGCCAGCGTCGCAAGCTCTACGGCCTGGGGTCGGCCGGCCATGGGATCCACGGCGGCCTCAGCGACACGGTGGAGTTGCTGCCGGACACTCGACTGTTCCGGGTGCCCGACCGACTGCCCGCGCAGAGGGCCGTCTTCATCGAACCGGTCGCCTGCGGGGTACGGGCGATGCACACCGCCTCGCTCACCGTGGGACCGCTGTCGGGACGTCGTGCCCTGATCGTGGGATTCGGCGGGATCGGGCTCGCGGTGGCCACGGTCGCCGCGTACGCGGGCGCCCACGTCGAGATCTGTGAACTGGACGGCCTCCGTCAGCAGGTGGCCGAGCGGCTGGGCTTCCCGGTGGCGACGCCGTCGCAGGTCGAGCCGGGCTCGTACGACCTGGCCGTCGAGTGCGCAGGCGTGCCGGCCGCGTTCGCCGGCGCGGTCCGGGCGGTGCGGCCGGGCGGCACCGTGATCGAGATGGGCAACTTCGCCGACGCCGGGCCCGGCGAGGTGCCGGTCGCCGAAATCTGCCAGCGCGACATCCGGGTCGCGGGCGTGTCGGAGACCCGCGACGCCGACTTCCGGGTCGCGGTGGACGTGGTGGCGCACAGTCCGATCGACCTCGCCGCCGCGATCGGCACAGTGCACCGGTTCCAGGACCTCGACGCCCCCGAGGTGTTGTTCACCAAGTGGGACGTGCTCAAACAGGTGGTCTGCTTCGACTGACGAAGGTCCTGGGTGGAGCCGCCGGTGGACCCCAACTCGTCCACCGGCCGCCCAGCGGAAGTTCGTTTCTGATGGGGAGAACCATGGACAGTGCTACCGCGGCCGAACTCACCGCCGCTGACCTGCGGCATCACTGGCACCCGTACACGGACATGGCGGCCTACGCCAAGTCGCCGCTTTTCATCGAGCGGGGCAGCGGGGTCCACGTCTACGACACCGCCGGACGGTCCTATATCGACGCCATTTCCGGCCTGTGGAACGTCAATGTCGGACACGGCAGGCAGGAAATTGTCGACGCCGTTGCCGACCAACTGCGAACCATGGCGTACCAGCCACTCAACGGCCGCTCGCACCCGAGCGCGGCGCGGCTGGCCGCTCGGCTGGCGTCCGTACTGCCCGACCCGCTCAACCGGGTGTTCTTCGCGACGGGCGGCGCCGAGGCGGTGGAGACGGCGATCAAGATCGTACGGGCGTACTGGCTGCACCAGGGCCAACCCCGACGGACCACGGTGATCGGGCTGACCAACGGCTGGCACGGATGCAGCCTCGGCGCGCTCGCCGCCAGCGGCATCGCCGAGGAGAGAACCGGATTCGAGCCGGTGGCCGGCGGGTTCGCCAGCCTGACTGTTCCCTACTCGGCGATGATCGCGTCGGAACCAACGGGGGCGGCGCACCCGGCCGCCGAGGCGTTGGAGGCGCTCATCGAGCAGGAGGGCGCCGACACCGTCGCCGCCTTCATCGGCGAGCCGATCCAGGGGCTCGGCGGCATGGTCGTACCGTCGCGCGAGTTCTGGTCCGCCATCGCCCAGGTGTGCCGACGGCACGGGGTGCTGCTGATCGCCGACGAGGTGGCGATGGGTTTCGGTCGGACCGGAGCCATGTTCTCCGCCGCCCACTACGATCTGCGGCCCGACGTCGTGACGTGCGCCAAGGGCATTACCGGCGGCTACCTGCCGCTGTCGGCCACGGTGGTCAGCGACACCGTGTACGCGCCGTTCGCCGAGCCGGGGCGGAGCCTCTCCCACGGCTACACCTGGGGTGGGCATCCCGCCTCCTGCGCGGCGGCACTCGCCACCCTGGACATCATCGAGCGGGAAGGGCTGTGTGCCCGAGCCGCCACGGTGGGCGCCAAAATCCTGCACGGGCTGAGGGCCGGGCTGAAGGACTGCGCGGTGGTCCGCGAGGTCCGTGGCCAGGGACTCGCCATCGGCGTACACCTGCGGGCCCACCCGGCCGATCCGGACCCCTCCGGGATCGCCGGCCGGCTGTGCCACCGGCTGCGCGACCGCGGCGTGTTGGTACGGCCCGTCGGAGCCGGCGACGTGCTGCCGCTGATGCCGCCGCTGACCATCGACGACGGACTGTCCGGACAACTCGTCGAGGAGTACTGCACCGTCATCCGCGAATACGAGAAGTCGGCCCGGTCGGAGGAGAACTGATGGCCCGTGAACTACCCGTGCACGCGACCCACGCGTTGCTGGTTACCCCATTCACCGACGAGCACGCCCTGGACCAGCGGTCGATGCGTTCACTGGTCGACTTCGTCCTGGCCACCGGCGCCCAAGGCGTTGTCGCGCTCGGCACCACCGGAGAGTTCTTCACGATGCGCCCCGACGAGCGGGTCGAGGTGATGGAGACGGTGATCGACGCCGTGGCCGGACGGGTGCCGGTTACGGTCGGCGTCGGCGCCGACAGCACCGCCAGCGCCGTGGCCCTCGCCCGGCAGGCGCGCGAGGCCGGCGCGGACTGCGTGATGGTCCCGCCGCCGTTCTACTTCGCCCGGTCCGCCGCGGCGCAACGGCTGCACTTCACCACCGTGGCCAGTGCCGTCGACCTGCCGGTCATGATCTACGACGGCGCCGACGGGATCGAGGTCGAGACCGCCACCATCGCCAGCGTCGCCGAGGCCGCGCCCAACGTCCGGTACGTCAAGCTGGCCCTGCCGAAGCCGGACAAGGTTGCCGAGGTGGTGGCGCGGGTGCCGCACCTCGTGGCGTTCGCCGGGGACGACGTCACCCTCGTGGAGGCACTGCGGGCCGGCGCGGTCGGCAGCGCCATCGCGACCGCGAACATCCAGTCGGCGGACCTGAGCAAGCTGCACGCCGCGCATGCCAGCGGTGACCTCGCCGGGGCGACCGCGCTGTTCGCCGGCCGCCTGGCGGCGACGGTCCTGGCCACCGGCAACCCGAAGAGCGAGTTCATCGCGCGGTTCAAGGAGGTGCTCACCGCCCTCGGCGTGATCCAGTCGGCGACGGTCCGACCGCCCCTGTCCCCGATCAGCGCCCGGGCACGCGAGGACCTCCTGGCCACCATGGAGGCGGTCAATGTTCACTGACGGCGTGCCAAGCCGTCCGGCGTACTACGGCTCACACCGGCTCGTAGTCTTCGACCTCGACGGTACGTTGATCGACTCCAAGCCGGTCATGGTGCACGCGTTTCGGACGGCCTACGCCGAGGTGGTGGGCCGCAGTGAGGCGCCCGTGGACAGTTTCCTGCGCCTGCTGGGCGCACCGTTTCCGGAGATACTCGCCCGACTGGGCCTGCCCCACCAGATGTACGAGCCGTTCCGGGCCGCGTCCCGGGCGGGCATCGAGCACATCAGGGCGCACGAAGACGTGCTCACAGTGTGCGAGGCCGTCCGTGACGCCGGGTGCCGCACCGCCATCTACACCGGCAAGGACCGGGAACGGACGGTGGAAATCCTGGACCGGTTCGGACTCTGGCGCCTGTGCGACGGCATCGCAGTCGGCGACGACCCGCAGGCCGGCAAGCCGGCGCCCGACGGCGTGTATCAACTCTGCCGCACCCTCGCGGCGGATCCGGTCGATACCGTGGTCGTCGGCGACTCCGCACTGGACATGCAGGCCGGTCGCGCGGCGGGGGCGGGCACTGTCGGCTGTCTGTGGGGAATCGGGACCGAGGAGGAGCTACGGTCTGCGGGCGCCGACGTGGTGGCCGCCGACCCCCTCCAGTTGCAGACCGCGTTGGCACGGTGGCGCCAGCGGACCGGAATGGTGATGGTGGAGGCACGGTGAGCACAGCTGGGGTGGCCCGACGGGGGAAGCCGAGGGGAAACCCGCGGTGATCGATACGGTGGTGTTCGACCTCTCCGGGGTGGTGTGCCGGATGCGGCACGAACGACGGCTGGCGGCCCTCGCCGCCGCCAGCGACGTACCGGCGGAGCGGCTCGACGCCGAGGTCTGGCAGTCGGGACTGGATGACGACTTCGACCGGGGGCGCTACTCGGCCGGAGAGATCTTCGCACTGTTCCAGCGGCGGTTCGGCTACCGGGGCGACTACCCGGCTTTCCGCCGCGCCTGGGTGGACGGCTTCGCGCCGGACCGGGACCTGCTGGCCGTCGTCGACCGCATCCGGCCCGGTGTCGGGCGTGCCATCCTCAGCGACAACGGGCCGGTACTGCTGGAGGCCCTGCCGGAGCTGCTGCCCGAGGTGGCGGGGCGGTTCCGGCCGATCCTGTTCTCCTGCGGGATGGGCGCGCTGAAGCCGGCCGACGAGGTCTTCACCGCCGCCGTACGCCACTTGGACACGTCACCCGACCGGCTGCTGTTCTTCGACGACCTGGCCGAGAACGTCGCCGCGGCCCGCCGGGCCGGCTGGCAGGCCAGCGTGTACCACGACGCCGCCGGTGCCGAGGCACGGCTGGCCGAGGCGGGACTGTTGACCGTTCCGGCCGGGAAGGGAGCGTCATGACGTCATCCCGGACGCGCCTGGCGCGCCACCTGCGGGTCGCCGGGATCGCCGCGCGGTTCGACGCGGACCGCCGACGGGAACCCTTCGGCTACCAGGTGTGGCCGGGCGAGGGTGTGCCGGCACCCTACGACGTCTCGCACGATGCGCTGGTCCGCGGCCTCACCGCGGCCTACCCGGGCCCGGACGGCGACGGACCCGGCGCTGCCGTGCTCCGGGAGGTCCTCGGCGAGTTGTGTGAACTGGGGGTGCTGCGCCCCGACGGCACGGCCGGCGACTGGGCCGTGACCGGCCACCGGGGGCTGCTCGCGGTGCAGGACCGCCGCGACCGTACGGGCCGCACGACGGAGCAGCCGGCCGTCTACCTCGGCCCCGACTCGCTCCGCTTCGTCGACATCCTGCTGGCACAGGACCTGCACGGCACCGCCCTCGAGGTGGGCTGTGGATCCGGCCTCGCGTCCTGCGCGCTGGCCGTCCGTTGCGGACCGGTGACGGCCATCGACGTGGTTCCCGAGGCGGTACGGGCGACCGGCGTCTCCAGTCGGCTCAACGGGGTGGCGGACCGGGTCCGGCCACTGCGGTGCGCGCTGGAGGAGTTCACGCCGCCCGGACGGTACTCCGTGGTGGCGGCCAACCTGCCTGGTGTGCCGGTGCCGCCCGGGATCCGCTACTCCCCCGCCGGTGACGGCGGCCCGGACGGCTTGCGGCTGATCCGCCGCCTTGTCGACCGGCTGCCCGAGCTGATGGAGCCGGACGGGACGGCGGTGATGCGGTTCCAGAGCCTGACCCGTGGCGGTGAGCTGCGCTTCGCAAAGGACCTCCGGCGAGCCTGCGCCGCCCACGGCTGGGACGGGTTGGTCCTGGTCGAGGCGTGGGCGCCGGCCTCCGTCCGCGCGGCGCTGACCGCCACGTACGCCGGCCCGGACAACCCGGGCCGCGGCTACCCCGAGCTGTTCGCCGCCGCTCGCGGCCACCTGATCGAGGTGGGCGCGGACGGGTTCGCCAGTTGTTCTCTTGTCCTGCGGGGCGCCGGACGTGGTCACGTGGTCGTGCGGGACCTGACCGGATCGCCGGGAGGGTTCGGGGAGGCCGTCGCCGGCCGCCTCGTCGCGGACACGGCAGCGGTCGGTCGGGAGCACGCGGCGGCCCTCGGGGCGTCGTACTACGCACGGGCGCGAGCCCTGCCGGACGAATTCTGGGAGTTGGGCGGCGCCGGGCAACTGGCCGAGCCGCTGGCCCGGCTCGACGAGCTGGTGACCGGCTGGTCCCGGCCGCAGGACGTGGCCGAGGTGACGGCAGAGGTCTTCGCGGCCCTGGCCGAGAAGGACCACGCGCGGGCGGAGGCGATGGTACTGGCCGTACGGGTGCTCGCCGACGTGCTGCTCGAAGCCGGAATCCTGACGCCGTACCAGAAGGAGGAGTCGTGAACAAGCAGGCTTCCGGCGCCACGGTGGCGATCGTCGATCCACTGTCCGGCGGCAAGTTCCTGGCGTCCGAGTTCGCCCGCCGGGGCTGGTCTGCCGTCGCGGTGCTCAGCCGGCCGACGCTGCCGGAGTTCTACACCTCCCAGCTGTGTCCCGACGACTTCCTGGACGTGATCCAGGCCGACGGGGACGTCGACGAGGTCCTGGCACGGCTGGCGACGTACCAGGTGAGGTCCGTGCTCCCGGGCGCCGAGACCGGGGTGGCGCTGGCCGACGAACTGGCCGAGCGGTTGTGCCTGGTCGGCAACGGTACGGCGCTGAGCGCCCACCGACGTGACAAGTACCTGATGATGGACGTCCTGGCCGCCAAGGGCATACCGGTGCCGGAGTCCGGCAGTTTCGACACGGCCGCGGACCTGGTGGCTTGGACCGAGGCTGGTCCGGGGTGGCCTGTGGTGATCAAGCCGCGTCGCAGTTGCGGCACCGACAGCGTGTACTTCTGTCAGGACGCGGAGCGGGCCCAGGCCGCGGTGGCGGCCATCGTCGGGCAGATCAACGTGATCGGGGAGCTCAACGACTCGGTCTGCGTCCAGCGCCTGGTCACCGGCGACCAGTACTTCGTCAACACGATCAGTCGGGCCGGTCGGCACAGCGTCTGCGAGATCTGGCAGGACCGCAAGCGGGCACTGCCGGGCCGCAGCCTGGTGTACGACATCGAGGAGTTGGTCCCCTACGGCGTCGGGCCGACCCGGGAACTTGTCAGCTATGTCAAGAGCGTGCTTGACGCGCTCGCGCTGACCGAGGGGCCGGCGCACACCGAGGTCATGTGGACCGCCGAGGGCCCGATGCTGATCGAACTCAACCCGCGTGTACAGGGCTCGATCATCACCGAACCGGTGACCGCGGCGTTGGGTCACAACCACGTCACCCGCACGGTCGACGCCGTGACGGACCCGGACTCGTTCCTGGCCACCGTCGACGAGCCGTACCATGCCGCCCGCCGGCTGCGGGCCGTCTCCCTGATCGCACCGGACGACGGCCAGATCGGTGATCCGTCACTGCTGTGTACCGAGTTGATCCCCACCCTCGCCGGGGTGATGGGCGACGTCCGGGCCGGACGGCCGGTGCAGCGTACGGTCGACCTCTTCAGCTCGCCCGGCTGCGTGTACCTGCTCGCCGACACCGACGAGGAGATCGAACGGGACACCGCGCGCATCCGCGCCATCGAGCGCGACGGCCTCTACGCGCCGCGGTGACCGCGCCGTCGCCACCGCAGGGCCGGGCAAGCCTCGCACCGGGCCGGGGCACCATCGCCACGATCGGCTGGAGCCTGGCCGCCCGGCTGCACCTCGCGGCAACGACGATCGCGGTGACGCTGCTGGTCACCGACTGGGGGTACTCGTACGGTCAGGCCGGGATGGTGCTGGCCGGCCTGACCGTCGGCCAGGGCATCGCCGGCCCGGTGAACGGCAGGTTGGTGGACCGGTGGCCGCAACACGTCGCTCTCGGGTTCACCGTGGTGGCGTACAGCGGCGGCCTCGTCGCGCTGTCGCTGCTGCCAGGTCCGCTGCGGGCGACCGCTCCGGCGTTGGCGCTCCTGGTAGGGCTGGCGAACCCGCCGGTCACCCAGACCGGCCGGAAGATCCTCGCCCGGCTCGCTCACGGGCGGGAACTCGAACGGCTGTACCGGCTGGACGCGACCGGCCAGGAGCTGATCTTCGTGATCGCGCCGCCGCTCGTCGCCCTGGTCGGCGCCGCGTCCGGCGGCCGGGCCGCGGTGTGGACCCTCGCTGGGCTGGCGCTCGGCGGTGGCCTGGGCTTCGCCGTACGACTGCGTCGGTTGGCCGCCGGGTCCGACGGCACAGTGCCGACCGACGACGACGCGGACGGGACGGGGCGGCACCGACCCGCCGCCCTGCTCGCCGTTGTCGCCGCGATGGGTTGTGTCATGGTGGCGATCACCGCGGTGGACCTCGCCCTGCTGGCCTGGGCCCGGGACCGCGGAAGCCTCGCGCTCGCCGGCTGGTTCGCCGCGACCTGGGCGGTCGGCTCGCTGGTCGGCGGGGCGGTCAGCACGCTGGCCCCGGGCCGGCTGGCGTCCGGCCCGGTACGCCGCCTCTTCTGGTTCGCCTCCGGTCTCGTGATCCTGCTGCCGGCGCTCCTGGTGGGTGAGGGCCGCGGCGCGGCCGGCCCCGTGCTGGTCTGCCTTGCGCTGGCCATCGGCGGAACGGCGATCGCACCCGCGCTGGCCGTCCTGTACCACGCCGTCGTGAGGGCGTCGATCCCTCGAAGGCGCGGCGAGGCCTTCGGCTGGTTCGCCACCGGCGTCACGGTGGGCGCCGGGGTGGGCGCGCCCCTCACCGGTGCCGTGTACGACCTCGGCGGTGTCCGCCCGGCCCTCGTCGTCGCCGTCGCCGCCGGCTATGCCGCCGTGCTCCTGATGCTGCCGGTTCGGCACGGGGACCAGACCGCACCGGACGACGGCGTACCGGTTGACGCCGTACCCGGCGGTCCCTCCGCGGCCGGCAGCTGACCGCCACGGAAAGGAGAGCAGCCCTCATGCCGGATGCGCCTCAGCTCTGGATGCGACACGAGGCACGCGACTCGGAGCACCGGGCCCCGATCGTGCCGGCGGACGCCGCGCGCCTACTGGCCGCCGGCCTGACGATCACCGTGGAGGACTCGCCGCAGCGAGCCTTTCCGACCGCGGACTACGCCGCCGTCGGCTGCCGGATCGCGCCAGCCGGCAGTTGGCCGCAGGCACCCGCGGACACCTATATCCTCGGGCTGAAGGAGTTGCCGGGCCAGCCGTGGGCGCTGCGGCACCGGCACATCTTCTTCAGCCACTCGTTCCAGCGCCAGCACGGCAGTCGGGAGCTGCTCCGCCGGTTCGCGGACGGGGGCGGCGTCATCCTCGACCTCGAGTATCTGACCGACGCCGAGGGCCGGCGCCTCGCGGCGTTCGGCTACTGGGCCGGTTACGTCGGGGCCGCGCTGGCCGTCCTGCACCGCCGAGGCGTGCTGCGACCACCGCTGCGGCCGGGCTCGCGCGCGGCGCTCGACCGGCTGCTGGCCGGGACGGGTGGATCCCCGGCGCCCACGGCGCTGGTGATCGGCGCGCTGGGACGGTGTGGCACCGGTGCGCGCGAAGCGTTGGCGACCGCCGGCGTCCGGTCGACCGACTGGGACCTCCCGCAGACCCGCCACCTCGACCGGGCGGCGCTGCTCGATCACGAGGTACTGGTCAACGCCGTGCTTGTCCGGCAGCCGGTACCGCCGTTCGTCCGCGTCGAGGACCTGGCGTCGCCGCATCGCCGGCTGTCCGTCATCGCCGACGTGACGTGCGATGTCGCCTCCCCCCACCACACCCTGCCGGTCTATCGGCACACCACCACCTGGCACGAACCGGTGGCCGCGGTAAGCGGGGCCGAGCCGCCGCTCGATGTCATCGCCCTCGACAACCTGCCGTCGCTGCTGCCCCGGGAGTCGAGTGCGGCGTTCTCGGCCGATCTCATGCCGCACCTGGCCGAACTCGGCCGGTCCGCCGCACAGTGGGACCGGTGCCTGCGTCGGTACCACGAAGCAGTCGATGCCCTCGGAATCGAAGGAGCGCCATGAGAGACACGACAGCTGAGGCGACGGGTTCTGTCACCCAGGCCACCACCGCCGTCCCGGCCGCCAGGCCCACGCCGGCCTCCGGGCCCGCGTCGGCCGCCCCGGCAAGCGGCACCGTGCACTGGCTGGGTACCGGACTGTCCACCGGGAGCGGTCTGGGGTTGCTCTCCGAGTGGTCCGACCGCACGGTGCTGTGGGCGCGAACGGTCGGCAAGGCGCAGGCATGCCTGGACCGTCTCGGCCTCACCGGCAGGGTGGAGCCGCGGGCCCTCCCCCCGTCCGCCGAGCCGGTGGAGCTGGGGGCCGGGGACGTGGTCGTGTCGATGCTGCCGGCCACCGAACACCCGGCCGTACTCCGTACCTGCCTCGAAGCCGGCGCGCATTTCGCCTGCTCCAGCTATGTGTTTCCGGCTCTACCGGCCGAGCTGCCAGCTGCCGAACGCGCCGGTCTGGTGCTGCTGGCCGAGGCGGGCCTGGATCCGGGTATCGACCACCTGATGGCGCACGACCTGGTGGAGCGAGCGGTCGCGGCGGTCGGGACCAGACCCGGCACGGTCCGCTTCACCTCGTACTGCGGCGGCCTGCCCGCGGTACCGAACGACTTCCGGTACCGGTTCAGTTGGGCCCCACGGGCCGTGTTGTCGGCGCTCCAGCAACCCGCGCGCTACGTGTGGGACGGCGAGGCGCGGTCCACCGCCACGCCCTGGGAACACACCCGGCCGTACGTCATCGGTCAGGAGACCTTCGAGGTCTACCCGAACCGGGACAGCCTGCCCTTCCAAGCCCAGTACGGCCTGCCGGCGGGCTGGCGGACGGACACGTTCGTCCGGGGCACGCTGCGCCTGGCCGGGTGGCGAGCGGCGTGGCAGCCGGTCTTCGCCGAGCTGACCGCCGGAGACGAGGCACGCATCGCCGAGTTGGCCGGCCGGCTGGCCGCCTCCTATCCGATGACCACGACCGACGTCGACCGGGTCGTGCTGTCGGTGGCGCTGGAGGTGATCGGTGACGACGGCCCACAGTGGTCGGGCGCGTACCACCTCGACAGCGTCGGCGATCGGACACAGAGCGCGATGGCCCGGTGTGTCTCCGTCCCTCTGGCCTATGGTGTCGGCGAGATCCTGGCCGGCAGGTTGTCCGCCGGCCTGCACCGTGCCGCCGAGAACGCCGCAGACGCCCGGCGCTGGCTGGAGTTCATCCGCGAGCGGGGGATCGACTGGCGCCTGGAGGAAGGTGTGGCCCTGCCCGGCCGTACCACGACCGGCTGATCCGGGACGGGTCCCGGCACAGTCGTCAGGCGATGCCGAGTAGTGCCAGCGGGCGGGCTGTCGGAGGCGTGATGCCGGTTCGCGGCGGCGATGTTGGTGATGCCGGCGGTGCGGAGTGCGCCGATGGCAGATCATGGTCGGGTGGCCGGAAGCGTGTCGGGTGACCAGCATGAGCTGCCCTTCGTGAAGCACCGTGGGTTGTTGTACGCGGTCGCGTACCGGGTGCTCGGCAGCGTCAAGGAAGCCGAGGACGTGGTGCAGGAGGCCTGGTTGCGATGGAGTCGCGTCGAACCGGCCACGGTGGTGGACGCCGAAGCCTTTCTGGTTCGGGTGACCATCCGGCTGGCGATTGATCAGCTACGCAGCGCGCGTGTGCGGCGTGAGTCCTACATCGGACCGTGGCTGCCTGAGCCCATCCTCACCCGTCCGGACATCGCCGACGATGTGGTCCTTGCCGATTCTGTTTCCACTGCCCTGCTGCTGGTCCTGGAGACGTTGTCTCCGTTGGAACGCGCGGTGTTCGTGCTGAGCGAGGCGTTCGGGTACCCGTATGCCGAGATCGCGCGCTTCCTGGGGCGTGGGGAGCCGGCGGTACGGCAGCTCGCGCACCGGGCGCGAAAGGCGGTCGTGAGCCGCCGTCGCCGATATGACAGTGACCCCGTGACCCGGCAGCAGGTGACCGAGCGATTCCTGGCCGCCTGTGCCGGTGGTGACATCACCGCACTGGTCGAGGTTCTGGCACCGAACGTGACGATGGTCAGCGACGGCGGCGGCCTCACCGGCGCGCCACGCAGGCCGATCCACGGTTCGGACCTCGTGGCCCGGGCCATCGTCGTGCTCTCCCGGCAACAGCCGGTGGGCTCGACGGCCCGGGTGCTCCACCTCAACGGCGGCCCCGGCGTCGTCGTCCGCTGTGACGGAACGCCGGTGCTCGCGATGACCCTGCACATGGTGGACGGCTTGGTTCAGACCATCCACGTGGTCAGCAACCCACACAAGCTGACAGCGATAGCACTGTGACCTAGAACACTCAGCACTGTGTCACATGTCGGGGTCACCGCCTCGTCCGTGAGCGACTGGTAAACCGCCGCTCTCATGGATACGGAGACGCCGATGTCCGCCATCTATCTCACGGTGACCCTGCTCGCCTCAGCCCTCAACGGTTCGGCTGCCATCGCAAACGTGATCGGCCACGAATACCCGAAGACGGAGGCGGACCGCAATCGGGTACCCCGATCCTGGGTACGGCCATTGGGAATGATCCTGGGCGCAGGCGCGCTCGGCTTGCTGGCCGGGCTCGTCGTGCCGGTCGTGGGTACGCTCGCGGCGGCCGGCCTGGTCTTGTACTTCCTCGGCGCGCTGGTAGCACATGTGCGGGCGGGCAATTTCCGACTCGGCGCCTGGGCACTGTTCTTCGGACTCGCTCTGGCCGCACTCACCGTCAACCTCGCCTATCACCGGGACGCCTGATGGGACTGGTGGGTGGGGTCAGCGCTGGAGGTCACGTCGGCGTCGGCCTACCAACGTGTCTGGCAGCGTGAACCGCCGCACTCGCGTCCGCACCGGCACGTCGCCGACGGACGGCCGGTGTGCCACACCGATGAGCGAATGGCTGCCGTTCATCGGCACGGCCGGACATTGCCTTGATCGAAAAGGGTGACGCAGCGTCACGCGGTCGGCGGCATTGGGTCCGGCCCGGAGAGTCGAGTCGCCGCCAGAGTGATTGGCGCGTTGGCCCCCGGGCCGGACGGCCGGGGTCATGGCCGTCCGCAAACTTCGTCGCCGTGGCGCGTCGGGTTCGGCGACAATGCTCGCCGAACCCGAGGCGACCGCGCCGACCTCGACCAGGGCACCCTGGCTGGTATCCCTGACTAACGCCTGGCGGCAACCGAAGGGCAGCCCCTTATGGGCCTTCATCCTCGGGCACCAGGGAGCGCTGCGGCTTCCCTGACCCCAGGTCACCGAGTAGGCACAGCACGACCTCAGGGAGAGTTGACCGGCCGCAGGACGGCAGACACCGGTAGACGTAGGTGATGGTGGTCTTATGGACCGCAGGAGCTCGTGAACCGGCTCTGAACTGCGACGATTCATAGACTACATGTCCGCGACGGTCGGTCAGAGTTCTCCGGGGATCACGAACACTGGTCACGGCGGCAGCTGTCAGAGGTGTGCAGTACGGTCCTGTCGTGGCAGCCAAAATTGATCTGACCCTCGATTGCGCGAACGCACAACTCCTCGCCGATTTCTGGAAGACGGCACTGGGCTATATCGACGAGCCGCCCCCTGCTCCCTTCAAGACCCGCGAGGAGTGGCTCGCGCAGTTTGACCTGCCGGAGGACGACTCCGAGGACGACGGAGCGTGGCTCTGCGACCCCGACGGCGTCGGCCCTCGCCTCTCCATCCTCAAGGTTCCCGAACCGAAGGCGGCGAAGAACCGGCTTCATATCGATGTTCGGGTGCCGGGACACGGCAGTGCGGGTGAGCGGTGGGCGCGAATCAAGGCGGAGTCTGAGCGGCTGGTGAAGGCGGGCGGGGCCGTCCGGCAGGAGTTCGACGGGCATCACGTTGTGATGGCCGACCCGGAGGGCAACGAGTTCTGCGTCGCCGCAGCCTCGGCCTGAGGCAACCCGACCCCATCACGGACCTGGACGCCCGGCACGCCTGGCGGACCCGGGTCGACACGCTCATCCCGCCCGGCACCGAACAGACCACTTTCAGCACCTCACGGCTGTTCGCTGCCACCTGCCCCGAAGCCCGCCGGCGACGTTCTGAACAACCCGGTACCGGGTGACGCTCGGATGGTCGAACAGCCCGGATGGGCGGGCGATCGTCCAGTCCAGGTCGCTTTCGCGGACGGGGGTTTCCATGCGGCGCATGTCCTCGTGCGCGGTGTGGCCCAGCCTGCGGTTCAACAGCGGGTCCATGACGGTGTTGAAGAAGAACTCGCCCGTCGGTCGCCAGGTCGGATCCGGAAACGCCTCAGAGGAGGTGCCCTCGCGGGTTTGTCGACCTGGCCGAAACGAACGCGGCGAGCAGGGCGGCGCCCGAGCCGAGGACCATCAGAATCGACGGCGACGTCGCGTCGACCACCACGCCGCCGAGGACCGCGCCTAATGCGATGGTGGCCTGGAACGACGATGTGAACAGCACGGACGCGGCCTCGGTTGCGCCAGCGGCCGCGAACCAGGACTGCGAACAGATGGGCACGGCCCCGTAGGCGAAGCCCCACACGGCCAACAGCACCATCGCGCCGATGGTTGCGGTGCCGAACGTGGGCAGCATCGCGGTGGCCGAGGCGAGAGCGACAGCGCTGGCCGTCATGGTGGCCCGAAGTCGCAGTCGTACGGCCGCGCCAGCGACGAAGTTGCCCACGACGCCGGCGACACCGTAGACCAACAGGAACGGGGTGACCGAGCCGACGCCGGTGACCTGCTGCAGAAAGGGGGTCACGTAGGTGTAGGTGCCGAAGTGCGCGGTCACCACGAGGGCCGTGAGGATCAGGGCGGTGCGGCCGGTGGAACCACCCGCCAGACTCGTCAACGCGGCGAACCTGACCGGTCGCTCGGCCGGCAGCGGCGGCAGCACCACGACCAGTGCCACCAGCACGATCACGCTCAGCGCACCGAGCACGACGAATGCGCTACGCCAGCCACCGTACTGGGCGATGAAGGTCCCGGCTGGAACACCGAAGACCGATCCCAACGGTACGGCGGAAAAAACTACCGCGGTTGCCACGCCGACCTGTTCGGGTCGCACCAGCCGTGCCGCAAGCCCCGCACCGATCGACCAGAAGCCGCCGATCACGATGCCGACGAGTGCTCGGGACGCCACCACGACGGCATAGGATGCCGCGGTGGCGGCCAGCACGTTCGCCACGGCCAGGAGCAGCATCAGGCCGCACAGCAGCGTCCGCCGGTCGAGCCGACCGGCGGCGACGGCGACGATGGGTGCCGACACGGCCGCAAGCAGGCCCGGCATGGTCATCGTCAGACCAGCCGTGCCGTCGGAGACACCGAATGTGGAACCGATGCAGGTCAACAAGCCGATCGGCAGGATCTCGGCGGTGACGATGACGAAGATGCCCATCCCGATCCAGACAACGGCCAACCAACCGAGCAGCGGGGACCGGCTGACGGCACGACGAGCGGTTGCGGTCGAAGGTGAAACCAAGCGTGGCATCCGCCAAGCCAACAGTGACCGACGGGTTATCGCTGGCGGCTATCAGCCGCGACCATCAACAGACGACCTGCAGAACCGGTCGGTGTGCAGCAGGGCCGGGCAGGGTGACCAGCACAGGTAGCAGGCGAGTTCGCCGCTGGGGATCCACTGGGCGAGGTGGCCGACGCGGATGAGGGTGCGGCGTCGTTGACCGCCACTCGTCGGTCGCAGCCGGCCGCCAGGAGGTAGCCGACGCCACGGTGTTCGAGGTCAGGGCGCAGGCCAGGGTCCGCTCCGGTCGACGCATCCCCCCGCTCTTCGATCACGTGGGCGCGACGACATCCTCACTCGCGGCGCTGACGTGTGCCGCGATGAGGCGCCATCCCCGGTCGGCCTCGTGGACCCAGGTGCGGGTGTAGCGAACTCGGGCGAGGAACGGTTGCCCGGCCATCGCCCCCTCCAGCGTGCCGAGAAAGAAGGTCAAGCCGGTGCCGCCAGCCACCAGCACCCCCAAGTCCTCCTCGTCAACCCTGGTTATCGTCTGCTCACCGGATCGGTGCACATGTAGGTCGTCCTGCTTGGAGTAGAGCCTGCCATCCGGGCCAGTGAAGACCAGTCGGTCATCGAGCAGGCGATCCAATGTCTGGACGTCAGATGTCAACTGCGCTCGCTGAAGACGGCGTTCGGCGTCGCGAAGTGCCTCGACACCCGCAGGATCAGCATCGCTGGTCGGCGTCTCGGTGGCATCATCAGACGAGTTACCCGGGTGCGACATCCTGACCCTTCCGGACGAGACGATTGTTCCTGGCAGGCGACGGGGCGGCCGCAAGACAAGTGGCAGCCCGCTCTTTGATGGTGCTGCGGCTGAACGCGCGGTCGTACCGATGAGCGCGCACCCCTGGCTCCCAGAGCGACGTCACGTGGCGAGCACGGCGGTGAGCATCGAGGGGTACGACTCGTGGGCGAGACGCAACCTGTCAAGGTCGGACGTCTCGAACCACGCCACAGCGTCGTGTTCGTCCGGCGCGGCGTTGACAGGTGTTCCGGTCCACCTGTCGATCAACCAGATCTGCATGTCGAACGTCGCGGTCCGGATCTCATGCATCGGCGGGCTGGACGGCTCCGATGCCGTGATCCCCAACTCCTCCCGAAGCTCGCGGACAAGGCTCTCCTTCGGATCCTCCCCCTCGTCAACATGACCGCCCGGCAGGTCCCACACATCCGGATACCAACGGCGTCCGGCGCTTCGATGACACAGCAACACCCGATCGCCGTCGCGAAGAACGGCCGTCACAATCCGGGCCCGACCGGAGTCGTCAGCGGAGATCGTCATCGGCACATTCTGACCCATGCGGATCTGCCGCTCCGGGTGGACCGGTGTTCATCGCCGGTGGCGACGCACGGTGATATATGACTGCCTCTCCTGCTTCGACTTGTCGGGCTCGACGTTGCGGGGTTCGCCGCTGCGATGGCACTGTTGGCAGTGGACGACGCCGGGCCGGACTCCTGTCTTGCGCCGTCGGGCATCGACCACAGCGGTCATCGAAGGGCTGGACCGGTGGCTTGCCGCGATCGCCGCCGCCTGGAGCGCATCGCGCCCGCCACGCCGCAGGCGCGGTTCCCGGACGGTCTGTCGTGAGCGCCTGTCGGTCAGGGTGCCGCGTCCGTGGTGTCGAGTAGTACGCACTGATCGAATTTCATGCAGCCGCACTCCAGGCAGTCCGCTACTGCCTGCCGCAGGGCCTGGGTCTGTGCGATGTGTTGGTCGAGTTCGGGCAGCTTACGCGTGGCCATGTCCCGCCACTGGCGGGTAGCGGATGGTGTGGTGTCGGCGGCTAGCAGTTGTGTGATCTCGGCGAGGGTGAACCCGACCCGCTGTGCCATCTTGATCAGGGCGACCCGGCGGACGGTGCTCGCGGGCCACACTCGGCGTCCGCCTTCGCGGTGTGCACGGGGCAGCAGACCGCGCTCCTCCCAGTAGCGCAGTGCTGAAGCGCGCACGCGGGCTTTGTTCGCGATCTCACTGATGGGTAGATATCGCATGCCCGTCCCTTTCCCGATCCTGCCTTGACTTCAAGCATGCTTGAAGGACGACTGTGAGCTGCATGTTCTCAGCAGCACCGGGACGCCTGATGCCCGGCCCCTACCGCTCCCTGTTCGCCGACCGCACCTTTCGGCGGCTGATGCCGGTCTTCGCGTTGTCTGACCTGGGCGACGGCATGACCGTCGTCGCCATCGCGTGGCTCGCGTTCGCGCTGGGGCCCGACGGCGGCCAAGGCGCGCTGGCGGGCGTCGCTGTCGCCGCCTACGTCCTGCCCGGTGCCCTCGGCGCACTGGTCCTGGGCCGATGGATGCGGCGGCTTCCGGCGCAGTCGCTCCTGGTCACTGACTCCGCGCTACGGGCCGTGCTGCTGGGGGCGGTCCCGGTCGCGCACGCGGCGGGAGTGCTCACCCCGGCCGTGTACGTCGGGCTCCTGGGTGCCTCCTCGCTGCTACACGCCTGGGGCAAGGCCGGCAAGCATGCCCTGTTCGCTCCCCTGCTTTCCGACAACCAGCGTCTGACAGCCAACAGCGTGCTCAGCACCAGTCTGTGGAGCGCGATGATCGCTGGTCCAGCTCTCGCGGGCCTGCTCGTGGGAGTGGTGTCCCCGGTATGGATCATCGGCTTGGACGCTGCCACGTTCGCCGTGCTCGCCTTCCAGACCGGCCGCATCAACCTGCCCTGTTCACCAACATCAGGGCCGGTGGCCAGCGACACACGGCAAGGGCTGAGTATTCTGCGGCGTCAGCCGGAACTTCTCGGCCTGCTCGTCGTCACCTGGGTGTTCAACCTCGCTTTCGGCCCCGTCAAAGTCGCCCTTCCCTTGTTCGTCTCCGACAACCTCGATGCCGGCGCGGGGCTGCTCGGTGCCTATTGGGCCGCCTTCGGGATCGGAGCCGTCGTCGGCGCTCTGGCGCTAGGCACGGCTAGACAGCTTCCCCTGTGGCCAGCCATGCTCGGCATCATCGCGGGTCACGGCGTCGGAATGCTCCCCTTCGCCATCACGCACACCGCCGTCCCTTCCCTGATCGGCTTCGTTTTCGCCGGACTCGTCTACGGCCCCTACTCCGCGCTCTCCTTCACCCTGATTCAGGACCGCGCGCCCGCCGACTCGCTCACCACGGTTCTGGCTGCACGCAACGCCGTACTCCTGACAGCCTCCCCCCTTGGAGCGGCGCTCGGAGGCTTCCTCCTTGACCGGACCAGTGCCCCCGCTATTCTCGTCGGATGCGGTGCATTGATGATCCTCATCGTTCCCACCAGCACCGTTGCACTGAAGCTTTACGGAAATCACCGACGCTGGCATCAGCCCCCGCGTCCCGGCCGACCGAGCGGTAGGCCGCGTCCGCGTCCGCGTCCGCAGTCCAACCGGCCGGCAGCAGCACGGCACCAGCCCCAGCCGCGCCGGCGGTGAGAAGTTTCCTTCTCGTCACTTCAGACATCGTGCTTGTCCAAGCAGTTGACATCGGCAACAACCGATGCTGTTGCGGAACGTTCCATCGGCCAACGGCATCGCGCGCAGCGTCCTCCCCCGCGGGTCGGCCGGCGCGGCCGAGGCGGTCGCGGCCAGCCCGTAGCCTGCGGTCAGACTGCGGTGAAGCGGCGGGAAGCCGCCGGGCAGGCCGCGCCGGGGCACCACCACGTGCCGGCGTCCTCAGCGCCCGGGCGCGAGGGCTGACAGCCAGTCCTCGGCCGGGGTGAACGGGACGGGTGCGGGACGTTCGACCGCCGTCGTCAGCTCGACCCGTCGGCCCTCGGCGGCCGAACCGAGCAGGGCGGTCATGACGTCGAGTACGTGCAGCGCCACCTCACCGCTGGCCCGCGGCGGACGCATCTCGTCGGCCCGGACCAGGTCGATCAGGCCGACCCCCCGGGAGGCGGCGACGTAGCCGGCCCGCGGTTCGAGGGCGCGCCACCCGGGGCCGTCGAGCGCGAGATGACGGACCTCGCCGTCGAAGTTGTTGGGATCGGGTACGGCGAGGGTGCCGTTCTCCCCCTGCACCTCGATCGGCGCGGCCGTCGTCGCGACACCGTCGAAGCTGGTCGTGAGGGTGGTCAGGGCGCCGCCCACATGCTCCAGCACACCGGTCACGTGGGTCGGCACCTCGACCGGGATCCGCTGCCCGAGGCGGGGGCCCGAGCCGATGACCCGGGCATCACGCAGCTGGCTGGCCGCCCCGATCACCGCACGGACCGGCCCGAGCAGGTGAACCAGCGCCGAAATGTAGTACGGCCCCATGTCCAGCAGCGGGCCGCCGCCCGGGGCGTAGTAGAAGTCGGGGTCAGGGTGCCAGCGCTCGTGTCCCGGGGTGACCATGACGGCCGACGCGGAGAGCGGGCGCCCGATCAGTCCACCGTCGATCGCCGCTCGGGCGGTCTGCGTACCGGTGCCCAGGACGGTGTCCGGCGCGCAGCCGACGCGGACGCCGGCCGACGCCGCCCGGTCGATGATCGACCGGCCCTCCGGGAACGTGACGGTGAGCGGCTTCTCGACGTAGACGTTCCTGCCGGCGTCGATCGCCGCGCCCGAGATCTCGGCGTGCGCCGCCGGGATCGTGAGGTTGAGCACCGTCGCCACGTCCGGGTGGTGGAGCAGTCGCTCGACGCTCACCGCCTCGGCGCCGGGAATCGTGGCGGCGGCAGCGACGGCCCGGGCCGCGTCCCTGTCGGCCACCGCGACGACGCGCACCGTGGGATGGTTGGCGAGCGTGTTCAGGTACGCGCGGGAGATGACCCCGAGACCTACGATGCCGACGCCGTGCGGGTCGCCCACACCATCCCCCTCTCGATGACGGTACGGACGCAGGCGTGCTCCAGAACGTCGAGACTGTGTCCCGGAGTCGTCACGACGATCCGCCCGGCGCCCCAGTTTCGGGTCCAGATCGCCGGCGAGGTGACCGGCCGGTGCCACGGGTGCCACGCCCGCGTCGGGTGGGTGGTGGTGGCCAGTACCTCGATCAGGTCGTCGTGCAGCACCCAGTACTGCTCGGTGACCAGGTCGAAGTCCTCGATCCCGGCGGTGATCGGATGCTCCCGGCCGAGGTCGGTGATCTTGACCGAGTGCGGCAGGAAGTTGTCCTCCTCTCCGCCGCTACGTTCGCACGGTTGGATGCCCGGATGGGTGGCGAACTGGCCGCCCACCAGGTGCAGGTAGTCCGAGGAGGCGCGGAACGAGTCGACGATGCCGCCGTGCCAGCCGGTGAAACCCGTCCCGGCGACGACCGCCGCAGCCAGACCCGCCACCTGCTCCCCGGTGATCTGCGACATCGTCACGCACTGCACGATGAGGTCGGTGTCGGCCAGTTCGGCGGCATCGGCGTAGATCTCCGTCGACCCCTCCACCCGTACCACGTATCCGCTGCGTTCGAGGAACGGGATGAACAACTCCGTCGCCTCGACCGGCCGGTGTCCCTCCCACCCGC
>NZ_SMKF01000179.1 GCF_004348325.1 Micromonospora sp. KC213 | reverse complement strand
GTTGATCACGACGCCCGCCGCGCCGATGGCGAGCGCGCCCACCGTGCCGACGGCGGCCCAGACGGCGCGGGGCGTGACGACCGGGCGGGACTCGACCGCCCGAAGACGGGCGTCGACCTCGGGCGCGGTCGCCGGGCGGGCCTCCTCGGCGCGAAGGCGGAACTCGACGTCGGCGAGCCTGCGGGAGTGTTCGTCGAGCTTCGCGCCGTGCTGGGCGGCGACTACGTCGAGCTTGCCTTCAAGCCGGGCGAGGATGATCAGCATGGACGCCGTGCCGTCCGGCGGCGGGCCCTCGGCGGTCGTCGTGATGGTCGTCGGCATGGGCGGTGGTGTCCTTACTCGGCGAGTCGGCGAGCGTGCTCATCCGCGACGGCCGAAGCGAGCGCGGCGCGGAAGCCCGTGTCGGCCGCGAGCGCGGCGGCGACCTGGGCGGCGTCGACCGCGACGGTCGGGCGGGCGAGTGTGGCCTTCACCTCGGCGAGCTGCGCGCCGATGCTGCGGAGGGTCGGGTGGCTGACCGGCGTCGCGCCCTGGGCGTGGTCGACGCCCTCGGCAATACGCAAGTAGACCTGTCCGATCGGCTCTGCGCCGTGCAGACGGGTCAGCGCGGCGTGGACGGCGCGAATCTGCGGGAGGGCGGCGTGCAGCTCGGCGAGCTGGCGCTTCTCGGTGGCGTCCAAGTCGGGGGCCTCCTTAATGGCACCGATGAAGATTAGGTAACGGCGGAAGACGCCGCTCAGGTCGCGGCCGGACTTCGTCGCGTCGCGGAAGAACGAAATGTGCGTGTGCCAGAGGTGGGAAGAGTCGCCCGAGGTTCGCTTTCCGAGGCGATCCCAGCGCTTGACGGTCTTCCCGTCCGGCGAATAGATGATCTCGCGAATATCGCGGGTATCGGCGAAGCCTGCGCGGCACTGCTCGACCAGCCATACGGAAAAGGTGTGGAGGTTATGAGTCCGGCCCAGCGCGTCGCGGTAGCTGAACTGCCCGATATCGAGGGCCGAGGCGAAATCGCTCAGCCCGTCGGCGTCCCGGCGGGACTCAACCACCGAATAGTCACCCGTAACGACGCGGTCGCGCCCGCAGTGATAACCGCCCCGGTGCGCCGGGTCGCCGACGATGCCGACTTCTACCGGTTCGAGGTCCGCAGCCCGCGCGTTGGCCTTGTCGGTGTTGAGGTGGGTCAGTAGCAACGACCGCACGGCGAGTAGGTTCTTCGGTGCTGTGGTCACACGGCCTCCTTTCGGCACAAGGAAGGGCGACCCCGTGAAGCTGGGATCGCCTTTTCTGCGGCGCGGTTACTCGAAGATGATCACGGTCAACGCCGTGTGCACCGCGTTGATCCGCACAGTGCCCGTACCGGACGCCCGCGCGGCCTGAAGCTTGAAGACGTGGTCACCCGCGGTGGCCAGGACCCCGGGCATGAACTGGGCCGGCGTCGCCCGCGCGCCTACCGCAACGTTGCTGAAGTTGATGATCGCCTGACGGCCTAGCGCGGTCGCCCCGACCATGCACCGCACGGGGACAGTCGCCGCACCGGTCGCCGTCAGGTCGCCGTCGAGCGTCCACAGTGCCAGGTACCGCGCCCCGGGGCGCGTCGTGGTGACGGGGATCGTCGCCCCGGGCAAGTCGACAAACGTGGTCGACGTCGGCGTGACCGGCGAGGTGACCTCGGCCGTCGGCCATTGCGCCCCGAGCTTGCCGTTTGCGAAGGTGGCGTCGCCGTTCACCGACAGCTTTCCCAGTACCTCTGTCCGGTCGCCGATCAGTGCCACGTACGGCAAACCGCCTGCGGCGTCGGAGCCGTACAGGTTGACGCCCGAGATGCGCGAGCCAGGTACGGCGGGCCAGCCGTCGACCGACGGCGAGATCAGGCGAAGGATTGCCTTGTCGATCCCGTTGGAGTTGATGATCTCGGCAAACAACTTCGCTTCGTTGCTGAAGGAATGACCGTCGGGGTTGCCGGCGTTCAGGTTAAGCGCCGTCTGACTCAGGGTTGCGTACCGCCCGCCCGAGCCGGTCACGCCTACGCCGTCGTCGTCGAGTAGTACGGTCTGCCCGGCCCCGCCGGCCGTGATGCTGCCGCCGACGATCTCGACACCCGTGATGGTCCTACCGTCGATTGCGTCCGCCGATATCTTGTCGGCCGTGATGGCCCCAGCCTCGATCTTGTCGGTTGTGACCGCGTTCGCTCGCAGCTTCGGCGTACTGATTGAGTCGTTCGCGATTTCCGTCTCAGTGATCGACCCCGCGGGCAGGTCGAGCGCGGTCGCCACGACCTGACCCCCGTTAGCGCCGGTTACCGCATACGACCCGTCATCCTGCGCGCCGACGGTCAGGACCGGCGTTCCGTCGGTGTCGGTGACAGTCAACGCGCCACCGTCGATCGAGGATCGGGGGAGACGGGCGGTGCGCTCCAACGCAGTCAACCGGCGGCGCATGTCGGCGATCTCGCGGGCCAACGTGTCCGAGCTAGGCAACGGCTCCCCCATAAGTAAAGGCGTCACTTCGACGCAGATCGAGGACGGCCCGGTCGTCGCTGACCAGGGACCATCCGGTGATGCGGTGCCAGATCGCGACATCGCCCAGCCAGGGCAGGGACGCACGGATCAGAACGTCGTCGCCCAACGCCCAGGACCCGATCGGGGCGTGAGGGTGGTTGACGACCTCGACCGAGGCGATCTCGGCGACGTTGCGGCGGGCGGCCAGCTCGGCGCGAGCGAACGCGGTCAGGCGCTCTCGTGTCGTCACGCTCTTGTCCGTGTAGACGAACGTGCGACGAAGCCGGCCGTCCCGCTCGGCGATGTCGGTAACGACGGCTTTCCGGCCCTCGCCGGACCCGAGCGCGTGGATCGCGTTCGCGAACTCGCCGCCGTCGCGGTCGACCTCTACGACCTCGACTACGTTCACGCCCTGCTCAAACGCCAGGTCGTCGCGCCTCCGACCGAGCCGCGGGTAGCCGAGCCGTAGCCGGTGGGCGATTTCCTCGCCGTCCCAGTAGTGCTCTTCGGCGTAATCGATGGGAGTCTCACGGGCCAGAGCGTCAATCTCGCCGCCGCAGTCGGTCGCCTCCCACCAATTGATCGCGTAGGGCTCGCCGGGCTTTCCGAGGCGGATCGGCGTAGTCGTCGGGTCGATGACTACGCCGAGGTCCCCGTCTTCGTTCTCCTGTACGTACCGCCATATCTCGCGGATAGCGTCGGCCGGATCGATCGAGGTCGTCGACACCGCACCGCCGTAGGGCAGGCCATGCGGGTAGGCACTGAAGCCCGCCGCCTCGATTTGCCAGTCCGGGCCGGTGAAGTGCGAGCGGATGATGATTCCGCCCCACCGGATTTCGCCGTCTGCCTCGGCAAACAGGAATGTGCCCCACTCGTCGAATAGCGGAAGCCCGTCGGCACCTCGAAGCTGCCCGACGTCCGGCGTCACTGTGCCGCGAAGCGACCCGGGGCCGGATAGCGCCCACGACAGATCGTCGAGGGTTAGCGGTACGTCCCAGTGAAGCCACTCTTTCGTTACGGCGCGCTGCGCGATGTACCGCCAGGTCGTCACTCGGGGGCCTCGAAAAACTCGACATCGGTCACGATCGTGGTCGCAGTGTTCGCCCGCAGCTCGCCTGTACCTGATGCGCCCCGGTAGGTCACGCGGGTTTGAATCGATACGTTCTGAGTGGTCCCGCGCATCGCCGACGGAATCGCCAGAGTGTCGGCGGTCAGTAGCGGCCGGTCGAGAGCATCGCCACCAACTGCGCCGTTGGTGTCGTAGTTGGTGTCCTGCCCGGTGACCGTCCCCAGCTTGACCCTGCTCGCCCCGTTGACCTTGTCGCCGAACGCCAGTGTTCCGGCGACGTTCTGCACGATGCGCGCGTGGGTCGCCCAGCTCGGCACCGCGACCGGCTTCACGGCTGCGTCAGGAAAATTGACGTATGTCGACGTCGTTAGGCTCGTGATGCCAGACGGCGACGACACGATCAGCGACCGGTCTCGGCGGGGGTTGGCGACTTGCCGAAGGTCGACGATCATCGCCTGCGTGACGGTGCCGGTATTCGCCGGTAGGTCGATGCGGGCGAGTGCAATCGCGCTGTATCCGAGGCCCAGCGCGGCGACGGACGTCGTCCCGGACGGGACACCCGAGATCACGCGGGCGAAGACGTAGGGTCCGGCGGCGACGTCCGGGGGCTCGGCCCACGGCTCGCCCGGCATGAAGGGGTCCTCGACGCGAGCGACCACCAAATCCGAACGCCCGCCCCCCGAGCCGGTCGCGGCGATCGGGACGACGGTCTCGGCCGGCATTCGGGCCGCGTACGCCTGATAGGTCCCACCGGTCGCGCGAGACAGGATCGAGCACGCCCCCGGCATGACCCGGACCGACGTACCCGGCACCGCGAGAGCCCTCACGCCCAGGTCGGCCGGGCCCATCGTGCCTTCGTTGCCGCGGAAGGCCGTATAGGCGACCATCCGGGCGACCTCGGGGGAGTGCTCGGCACCACCGCCCACGAACCACGGGACAGGGTCGAACGCCATCGTTTACACGCTCCTACGGGGTCGGGTACGCCTCGCGCCAGGCGAAGCGGAGGTAAGAAGTGCCGGTCTCGTCGATCCCTCGGAAGGCCAGCTCGTACGGGCCGGGTGGGAGCGCCATCGCGGCGAGGCGAGGCGAGCTGCGCGTCACCGCGCCGGCCAGCGACCCGCCGCCGTCGAGGAGGATCACGCGGGCCCACGGGCGGGTGTCGACCGTGACCGAGCGGTCATAGGCGAGCGTCGTACGCAGCTCGAAGCGCCACTGACCGACGACCTCGACGACCGGGTTCGTGACCGGGCCGTAAATCGTCAGGACCGGCCACGCGCCCAGCTCGCCGCCGACCGTGATTCCCGCCGAGCGGTCGGATGTGGCGGTGGTCGTCAGTGGCGCGGCGAGGGGTGCTACCAGGCCGCCGCCAGTCGGCGGGGCGAGCGTGACCGTTCGTGAGTCCTCGTCGGGGGCATAGAAGACGTCGTCGACCGCCGCGAAGTCGGCGACGACCTCGGCCACGCCCTCGTGAATCTCGGTCTCGTCAGAGGCGAAGCGTCGGGGCCGCCCGTAAACGACCCGCTCGCGGCCGGCGTGCCTCATGCGCAGTTCGGCGACCGCGCCGGGCGTGTGCCGGACCGCGTCGCCGCGCCAGGCCGTCGCGAGACCGGCGAGCGTGGCTCGGGCCTCGGCCTCGCTGTCGCCGAAGACGCCCAGCTCGACCGTTATCGTTCGTCCGCCCCGGAAGTCCTGGCCGAAGGCGCGGCCGTCCTCCCGGGGGCGGTCGGTGTCGTCGTCGGTAATCCCGACGTCGCCGAGGTCGGGAGCGGCCATGTTGACGATGGGTAGGTCCGCCGGCCCCCAGGTGACCTCGGCCCCTGGGAGGCTCAGCGTCCACTCTCCGTCACGCATACACGCCCCCTCGCCGGATGCGCCGCAGCGCGAACGTCACTTCTTCGAGCTGATCGCGTGCGCTCTCGCGAGACGGGGCCAGCGTGAGATTCCCGATCAACGGGCCGCCCGCGGCGGCGGTCGTGCCGCCGGTGGTTCGGCTCGCCGGGGCCTCGGGCGCGGCGGTCATGTCGGCGACTGCCTTCGTCACCCGTCCGGTGCCCTGGGTGATGCCCAGGGCCATGCCGTCGGCGGTGTACCGGCCGATCTCCATAAAGACTCGGCTCGGGGAGTTGATGTCGAGGGCCCGTCTCGCGGCGTTCATCGCCGCCGCACCGAGCTGACTACCCGCCGCGCTGATGTTGCCGACGCGCGAGAGCATTCCGCGGACCATGCCGCTCACAATCGACGCGCCGATACTGAACATCTGGCCGGGCAGGCCCGCCAGTGCGCCGAGGATGCGCCGGGGAATGTCTCGCGCAGCCGAGACCAGGCGGTCGAGCTGCGCCATGGCCCCCGCACGCATCCGCAGGAAGAAAGCGATAACCCGCGCCGCCGTGATCTCTATCGAGTTGAGAAACCCACGGATCGCGGCGATCTTCAGGCCGACCACCGCGGCTACGGCGTTGAAAATGCCGGTGACCCGGTCCTTCCACGCGGACAGCGTCGCGCCCCAGCCTTCGACCTTTCGGACCCATTCGTCGACTTTGCCTGCCCACCCGGCAATGCGCGGAATCCATTCGTTTTGGATCTTGCTGATTAGCTCGCCGAGCTTATCCATAAACTCTTGGATCTTCTGTTTGTTCTCCGGGTTCGCCAGCCAGTCGCGCACACTCTTTAGTGCGCCGCGCACGCCGCCGAGGAATGAGTCCGACGCCTTCTTCGAGGACGGGAAGAAGGTGTTGATCAGCTCCTTACCGATGCCGATCACGAGGCCGCCGATCGCCCAAATATCCTTCAGGGCTTGCGCGGCATCCTTCATGAACTGCGCCAGCGCGC
Source organism: Micromonospora sp. KC213 (assembly GCF_004348325.1). Taxonomy (GTDB): domain Bacteria; phylum Actinomycetota; class Actinomycetes; order Mycobacteriales; family Micromonosporaceae; genus Micromonospora. The sequence goes on along the minus strand of NZ_SMKF01000179.1, from coordinate 5,515 downwards.
CGGACTTCTCGGCCTGCGCGATCCACGCGGCGAACTTCTCGAACGTGCGGCCTAGGCCGTCGCCGAGCGCAGCGAGGAAGGGAACACTCGCCTTCGCCAGCTTGCCGAAGGCCCCGATCAGAGGATCAAGGCCCTTCCCCAATCGGTCGAGGAAGTCACCGAAGCCCTTTACGGCGGCCTGGGTGTTCTTGATGAACTCGGGCCGCGAGAGCGCGTTTAGGACCGTCTTGCCGAAGCGGTTAAAGCGGGTACCGAGATCGCCGAGCATCGGCTTTAGGGCGGGGAGCCACCGCGTAGCGAATCGCTTCAGGGTGGCGTCGAGGCCGGCAAAGACTTTGTCCTGCACGAACTTACGCAGATCAGACAGCGGCTTTCGTAGTCCCTGAAACGCCTTGACGAACTTCCGAGCGTTCGGCGACAGCCGCTTCAGCGTCTCATCCGTTGCCTTTCCCTTTTCCATCACTTCGGAGAAGGCGTCGCCCAGGCCGCGGAAGGCGAGGGTGGTTACACCGATCGACGCGGTACCGCCGGCCAGGACCGTAAAGAACGACCCGAAGAGACCGCCAGCCAAGAGCACGGCCGGGGCGAGAGCGACGAATCCGGTTGCCACGATGGGAATCGCAGCGGCGACCGCGAGGAGTGCACCGAGGAGGAGATTCAAACCGCCCGTTGCTACGGTCGTGCCTGCTCCCTGAAGTACGGTCGTGACACCAGCAAGCGCGGTCTTCGCCATTCCGGCGAGCGCGTCATTCGCGTTAGAGATGAAGCTTCGGACGCCCGCAGAGAGCGCCCGGAAACCGTCCCGCCCACCCTCGATAAAGCCTGCGGCGATGCCCAGACCCAGCGACCGACGCATCCGGTCGCCTTGTGACTGCGAGCCGGCGAACATCTCGCGGAAGCCCAGCCGGAAGCCACCGCGCATCGCGTCGCGAACCGCGCCGAGGAGGCGGGTCCGCATCCGGCGGGTGCCCTCCTCGGCACCGTCGGCGAGACCGTCACGGACGCCCCGGCGGGCACCCTCGGCCGCCTGGTCGGCGACGACGATCGTTACGCGCGCGGCCCCGTCCTCGCCGCCCTCGCGAATCGCGTCGCTGATCGAGCGGGACAGACCGGCGGACGTCTCGGCGGCGATCGTGTCGCCGATCGCTGCGCCGGCCTCCTTCGCCCACTTATTGAGTGCGGGGGTGGCTTCCCGCGTCAGGTGCCGGTGAAGGTTCTTCAGCGACGGCATTACCTGCAACGTCGCGTAACCCACGTTCGACATGCGGGGCCTCCTCTCGGTGCTGGGCCAGCCGGGCGCGCTGGGCACGCAGCCGCGCGGCGAGGTGTTCGTGACGGGTCACCGCGGCGGCCTTCTCGGCCTCGGCCGAGGGCTTCGGGCGCAGAGGATGCGGCTGGCCGGTAAGCGCGTGATAGACGTCGGCGAGGAGGACGTCTGCCGGCGTCGTGCCGACAGGAAGGCCGCTCTCGGCGGCCCAGGTCGCCGAGCCGGGCGGCAGGTTCGAGACCAGCGCGCACAGTCGGCGCAGCGAGAGCGCGCCCGTCCACAGGTCCCCGAGGGCGACGCCGTAGAAGCGCTGAAGATCGGCCTCTACGGCGGCGTAGTGCTGGGCAAGGACCCGGGCGAGCGCGATTAGTTTCCCGCGATCCCTGCGGCCCGCTGGGCCTCGTCGAAGAGGGCGTTCAGGTCGCCGATCGTGCGCGGCTTCGAGCGGAAGCGCTTCATCTGCTCGGGGCCGAGGACCAGGGTCACCGCGCCCAGGACGCGGCCGTCTTCGAAGCGGTCGAGAACGTCGAGGTCCCAGTCCGCCGAGGGGGCAATGGTGTAGGTCTCGCCGTCGAACACGAACTGTGCGACCTTGCCGGCGGCCTCGGCGCGAGCGGCGCGGGCCGGGGACGGACGGGTACCAGACATTGGGGGGCTCCTTCGGGAGTGCGGCGCGGATGGCGCGGAAAGGGAGGGCCCCGAGACCGTCCGCGCGGCGGTCCCGGGGCCCGAGTAGTGCTGATCGTTCAGTGCATCACGGCGCGGTGTCGCCGGAAATTTCGGTGTAGAGAGTGCCGTCGGCCTCGGGGTAGATCGTGACCTTGATCGTGTAGACGGTCGGCTCGGTCTCGCTTTCCTTCGTCTCGCCGTCGACCTCGGCGACCGCGCGCTTCACGATCCGGCGCTTCACCTTCGTACCCTCGCGGACCTCGAACCCGATACCGATCTCGACGGTCTGCGGGACCTTCACGGTTGCGGTCGTGATGCCGGTGACGCCGTCGGTCGTGCGCGTACTACCGGGGTTGACCAGCTCGAAGACAACGGGGTTGTCTTCCATCGCAACGAAGCTGATCGTCCGCTTGTGCTTCGACTTGACGACCTTCACGAGCTTTCCGCCCCAGGCGTACTTTTCGTTAGTGTCGCCTTCGCGCTCCTCGGTGAAGCCCTCGTCGCCGTCGAGGAGGCCGGCGGCGGACCAGCCCGCGCCCCATGCGGTCGTGAGGTCGGTCGGTCCGGCGGTGTTCGGGTCGGCCGTGTAAACGTCCGCGTCCGTCCACTGATTGACGTTCGTGCTGTCGCCAGCCATGGCGCTCTCCTTACTCGCGCGGGCGCAGCCGGGCGCGAACGGTGAAGTAGGTCATCGGCCGTCCCGTGTCCGGGTCGTCCGTGGGGAGGGGGCCGGTCTGCGCCAGGAAGCCGAAGAGGTTCGGGCCGCCCTCGTACGCGAGGAGCGTGGCGTGTAGCTCGTCGGCGAGGTCGTAACCGGCGGCGTCCTCCTCGGCCCAGACGGCCACGCGGACCGAGGCGGTCGCGGTCGCGCGCAGCCGGACGAAGAGACCGTCCGATGCGACCAGGCCGTACGGCAGGGCCGGGACGTCGCCCTCGGGGAAGTCTTCGAGGCGCAACGTCCCGAAGCGCACGTCCGGGCGCAGGGCCCGCAGTACGGCCAGCGTTGCGGCGCGCGGGTCGGCGAAGCGGATCGGAGCGCGGGTCACAACGACCACCGATCCCGCTGGCGCAGCCGGGCCAGCTCGCGGCGGTGCCGGGCGACTGCTAGACGGCGCTCGCGCTGTTCTGCCGTCTCGCTCTGGCGCTGGCGGCGGGTCTCGGCGCGCTTGCGCATCTTCGCCCGCTCGGTCTCGGCTGTCACTTCGAGGCCGGCGGCGGTCGCGGCCTGCGTCAGGACGCCGTACTTCCCTTGTACGCCGAGGCCGCCGGGGTGCGCGATGGTGACCGACTGTGTCGCGCGGTCGGTCTCGAAGGGGCCGGTCTCGACTGGCATTCCGTGCCGCCGGATCGAGTGATGGGCGTGTACGTGTGCTGCGACCTCCTCGGCTTTCTCCGCCATGGCGGCGGCGAACCCTGCCGACTTCAGAATCTCGGCAATGCCCTTGTGATCGAGCCGGATACGGGCGTTTGCCATGGTTACCTCCGTCGCAGCCGGACCGACACCCGGGTCATGACCTCGCGCGACGGCGACCGCAGCCGGCGAGGGTCGCCCTCGACATCGTACGTGTCGGCGCGGATCGCCAGCCGGTCGCCGCGTTGTACGTCCGCACCGGCAGGCAGGAAGACCGCGTCGCCAGTCAGGAATCCGGCCGCCTCGCCGACCGGCACGTGAGGGCCTGACCCTGGGTTGCCGTAGGCGTCGGCGGTCGTCTGGCGCAGCACGGTCACGGGGTCGGGGAATCTCACGCCGTCACCGCCGGGAACGGGTCCGCAGCCGGCGGGCCGGCGTACGCCGACGGCGTACGGACTGTGTAAACGCCCGAGCCGGCTAGCTTGCCGGCGGCCCGCTGGACGATCGTCACTTCCGCGGCAGTGAGGTACATCGACGTCGCCTCGCGGGCGTACTGGTAGGCGTAGTCGCCGACGGACTCGCCCGAGTAGCCGTCGGGGTTGCGGTAGGCACGCAGGGCCGCCGCGAGGACGACGGTGGCGACCACGGGCGGGGCCGTGATCGTGACGCCGTCCTCGGCGACCCAGTCGGTACCGGCCTCGGCGCGGACGAGGGCGCTCGCGTCTTCGAGTGCCACCCCCGCCCGGACGAGGTCGGTACCGGCCAGCGTGCCCGGGGCCAGCCCTAGCCGCCGCTCCAACTCAGCGACCGGGGCGAGCGGGGGCAGGCTCACGGGGGTACTCCGATCAGGCCGGGACGGTCGAGGTCAGGACCCGAATCGCCGGGGTGACCAGCGAGGTTGAGCCGTCCTTGGCGAGGCGCTTGACCGGCATGGCCTTGCACCCGGCGTAGGTCTGGAAGATCGACCGGTCCTTCAGGACGTTCGAGTCGTAGTCCTTGACCCAGGTCAGTGCGAAGCCGTTCGCAGACTCGGACGCCGAGAAGGCGGCACCGTCCGGCGGGAACGGGGCGCGGATCGCCAGAGTGAAGGCATCGCGGCCGTAGAAGATGATCTCGTCGTCTTCGAGCCTGTTGTTTTCCATGGTCATGAAGCCACGGACCCGGCCGACGTTGGCGTTACGAAGAGCCTCGGTCGACCCCGACTGCGACACGTCGGTGAGGGCGCTCGCGTCGACCAGCTCGGCGTACACGCCAGTACCGACGGCGGCCCACAGGCCGTCGCTCGGCAAGCCCAGGTCCCGCAGCGCCTTTCGGGCCTTGGTGAAGGTGAGCTGCGGCTTCGCCGGGTCGTACGTGATGGTCAGGGTCTCGGGGACGGCCTGCATGGTCTCGGTCACGAGGTTTTCCAGGTCCTCGACGATGCCGCGGACCTGCGGAACGGTGACCTGCCGGGTGAAGTTGGCGATGTCCATCCGCATCTGAAGGTCGGACACGTCAACCGCGCTGTAGACGTGCTGGGTCATCTCGACCGGGACGGTCGACTCGCTGATCGTGTCGGTCACGATCGCGGTACCGTCGGCGGTCATCGCCCGGCGGCGGGCCTTCAGGGTGTTGGGGGTCCGGACGTTCACGACGGTGCCCTTGCCACCGCCGAAGGCGTCTTCGTAATCGCGGTTCACGGTCGCGGCGAGCATCAGATCATCGCGAACCAGCGCGATCGCGGTGGAAAGCACCTGCTCGGGGATTACGAAACTGTGCGGCATTGCTACCTCTCAGGGGTCAGTAACCGCGCGCCGCTCGGGCGGTCGCGACGGGGTCGAAAGCGGGGGTCGCGTCGTTCGGCGCGCGGCCCGGGGTGAGCGCCGGCCTCGGCAGACCCGGAAGCGGGTCCTCGGCCGGGGGCTGACCCGCGGCGAAGTCGGCGGCGACCTTCGCGGCACTCGCGGCGATCTCCTCGGCCGTCGAGCCGGTGACGTAGCCCGTCAGGTGCGCCGGGACCTTCGCCTCGGCGATGGCGGCCTTTTTCGAGGCTTCGAGCGCGGCGGCGCGGGTCTGCGCCAGCTCGGCCGCGAGGGCGTCGATCTGGGCCTTCACGTCGTCGCCCGGCGCGGCCTGGCGCTTCGCCTTCTCGGCGGCCAGCTCGGCTCGAAGGTTCTCGATCAGCCGCGTCCCGCGGGCCTCGTCGTACGGGCCGTCGAGCTTCACGGCCGGCGGGGCGGGCGGGGTGC
>NZ_SMKF01000178.1 GCF_004348325.1 Micromonospora sp. KC213 | reverse complement strand
GTGTCGGGGACGAGCAGCGGGGCCCGGGGGGCGCGGGCGGCGCGGGCGACCCAGTAGCCGGAGCGGCCGCTGTGGTCGCCGGGCCCGCCGATGAGTCCGGCGCGTGCGATGAGGAGACGGTCGGCCAGGGCCGTCCGGGTGATCGTCTCGCAGGCGGACTTGGCCTCGCCGTACCGGTCCCGGTCGACCTCGTCCTGGTCGGTGGCGGGCAGCAGGGCGGCGGACTCGTCCGCGCCGGGCGTGTCGTGGGAGGCGTACGCGCTGACCGAGGAGACGTAGATCCAGTGCCGTGCCCGCGCGCCCAGGGCGGCAACCGCCTCGCGTACGAAGCCGGGTTGCCAGGACACCTCGAGTACCGCGTCCCACTCCCCTCCGGACAGGGACGCGTACGCGGCCACGTCGCGCCGGTCCGCGGCCACCAGCCGCGCGCCTTCCGCCACGGGCCCACTGTCGCCACGAGCCAGGCACGTCACGCGATGGCCGCGATCGAGGGCCTGCCGGGACACCTCACGCCCCAGCCAGGCCGTGCCGCCGAGGACCAGGATCTCCATGCGCTGCATCGGCCAACCCAATCAGCGTGGCCCGATCACACCAAGAGCTTCTGCCACGGGCAGAGCCGGCATCTCCAGCCAGGCCCGACCCGACCGTCGCAGCTCGGCCCGCAGCAGCCCAGCCCACCGGTGACGAGGCATCGCACGGCTCCCGGTGTGCGGCTCCGTAGACTGCCTCGTTGTGGACAACGCGAGAGACAGCTTCTGGGGGCCGGACTTCGAGCAGCTCAGCGCCGTCGACCCGGAGATCGCCGGGGTGGTGCTCGGGGAGCTGGACCGGCTGCGCAGCGGCCTGCAACTGATCGCCAGCGAGAACCTCACCTCCCCGGCGGTGCTCGCGGCGCTCGGTTCGACGCTGACCAACAAGTACGCCGAGGGTTATCCGGGCCGGCGTTACTACGGCGGCTGCGCCGAGGTGGACCGGGCCGAGGAGATCGGCATCGCCCGGGCGAAGGAGCTGTTCGGCGCCGAGCACGCCAACCTCCAGCCGCACTCGGGGGCCAACGCCAACCTGGCCGCGTACGCCGCCCTGGTCCAGCCCGGGGACACCGTGCTGGCCATGGAGCTGCCGCACGGCGGGCACCTCACCCACGGCAGCCGGGTGAACTTCTCCGGGAAGTGGTTCCACACCGTCGGGTACACCGTCCGGCGGGACACCGAGCTGATCGACTACGACGAGGTGCGGGACCTCGCGTTGGCCCACCGCCCGAAAATGATCATTTGTGGCGCGACCGCGTACCCGCGCCTGATCGACTTCGCCCGGTTCCGGGCGGTCGCCGACGAGGTCGGGGCGTACCTGATGGTGGACGCCGCGCACTTCGCCGGCCTGGTGGCCGGCGGGGTGATCCCGTCCCCGGTGCCCTATGCCGACGTCGTCTGCCTCACCACCCACAAGGTGCTGCGCGGGCCCCGCGGCGGGATGATCCTGTGCCGCGAGTCGCTGGCCGCGCGGATCGACAAGGCGGTCTTCCTGTTCACCCAGGGCGGCCCGCTGATGCACGCCGTCGCGGCCAAGGCGGTCGCGTTGCGCGAGGCCGGGCAGCCCGAGTACCGGGCGTACGCGGCGCAGGTGGTCGCCAACGCCCGGGCGCTCGCGGCCGGTCTCGCCGCCGAGGGGATGCGGCCGGTCTCCGGCGGCACCGACACCCACCTGGCCCTGGTCGACCTGCGCGAGGCCGGGGTCAGCGGCGCCGACGCCGAGGCCCGCTGCGACGCCGTGGGCATCACCCTGAACAAGAACGCCATCCCGTACGACCCGCAGCCGCCGGCGGTCGCCTCCGGGATCCGGGTGGGCACCCCGAGCGTCACCACCCAGGGCATGCGGGAGGGGCAGATGCGGCAGGTCGCCGCGCTGATCGCCCGTGCGGTACGCACCGACCCGGCGAAACCCGGGGGCGCCGACCGGCTCGCCGGGGTCGCCGGCGAGGTCGCCGAGCTGGTGGCCGCCTTCCCGGCGTACGCCCGATGAGCGCGCCACGGGCGGGGGAGCCGGGGGCGATCCGGGCCCGGTTGCCGTACCTGCGGCTGCCGCTGGCGGCGTGCGCGGTGCTGGCCGTGGTCGCGGTGCCGGCGGCGGCGGTGCTGCGCGGGCCCACCGGCGCGGCCGGCGTGGCCGCCGGGATCGGGCTGGTCGTGGTGAGCTACCTGATCTCCGGGCTTTCGGTGGCCTGGGCCGACGCGGTGAATCCTCGGTTAATCATGTCCGTCGGGCTGGTCACCTACGCCACCAAGATCGTGTTCCTCGGGGTGGTGCTGTCCGCCGTCGCGGCGACCGGCTGGGCCGGCCTGCCGGATCTGGGGGTGGCCGTGATCGCGGCGGTGGTGGTCTGGACCGGGGCCCATCTGACCTGGGCTTTGCGGTCGCCACTGCCGACCCACGGTCGGTCTGACGGCTGAGCGTTTCCGCCGGTACGTCGGGCTGTTGTGGGTGGCCGGTGGGGAGTAACCTGAGCGTCGATTGCTCCGATGCCGCACGGCCCGCACGCTGTCCGCAGTGTGGGGGGTGCCGCACACTCCCACGCGCCCCTGCTGATATTGTTCGCCACGTCATGGCCGATGACCCCCACACCCGCAAACCCGACGAGCCCTCGTCGGAGGGAGTGGCCGGTGCCGTCCTGGGCTACCTGCTCGCCGGCATCGTGGCGTGGGGTTTCCTCGGGTGGTTGGCGGAGCGGTTCTTCGATCTGCGAACCGGCATCGGGGTCGCCATCGGCATGATGCTCGGCGCAGCCGGAGCGATCTACCTGATCATGAAGAGGCTCAGTGCTTGAGTGCCAGCACGCGCGGGTCTGTCGAGTGCGGAGGATGACACGGTGAGCGGACAGCTGGTCGTCGCCCAGGGGCTCCCCTGGCCCCCCAGGGTCGCTGATTTCTACCCGCCCCATGTGGCCGGCCCCTGGGTCACCAAGTTCGGCATCATGGTCTGGCTCGCGGTCGCGCTGCTGATCATCTTCTTCATGCTGGCCTACCGGAACCCCAAGCTGGTGCCGGGCAAGGCCCAGTGGGCCGCCGAGTCGGTCTACGGCCTGGTGCGGGACAACATCGCCCGGGAGCAGATGGGCAACGCGGGCATCCGCTTCGCGCCCTACTTCACCGTGCTGTTCAGCTTCATCCTGCTGACCAACCTCTTCGCCATCGTGCCCGGCCTGCAGATCTCCCCGAACTCGCACATCGCGTTCCCGATCGTGCTCGCGGCCATCTCCTACGCGATGTACAACTACATCGGCGTCCGCAAGCACGGCCTCGGCGGCTACCTCAAGAAGAGCCTGATCCTGCCCGGTGTGCCGTGGCCGATGCACTTCCTGCTGATTCCGATCGAGTTCCTGCAGAACTTCGTCGTCCGGCCGGTCACCCTGGCGCTGCGGCTCTTCGCCAACCTGTTCGCCGGGCACCTGCTCCTGCTGGTCTTCACCATCGGCGGCTTCGTGATGCTCTCCTCGGACAGCATCTTCGTCCAGGCGACCTCGGTCTTCTCCTTCGCGATGGCGATCGTGATGACCTTCTTCGAGGCGCTGGTCGCGGTGCTGCAGGCGTACGTCTTCGTCACGTTGAGCGCCAACTACATCGGCACCTCGCTGGCCGACGACCACTGATCGGGCTCGGCGGGTCACCCGGCCCGACCAAGCTTCTGGTACCGAACCGCGTACACGTGAGACCTCACGTGTGAACTAGGAGGAATACCCGCAATGGACGTTCTCGCCGCCATCAACGGTAACGTCAACACCATCGGCTACGGCCTCGCCGCCATCGGCCCCGGTATCGGCGTCGCCCTGGTCTTCGCGGCCTACATCCAGTCGAGCGCCCGCCAGCCCGAGTCCGCCGGTTACAACCGCACCTGGCTGGTGCTGGGCTTCGCCCTGGTCGAGGCGCTCGCCCTCTTCGGCCTGGTGCTCGCCTTCGCCGTCAACTGACGCGAGCTCTCCCGACCCGGAGGTCCGACATGTATCTCGCCGCCGAAGGCCACAACCCGATCCTGCCGATCTGGCAGGAGATGGTCATCGGGTCCATCTCCTTCATCCTGCTCGTCATCGTTCTGCTGAAGTTCGTCATGCCGCGCATGGAGGCGATGTACCAGGCGCGGGTCGACGCGATCGAGGGCGGCCTCAAGCGCGCCGAGGCGGCCCAGGCCGAGGCGAACCAGCTGCTCGAGCAGTACCGTGCGCAGCTCGCCGAGGTCCGTACCGAGGCCGCGAAGATCCGCGACGACGCCCGCTCCGACGCCGAGGGCATCCGCCAGGACATCCTCGCCAAGGCGCGGGAGGAGTCCGACCGGATCATCGCGGCCGGCAAGGAGCAGCTCGCCGCCGAGCGGGCCACCATCGTGCGCGAGCTGCGTACCGAGGTCGGCACGCTCGCGGTGGACCTGGCCAGCAAGATCGTCGGTGAGTCGCTCGCCGACGAGGCTCGTCGCAAGGGCACCGTGGACCGGTTCCTCAGCGGCCTCGAGAGCGCGGGGGCCCGCTGATGCAGGCCGCCAGCCGGGAGTCGTACAAGGTCGCGGCCGAGCGCCTCGACGCGTACGTCCGCGGCGCGGAGCCGTCGGCGGTGGCCGCCACCGCCGACGACCTTCTCTCCGTCGCCGCTCTGCTGCGGCGCGAGCCGCGGCTGCGCCGGGCGCTCTCCGACCCGGCCCGTTCGGGTACCGACCGGTCCGGCCTGCTCGGCGACATGCTGCGCGGCCGGATCGGTACCGACGCGCTCGACCTGCTCGTCGCGCTGGTCACCGGCCGGTGGTCGGCGCCGTCGGAGTTGCTCGACGGCGTCGAGCGGCTCGGCGTGGAGGCGTTGCTCGCCGGCAGCGACAAGGCCGGCGAGCTGGGCGAGGTCGAGGACGAGCTGTTCCGCTTCGGGCAGGTCGTCGCCGGCTCCCCGGAGTTGTCCAACGCACTGTCCGATCCGGCCGCCCCGGTCGCGCGGCGGGCCGGCCTGGTCGACCAGTTGCTCGCCGGTAAGGCCCGGCCGGTAACGGGTTACCTCGTCGGGGTGGCGCTCGCCGGATTCGGGGGACGCTCCTTCACGGGGTCGCTCACCCGACTGGTCGAGATGGCCGCCGAGCGGCGGGACCGGCAGGTCGCGTACGTGACCGTGGCCGCTCCGCTGACCGACGAGGAGGAGCGACGCCTGGGTGCCCGCCTCTCCGCAATGTACGGTCGGGAGGTCTCCGTCAAGCAGACGGTGGACCCGGAGGTGCTCGGTGGAGTGAGCGTGCGGGTCGGCTCCGACCTGTACGACGGCACCGTCCTGCGCCGCCTCAACGAGACCCGCAACGCGCTCGCGAAGCGCTGACCAGCGTCCTCGCAGCCCTTTGATCGACGCCATTCGGACCGGTCGGTACTAGGTATCCCGGGCCCCTGATACTTAAGGAAGCAGAGGATGGCCGAGCTGACCATCTCGACGGAGGAGATCCGCGGCGCCCTGGAGCGCTACGTCTCCTCCTACACGGCCGACGTCTCCCGCGAGGAGGTCGGCACCGTCGCCGACACCGGTGACGGAATCGCCCACGTCGAGGGCCTGCCCTCGACCATGACCAACGAGCTCCTGGAGTTCGAGGACGGCACCCTGGGTGTCGCCCTGAACCTCGACGTCCGGGAGATCGGTGTCGTCGTTCTCGGTGACTCCGCGAAGCTGGAGGAGGGGCAGCGCGTCAAGCGCACCGGCCGGGTGCTCTCCGTGCCGGTCGGCGACGCCTTCCTCGGCCGCGTGGTCAACGCGCTCGCCCAGCCGATCGACGGGCTCGGTGACATCGCCAACGAGGGCTTCCGCGAGCTGGAGCTCCAGGCTCCGAACGTGATGGCCCGGCAGTCGGTCGACGAGCCGCTGCAGACCGGTATCAAGGCCATCGACGCGATGACCCCGATCGGCCGGGGCCAGCGTCAGCTGATCATCGGTGACCGGAAGACCGGCAAGACCACGGTCGCTCTGGACACCATCCTCAACCAGCGGGACAACTGGCGCTCCGGCGACCCGAAGAAGCAGGTCCGCTGCATCTACGTCGCCATCGGCCAGAAGGCCTCCACGATCGCCTCGATCAAGGGCGTCCTGGAGGAGGCGGGCGCGATGGAGTACACCACCATCGTCGCCTCCCCGGCCTCGGACCCGGCCGGCTTCAAGTACCTCGCCCCGTACACCGGCTCGTCCATCGGCCAGCACTGGATGTACGGCGGCAAGCACGTCCTGATCGTCTTCGACGACCTGAGCAAGCAGGCCGAGGCGTACCGGGCCGTGTCGCTGCTGCTGCGCCGCCCGCCGGGCCGCGAGGCGTACCCGGGTGACGTCTTCTACCTGCATTCCCGGCTGCTGGAGCGCTGCGCCAAGCTCTCCGACGCGATGGGTGGCGGCTCGATGACCGGACTGCCGATCATCGAGACGAAGGCCAACGACATCTCGGCCTTCATCCCGACCAACGTCATCTCCATCACCGACGGCCAGATCTTCCTGGAGACCGACCTGTTCAACCAGGGCGTCCGGCCGGCCATCAACGTCGGCACCTCGGTCTCCCGCGTCGGTGGCGCCGCGCAGGTGAAGCCGATGAAGAAGGTCGCCGGTTCGCTGCGGCTCAACCTGGCCCAGTACCGCGAGCTGGAGGCGTTCGCCGCCTTCGCCTCCGACCTGGACCGGGCCTCCCGGGCCCAGCTGGAGCGCGGTGCCCGCCTGGTCGAGCTGCTCAAGCAGCCGAACTACTCGCCGTACCCGGTGCAGGAGCAGGTCGTCTCCGTCTGGGCCGGCACCGAGGGCAAGCTCGACGACATCCCGGTGGGCGAGATCCGCCGCTTCGAGTCGGAGTTCCTGCAGTACCTGCGGCACAAGCACGAGGGTGTCCTGGCCGGCATCGCCGACAACCAGTGGAACGACGAGATCATCGGCTCGTTGAACTCGGCGATCACCGAGTTCAAGCAGGTCTTCCTCGGCAAGGAGGACGAGCGGCGGATCAACGAGGCCCCGGCCAAGCCGCTGGAGGGTGCGGAGAACCGCGAGACGGTGACCCGTTACACCGACACCGCCGAGAAGCAGTAGGGCTGACCGATGGCGGCCCAGGTACGCGTTCTTCGTCAACGCATTCGCTCGGCGAAGGGGATGAAGAAGATCACCAAGGCGATGGAGCTCGTGGCGACGAGCCGGATCGCCAAGGCCCAGGCCCGGGTGGAGGCGTCCCTGCCGTACGCCCAGGCCATCACCGGCGTGCTCACGGCGCTGGCCTCCAACGCGCGGATCGACCACCCGCTGCTGACCCCGCGTGAGCGGGTACGCCGGGCCGGTGTCCTGCTGGTAACCGCCGACCGTGGTCTGGCCGGCGGTTACAGCTCGAACGCCATCAAGACCGCGGAGTCGCTGATCGCCCGGCTGCGCGCCGACGGCAAGGAGCCCGTGCTCTACGTCATCGGCCGCAAGGGCGTGAGCTTCTTCCGGTTCCGGGACCGGCCGATCGAGGCGAACTGGACGGGCTTCTCGGAGCAGCCGACGTTCGCCGACGCCCGTACCGTCGGGGAGACGCTGATCACGGCGTTCTCCGCCGGGGCGGACGACGTCGACGGCGACCCCGGGCCGGACGGGACGCGCGGTATCGACGAGCTGCACATCGTCTACACCGAGTTCAAGTCCCTGATGACGCAGATCCCGGTGGCGAAGGTCATCGGCCCGATGCAGGTCGAGGACCGGCCCCGGTCCGAGGGCGCGCTCCCGGCGTACGAGTTCGAGCCGGAGGCGGAGGCGCTGCTCGACGCGCTGCTGCCGAAGTACATCAACACGCGGATCTACGCGGCGTTGTTGGAGTCGGCGGCGAGCGAGTCGGCGGCCCGGCGGCGGGCGATGAAGAGCGCCACCGACAACGCCGAAGAGATGATCGAGAAGTACACGCGTGAGATGAACTCGGCCCGGCAGGCCGGGATCACCCAGGAGATCAGCGAGATCGTCGGCGGCGCGAACGCGCTGGCCGCGTCGGGAAGTGAAGTGTGATGACTGTATCCGCAGTTGCTGGTGGACCAGCTGAGACCAAGACGGCCGCGGGTCGCGTGGTCCGGGTCATCGGCCCGGTCGTCGACGCCGAGTTCCCGCGCGACGCCATGCCGGCCCTGTTCAACGCCCTGCACGTCGATGTGACGCTCTCCGGCGGAGAGAAGACGCTGACCCTGGAGGTCGCCCAGCACCTGGGCGACAACATGATCCGCGCCATTTCGATGCAGCCGACCGACGGCCTGGTCCGTGGCGCCGAGGTCCGCGACACCGGCTCGCCGATCACCGTGCCGGTGGGCGACGCGGTGAAGGGCCACGTCTTCAACGCGATCGGCGAGTGCCTCAACCTCACCGAGGGCGAGACGCTCCAGCCCGACGACCACTGGGGTATCCACCGCAAGGCCCCGGCCTTCGCGGACCTGGAGCCGAAGACCGAGATGCTGGAGACCGGCATCAAGGTCATCGACCTGCTCGCCCCGTACGTCAAGGGCGGCAAGATCGGCCTGTTCGGCGGTGCCGGCGTGGGCAAGACGGTGCTCATCCAGGAGATGATCACCCGGGTGGCCCGAAACTTCGGTGGCACCTCGGTCTTCGCCGGGGTGGGGGAGCGCACCCGTGAGGGCAACGACCTCATCGCCGAGATGACCGAGTCCGGCGTCATCGACAAGACCGCGCTGGTCTACGGCCAGATGGACGAGCCGCCGGGTACCCGGCTGCGGGTCGCGCTGTCCGCGCTGACCATGGCGGAGTACTTCCGTGACGTGAAGAAGCAGGAGGTGCTGCTCTTCATCGACAACATCTTCCGCTTTACGCAGGCCGGTTCCGAGGTCTCCACGCTGCTCGGCCGGATGCCGAGCGCCGTGGGCTACCAGCCGACCCTGGCCGACGAGATGGGCGAGCTCCAGGAGCGGATCACCTCCGTCCGGGGCCAGGCCATCACCTCGATGCAGGCGATCTACGTGCCCGCCGACGACTACACCGACCCGGCGCCGGCCACCACGTTCGCCCACCTGGACGCGACCACGAACCTGGAGCGGTCGATCTCCGACAAGGGCATCTACCCGGCGGTGGACCCGCTGGCGTCCTCGTCCCGGATCCTCGCCCCGGAGTTCGTCGGCCCGGAGCACTTCGCGGTGGCCACCGAGGTGAAGCGGATCCTGCAGAAGTACAAGGACCTGCAGGACATCATCGCCATCCTCGGCATCGAGGAGCTCTCCGAGGAAGACAAGATCACCGTGGCCCGGGCCCGGCGGATCGAGCGCTTCCTGTCGCAGAACACCTACGCCGCCGAGCAGTTCACCGGCGTGCCGGGCTCGACGGTGCCGATCGCCGAGACCATCGAGGCGTTCAAGAAGATCAGCGAGGGCGAGTACGACCACTTCCCCGAGCAGGCGTTCTTCATGTGCGGTGGGCTGGACGACCTGGAGAAGAAGGCCAAGGAGCTGATGGCGGAGGGCTGATACCTCCACCGGATCCGCGAAGGCCACCTCGGCGAGAGCCGGGGTGGCCTTCGCGGCTGTTCCCCGCTCTCGCGCCGGTGCCCGTCCCAGGGGCGAGCGATTCCCGCCGCAGCGCGGTACCGTTTTCAGCGCGACGCTCGCGAATGGGCGTCGATTCGCAGCAACTTCTCGGCCGCGTCCGCCCGTCTTCACAGTCATGGGCGTGACGACGAATGGAGATCCCCGTGGGTAAGGCCGGCAAGAAGGGGCGGCGCAGGCCGTCCCGCTGGGCGGGCGTGCCGCGGTGGGCGCGGGTCTGCACGGTCTTCGGTGCCGTGCTGATGCTGCTCAGCGGCGCCGTGCTGGTCGGCTACGAGGCGCTGCTCGCCCGCTACGAGGGCGCGGTCGGCAAGGCTGACCTCTTCGGCGACCAGGCTGCCGGGGCACAGGAACGCAAGAGCGACATCAAGGGCCCGCTCAACATCCTGCTGGTCGGTATCGACCCACGCAACCCGAAGCAGCCGCCGCTGGCCGATTCGATCATGGTGCTGCACGTGCCCTCGACGCTGGACCGGGCCTACCTGTTCTCGATGCCGCGCGACCTCGTCGTCGACATCCCGAAATTCGACAAGGCCAACTACCCCGGTGGCCGCGGCAAGCTCAACGGCGCCATGTCGCACGGCAGCGCCGTGCAGGGGCAGAACCCGAGCGCCGTGCAGGGGTTCGAGTTGCTCGCCAAGACGGTGCAGCAGGTGATCGGGATCGAGCGGTTCGACGCTGGCGCGATCATCAACTTCACCGGGTTCCAGAAGATCGTCGACGCCATGGGTGGCGTCACGATGTACATCGAGCGAGACGTGAAGTCCGAGCACCGGGAGCCGGACGGCACGCACCGCAAGGGCAACCCGTACGGCGAGGGCTACATCGGCCCGCAGGCGGAGTACAAGAAGGGCACCCAACACCTCAGCGGCTGGCAGGCGCTGGACTACGTCCGGCAGCGGTACCCGAAGAACGGTGTCCCGGACGGCGACTACGGTCGCCAGCGTCACCAGCAGCAGTTCATCAAGGCGATGGCCAAGCAGGCGGTCAGCGCCGACGTGGTGACCAACCCGATCAAGCTGGACCGGGTGGTCCGCGCGGCCGGCCAGTCGTTGACCTTCAACGGCCGCGGCAACAGCGTCGTCGACTTCGCCCTGGCGCTCAAGGACGTCCGGCCGGAGAACGTCGAGCTGATCAAGTTGCCCGGTGAGGGGATCGGCACGGGCGCGGCATACCGGGGGGAGCGCTTCCTGCCCGCTGCGGACGACTTCTTCACGGCCTTGAAGAACGAGCAGCTCGACGCCTTCCTGCTCGAGCACCCGGAGTTCCGCAACCGGAACAAGTGATCCGCCGCGCCGGGTGCGCGGGAACCGGAGGCGGTGGCCTGGCCACGGCGTGTCGCGCCCGCAGTGGCGCGGGTCTCGCCACCCGCGTTGGGGAGGCCCCGGGCCCGGGACTAGACTTTCGACAATCCGCCGCCGCAGCAAGGAGACAGCGTGGCACAGCAGCTTCACGTCGAGCTCGTAGCCGTCGAGGAGAAGGTCTGGTCCGGCGAGGCCGAGATGGTCGTCGCGCGGACGACCGAGGGTGAGCTGGGTGTGCTTGCGGGACACGCGCCCCTGCTCGGCCAACTCGCGGAGCCCAGCCAGGTTCGCATCAAGCGGGCCGGTGGTGAGCAGATCGCCTACGACATCGCCGGCGGTTTCCTGTCGGTGACCGGCGAGGGCGTCACCGTCCTGGCCGAGAGCGCCACCCCGGCCCGCTGAGAGCCGGCCCGCCGATGGAGATCGTGGAAGGGATCGGAATCGGCATCGCGGCGCTGCTCGCCGCGCTCGTGATCCTTTTCATCCGGCGGGCCGTGTTCACCCGGACTGGAGGCATCATCCGGCTCAGCGTCCGGGTCACCACGGTCCTGGACGGTCGCGGCTGGTCTCCCGGCTTCGGCCGCTTCATCGGCGACGAGCTCCGGTGGTATCGGATGTTCAGCTTCGCGCTCCGACCCAAGCGGGTGCTCTCCCGCAAGGAGCTCGTCGTGGAACGGCGGCGGCTGCCCGAGGGACAGGAGCAGCTCTCCATGCCCGCTGACTGGATCATCCTGCGCTGTACCAGTCACCACGCGCCGGTCGAGATCGCCATGGCACGTTCCACGGTCACCGGATTCCTCTCCTGGCTCGAGGCCGCCCCGCCCGGGGCGGCCTCGCCGCGTCTGGCTTCCTCCCAGGACTGGCCCGCCGCCTGACGCCCGGCCGCCTGGCGCCGCGCCCGATGGCTTCGGCCCGACACCGTTGCGGCGCGTCTGGGGCGAATGCCGGGTTCTTGGCCCTCCGGCGTTTTCGGTGGAACGTCATGGCTGTCTTCGGCGTCCGGATATCTCCATCCTGTTCCACCGAACGGTTCAGCCTGGGCGGTGTGTCCGTTCCGGGCTGGTGGTGCGCGTGGCCGGCGGCACTCTGCGGGC
>NZ_SMKF01000177.1 GCF_004348325.1 Micromonospora sp. KC213 | reverse complement strand
GGACTCCACAGATCCCGGAGGGGATCGGCCCCTCCAAGCGCCCCACTCCTCCAAGATCTCGACCGCGGGGGAGGCGGTGGACGCCGAGGCGGCCGCCGGTGACCGGGCGGGGATGAACGACGGGACGGCGGGGGAGCGCGGTGCGGATTCCGTAGCGGGCAAGCGGGGCCGGCGGCGGACCCCGGCCGCACCGCAGCCGGCGGCGCCGGTGCTGGACGATGTCGAACTGCGGGGCGCGCTGGAGGCGATCCTGCTGGTGGTGGACGAACCGGTCAGCGAGCTGATCCTGGCGCAGGTGCTGGAGCAGTCGCCCGAGCGGATCGGCCCGATGCTGGACGACATCGCCGCCGGATACACCGCCGCCGGGCACGGCTTCGAGCTACGCCGGGCCGCCGGCGGCTGGCGTCTGTACACCCGGCCGGAGTACGCGACCTACGTCGAGCGGTTCGTGCTGGACGGGCAGTCGGTGCGGCTGACCCAGGCGGCGCTGGAGACGCTCGCCGTGGTCGCCTACCGGCAGCCGGTGACCCGCTCACGGATCTCGGCCATCCGCGGTGTGAACTGTGACGGCGTGATCCGTACCCTGGTGTCCCGAGGGCTGGTCGAGGAGTGCGGCACCGAACCGGACAGCGGGGCGTTCCTCTACCGGACCACCACGATGTTCCTGGAGAAGTTGGGGCTGAACTCGGTCGACGACCTTCCCCCGCTCGCCCCGTTCCTTCCCGACGACGTAGAAGAGCTTGCCGATGCGACGCGATGACCGTGCCCCGAAACCCGACGCCCCCGTGTTCACCGGCGCGGAGCGCCTGCAGAAGGTGCTCGCCGCTGCCGGAGTGGGGTCCCGCCGGGCCTGCGAGGACCTGATCTTCCGCCGTCGGGTCACGGTGAACGGTCGGGTGGCGCAGCTCGGTGACAAGGTCGACCCGACCCGCGACGTGATCCACGTCGACGGCGAGCGGCTGCAGGCCGACACCCGGCTGGTCTACCTGGCGATGAACAAGCCCCGTGGAGTGGTCTCCACCATGGCGGACGAGAAGGGTCGTGCCGCGCTGGCCGATTTCCTGGGCAACCGGGTGGAACAGCGGGTGTACCACGTCGGGCGGCTCGACGCGGACAGCGAAGGTTTGCTGCTGCTCACCAACGACGGCACGCTCGCGCACCGGCTCATGCACCCGTCGTACGGGGTGCAGAAGACCTATCTCTGTGAGGTGGCCGGCCCGATTCCGCGCAACCTGGGCAAGCGGCTGGCGGCCGGGGTGGAGTTGGAGGACGGCCCGGTCACCATCGACTCGTTCAAGGTGGTGGACACCCTGGGCAAGACCGCCCAGGTGGAGGTGAGCCTGCACGAGGGGCGCAAACACATCGTCCGGCGGCTGCTGGCCGAGGTGGGGCACCCGGTGAGTCGGCTGGTGCGTACCGCGATCGGGCCGATCCGCCTCGGTGACCTGCGGGCCGGGCGGACCCGGCGGTTGACCAACGCGGAGGTCGCCGCGCTGTTCAAGGCCGTGAGTGACTGAGCCGTTCGATCGGGTACCGCTGCCGGTAGGCTTCGAGCCGGCTGGCGGCCGCCGGTGACGGCGGCGCGCGTGGCCGGCCCGTAGGTGGGCATGATGAACGATGGTAACGACCGCTCGACGGCATCGGAGCGACCGGTGACCGGCGAGGTACGGGCTGAGGAGGACAACGGTGGAGGAAAACGTACGGACCGGGCGCTGCGTGGTCGCTGTGGACGGGCCGTCCGGTTCGGGTAAGTCCACCGTCTCACGCCGGCTCGCCGCCGGTCTCGGTGCCCGCTACCTCGACACGGGGGCGATGTACCGGGCGATCACCTGGGCGGTGCTGCGCTCCGGCGTCGACCTGGCCGACGTGGAGTCGGTGGCCAAGGTCGCCGGCGAGGTCGAGCTGCGCATCGGCACCGACCCCCAGGGGTACGGCGTCACCGTGGACGGGGTGCAGGTCGACGCGGAGATCCGTGGCCCCGAGGTGACCGGTGCGGTCTCCGCGGTGGCCGCCGTGCCGGCGGTACGGGCAATGCTCGTCGCCCGGCAGCGCGAGATGATCGCCCACGCCGGCCGGATGGTGGTCGAGGGCCGCGACATCGGCGCGGTGGTGGCCCCGGACGCCGATCTGAAGGTCTACCTGACCGCCTCGGCGGCGGCGCGGGCGCAGCGGCGCAGCGCGGAGGACGCGGCCGACGTCGCGGCGACCGCCGCCGACCTGGCCCGTCGGGACCGGCTGGACTCGACCCGCAGGGTCAACCCGCTGCAGCAGGCGCCCGACGCCGTGGAACTGGACACCACCGAGCTGGGCATCGACGAGGTCGTGGCCCGGCTGCGGGAGCTGCTCACGGAGCGGGGAGTGGCATGACCGACGGCAACGGGTGGGTGGAGCTGAGGGAGCCGGACCTCGACGTCGAGGAGCCGACGGGCCCGCAGCCCGTGGTGGCCGTCGTCGGGCGGCCGAACGTGGGCAAGTCGACCCTGGTCAATCGGCTCATCGGCCGCCGCCAGGCGGTCGTGGAGGACGTGCCCGGGGTGACCCGGGACCGGGTGCCGTACGACGCGCAGTGGAACGGCCGAACGTTCACCGTGGTGGACACCGGCGGGTGGGAGCCGGACGCCCGGGACCGGGCTGCGGCGATCGCCGCACAGGCCGAGACGGCCGTCGCCACCGCCGACGTGGTGCTCTTCGTGGTCGACGCCATGGTCGGTGCGACAGACGTGGACGAAGCCGCGGTACGGATGCTGCGGCGCGGCGCCAAGCCGGTCATCCTGGTGGCCAACAAGGCGGACAACGCGGCCATCGAGATGGAGGCGACCTCGCTCTGGTCGCTCGGCCTCGGTGAGCCGTACCCGGTCTCCGCGCTGCACGGCCGGGGTTCCGGCGAGCTGCTCGACGCGATCATGAACGCCCTGCCCGAAGCGCCGCCGATCGTCGAGAACCGGCCGCGTGGTCCGCGCCGGGTGGCCCTGGTGGGCCGGCCCAACGTCGGCAAGTCCAGCCTGCTCAACCGCTTCTCCGGCGAGGAGCGGGCGGTGGTCGACGCGGTCGCCGGCACCACCGTCGACCCGGTGGACAGTCTGGTGACGATCGGCGGGGAGACCTGGCAACTGGTCGACACCGCCGGGCTGCGTAAGCGGGTCGGCCGGGCCAGCGGCACCGAGTACTACGCCAGCCTGCGGACCGCCTCGGCGATCGAGGCGGCCGAGGTGGCGGTGGTGCTGCTCGACGCCAGCGAGGTCATCAGCGAGCAGGACCAGCGAATCCTGACCATGGTGGTGGAAGCCGGCCGGGCGCTGGTGATCGCCTTCAACAAGTGGGACCTGGTCGACGGTGACCGCCGCTACTACCTCGACAAGGAGATCGAGCGGGAGCTGCGCCGGATCCCGTGGGCGATCCGGCTGAACCTGTCGGCGAAGACCGGCCGGGCGGTCGACAAGCTCGCCCCGGCGCTGCGCAAGGCGCTGCAGAGCTGGGAGACGCGGGTGCCGACCGCGCAGCTCAACCAGTGGTTGACCGCCCTGGTCCAGGCCACCCCGCACCCGGTGCGCGGCGGCCGGGCACCGAAGATCCTCTTCGCCACCCAGGCGGGGGTCGCGCCGCCGCGGTTCGTGCTGTTCACCACCGCGCCGCTGGACGCCGGCTACCAGCGCTTCGTCGAGCGCAAGCTCCGCGAGGAGTTCGGCTTCGAGGGCAGCCCGGTGGACATCTCGGTACGCCCCCGCAAGAAGCTCGGCCCAGGCGGCCGTGGCAAGGCGCACGGCTGATCCTGGCACGACCACGAACGCCGGGTGGAGCGGCCCGCTCCACCCGGCGTTCGTCATGTGCCGGTCAGGCGAGGTCGAACCGGTCCAGGTCCATCACCTTGACCCACGCCGCGACGAAGTCGCGCACGAACTTCTCCCGGGCGTCGTCGCTGGCGTAGACCTCGGCCAGCGCCCGCAGCTCGGAGTTGGCACCGAAGACGAGGTCGACGCGGCTTCCGGTCCACCGGACCTCACCGGTGCTCCGGTCCCGGCCCTCGAAGGTCTGCGCGTCCTCCGAGGTGGGCTTCCACTCGGTGCCCAGGTCGAGCAGGTTCACGAAGAAGTCGTTGGTCAGCGACCCGGGGGTTGCGGTGAGGACGCCCAGCGGCGACCGCTGGAAGGTCGCACCGAGGACCCGCAGACCGCCGACCAGCACCGTCATCTCGGGTGCGCTCAGGGTCAGCAGGTTCGCCCGGTCGACCAGGAGGAACTCCGCCGGCAGCCGGTTGCCCTTGCCGAGGTAGTTGCGGAACCCGTCGGCGGTCGGCTCGAGCGCGGCGAAGGACTCCACGTCGGTCTGCTCCTGCGACGCGTCCGTACGGCCCGGGGTGAAGGGCACCTCGACCTGGTAACCGGCGTTGCGGGCGGCCTGCTCGACGGCCGCGCAGCCGCCGAGGACGATCAGGTCGGCCAGCGAGATCTTCTTGCCGCCGGTCTGGGCGGCGTTGAACTCCTCCTGGACCCCCTCCAGGACGCGCAGCACGATGGCCAGCTCGGCGGGATCGTTGACCTCCCAACCGTTCTGCGGCTCGAGCCGAATGCGGGCCCCGTTGGCGCCGCCCCGCTTGTCGCTGCCCCGGAAGGTCGATGCCGAGGCCCACGCCGTGGCGATCAGCTGGGACACGGTCAGCTCGGAGGACAGCAGCCGCTCCTTCAGGGCGGCGACATCCGTGGCGTCGACCAGTTCGTGCGTCACCGGCGGAACCGGATCCTGCCAGATCAGCGTCTCGCTCGGGACCAGCGGCCCGAGGTAGCGCGCGACCGGTCCCATGTCCCGGTGGGTCAGCTTGAACCAGGCCCGGGCGAAGGCGTCGGCGAACTCGTCGGGGTGTTCCAGGAAGCGACGCGAGATGTGCGCGTAGACGGGGTCCTCGCGCAGGGCGAGGTCCGTGGTCAGCATCGTCGGGGCGTGCGTACGGGTCGGGTCGTGGGCGTCGGGCACGGTCCCCGCGCCGGCGCCGCCCTTCGGCTTCCATTGGATCGCGCCGGCGGGGCTACGGGTCTGCTCCCACTCGTAGCCGAACAGGATCTCGAAGAAGCTGTTGTCCCACGCCACCGGGGTGTTCGTCCACGCGCCCTCGAGGCCGCTGGTGATCGTGTCCGCACCCTTGCCGGTGCCGAAGCTGTTCCGCCAGCCCAGGCCCTGCTCCTCGATCGGGGCGCCCTCGGGCTCCGGGCCCACGTACACGTTCGGGTCGGCCGCGCCGTGGGTCTTGCCGAAGGTGTGCCCGCCGGCGATCAGCGCCACCGTCTCCTCGTCGTTCATCGCCATGCGGCGGAACGTCTCGCGGATGTCCCGGGCCGCGGCGAGCGGGTCCCCGCTGCCGTGCGGGCCCTCCGGGTTGACGTAGATGAGACCCATCTGGACCGCGGCCAGGGGTTCCTCGAGATCCCGGTCACCGGTGTACCGCTCATCGCCGAGCCAGGTGGACTCCGGGCCCCAGTAGACGTCCTCGTCGGGCTCCCAGACGTCCGCCCGACCGCCGGCGTAGCCGAAGGTCTGGAACCCCATCGACTCAAGGGCGACGTTGCCGGCGAAGATCATCAGGTCGGCCCAGGAGAGCTTGCGGCCGTACTTCTGCTTGACCGGCCAGAGCAGCCGGCGGGCCTTGTCGAGGTTGGCATTGTCCGGCCAGCTGTTCAGCGGCGCGAAGCGCTGCATGCCGGCCCCGGCGCCGCCCCGGCCGTCACTGATGCGGTACGTGCCCGCGCTGTGCCACGCCATCCGGATGATGAACGGGCCGTAGTGGCCGTAGTCGGCCGGCCACCACTCCTGCGAGGTGGTCAGCACCTGGACGATGTCCCGCTTCACCGCGTCGAGGTCGAGGGTCTGGAACTCCCGGGCGTAGTCAAAATCCGGCCCCATCGGGTCGGCCACGGCGGGGTTCTTGTGCAGGATCCTCAGGTTGAGCCGGTTCGGCCACCAGTCCCGGTTCCCCCCACCCTGAGTCGGGTGCGGGGCGCGCGCGGCGGTGACCGGGCAGCGACCCTCGCTCTCCGGCGAGTTCATGTCGCCGACGACTGCATCATGGTTCTCAGCCACGGGAATCCTTCCAGGGGTGTTGTGAGGCTCAGGAACGATCTTCGGTGGAGCAGGCGGGGCACAGGCCCCGGTAGACGACCTCGGCCTCGTCGATCGAGAAGCCGTGGTTTTCGGAGGCGATCAGGCAGGGTGCCTCGCCGACCGCGCACTCGACGTCGGCGATCACCCCGCAGGACCGGCACACCATGTGGTGGTGGTTGTCGCCGACCCGGGACTCGTAGCGGGCCACCAGGCCGGCGGGCTGGATGCGCCGGACCAGGTGCGCGGCCGTCAGCGCGCGTAGCACGTCGTACACGGCCTGGTGGGAGACCTCGGGCAGGCCCGCGCGGACGGCACGGATGATCGAGTCCGTGTCGGCGTGCGGGTGCGTGTGCACCGCGCGCAGCACCGCCACCCGGGGGCGGGTGACGCGCAGGGCGGCGTCGCGCAGTAGCTGGGTGAAGTCCAGGGCCGTTGCCACGCCCGGAAGTCTGTCCCCTTTTCTGGAACGAGTCAAGAAAAATCTGGGAGGTGTGACCACGGTCAGCCGACGCGTCCGGCAGGCCGCCTCCTCGACCCGCCCTTGCTCCGCGCTGGCGATCAAGTCCTTGCTCAGGTTCGTCAGCTGCGAGGAGGCTCAGGCCGCGCCTGGCGAGAACGTGCATGCGCCACCGGCCTCCGGCGGCGACCAGGTGGCGCTTGCCCGGGGTTCCTGGCAGGCTCCCCCCACGCCACTCGACGGCGGGTACTTCGGGCTCTTCCTCACCGGCCGGTGGCAGAGCAACGACAACAGACTTCACGTGGCCGACGAGAATGCCTCACCGCTGACGTTCGTCGCGCTCTTTCCGTACGTCGACAAACGGCATGGAGAAGCTTCTAGCGCCTTCCAGCTTGCTGCGCTCGGGCGGGCGCGCCGCGACGCATTGGGACGTACCCGTCGGTGGCGTGGGCGCCGGATGCAGGTGTGATGCAGCTTGCGCGGGACGCTCGCCCCGGCGATGTCCCGGTGACGCGGCATACGCTGCGCACATGCCGACGTTGATCTCCGTGGGGCTGCTGGCCAGCGTGATGGGGTTCGCCGTGGCCCGGCCGTGGCGGCTTCCGGAGGCGGTCGCGGCCGTACCGGCCGCCGTGCTGGCCGTCGTGACGGGACTGGTGTCCTGGTCGGCGGCGCGGTCCGAGTTGGCGGCGTTGGCGCCGACCGTGGGGTTCCTGGCGGCGGTGTTGGTGCTGGCGCACCTGGCCGATGCCCACGGTGTGTTCGCCTATGCCGGAGCGCTCGCCGCCCGTGCCAGTCGTGGATCACCCCGCCGGCTGCTCGCATTGGTGTTCATCATCGCCACCATCGTCACCGCCGGGTTGAGCCTGGATGCCACCGTTGTCCTGCTCACCCCCGTCGTGGCGGCCACCGCGGTCGCGGTGGGCGCCCGATCACGGCCGCACCTGTACGCCTGCGCCCACCTGGCCAACGCCGCGTCGCTGCTGTTGCCGGTGTCGAACCTGACCAATCTGCTCGCGTTCTCCGCCAGCGGGTTGAGTTTCGCCGGTTTCGCCGCGCTGATGACCGGCCCCTGGCTCGCCGTGCTGGCCGTCGAGTATGTGATCTTCCGCCGAGTGTTCGCCCTCGACCTCGCCGCGCCCGCCGGTCCCGTACCAACACCGGTTGAGAACCCGAGCCCACCACGGTTCGCCCTGGTCGTACTGGCCCTGACCCTGGCCGGGTTCGCGCTGGCCGAGCCGGCCGGCGTCCACCCGGCCTGGATCGCGACCGCCGGGGCCCTGGTGCTGGCCGCCCCGAGACTCGCCCGGACTCCACCGGCCCGCCGGTGGCGAACCGCCGCCGGGCTGCTCATGCAAACCAATCCCGCGTTCTGCGCGTTCGTCTTCGCCCTCGGGATCGTGGTCCTGGCCGTGCGCCGCCACGGCCTGGACACCCTGGTCGCCCGGGTCGTTCCCGACCGTGCCAGCCTGGTCGGGCTGCTGCTGGCCGCGGGCCTGGCGGCGTTGCTGGCCAACCTGGTCAGCAACCTGTCCGCCACCCTGATCCTGGTGCCCGCCGTCGCCGCCTCACCCGGACTCGTGCTCGCCGTACTCATCGGCGTCAACATCGGCCCCAACCTGACCTACGTCGGGTCGCTGGCCAACCTCCTGTGGCGGCACATCCTCCACGTACGCGGCGAACCCTCCGCCGCCGGCCAGTTCGTACGTCTCGGTGCGGTGACCGTGCCGGCCTGCCTGCTCGCCGGGACGCTCGCGCTGTGGGTCGCGCTGCGCATCGCGGGCGCTTGAGCATTGAGCAGATCGCCGGCCTCTGTGGCCACTGCGCCCGCGGCGGGCGACCGCGGTCCGGGGCAAACGGGATCGTCGCGCCCCGGATGTCCGGACTCCCCCGTCCGCCTCGGTCGGGGCGCGGAGGCGACGTCCGCTGTCGGGCGAGCCGACCGGAGCCGGCCCGCCCGACCAGGGCTCACGTCGACGGCACGCCCGCGTCTCGGTGGGTGAACTGGTACGTCGCCTCCACCGCGTCCGCCTCCAGCATCACGGTCACCGTCCCTGCCGGCACGGCGCAGGCGATGGTCCGCGCCACGGCGTCCCGGGTGGGGCCGCAGTACCGGGTGCCCTGCGAGTCGAAGACCGACAGCCGTGCGTCACCGGTACCGGTGGCCCGTTGATAGGAGATCGACTCCCGTGCGGCCCGCTGGTCAGCCGGTATCGAGAAGCAGACCGCGAACCGATCCGCCCCGGTGGCGACGGTGCTGCCTTCCGTGCCCGCTGACAGCGTAGGACAGGTCGGCGGACCGTCGGTACGGGCGAAGGCGAGCGCGTACGGGCCGGGCGCCGCGTCGTCACGAGCGTTCAGCACCGCGAAGAACGGCGCCTCGCCGGTCAACTCGCAGTGGTACTGGCGCAGCCCCCAGGACGAGTCGCAGACGTACTTGCCGGTCGAGTCCATGACGGTCACCTCGGGGGCACCGGCCCCGGCGTCGCCCGGCAGCAACTCCACCACGCGGGAACCGGCCGGGCTGGCCAGTTGGAGGCAGTTGTACTGGCCGGCGGCGGTGAACGCGCCCCGGTGCGGCGCGTCCCGCCACCCCGTGTCGGAGACCGTCGGACAACTCGACGGAGTCCAGGGCAGGAGGGCCACCGCGTACCGAAAATCGTCACCGATGACCGAGTTGACGGCGCCGCCCTCCAGCACCAGGGTGTACTGCCCGGCGGCCGGAAGCTCGCACCACATGTCTCTGCAGAGCTCACGCCCACTGCTGTCGTAGACGGTGCCGTACCGGCGGAAGTTCTCCGTGTCGACGGCCTTCACCCGATAGGTGCCCGCAGCCGCGATGTTGAGCGTGCGGCAACGGATGTTGCCGAGCGCTCCGGCGGGCGACGTGTTGTAGGCCCCGGGCGTTATGCCGGGACATCCGACCGGGGCGGAGAGCCGGCGAACCTGCATCTGGTATGTCAGGTCGGTGTCCCCGGCCTTCCAGTACGCCAGATGGGAGATCACCCGGAAGGTGCCGCTGGTCGGCAGCAGGCAGCCGTCCTCCTCCGAGGGTTCCGTGCACAGGACCGTGCCCTGCTCGTCGACCAACCAGGCGGCCAACTCGTTGTACACCACCGGTGCCCGGTAGACCACGATCCGGTCGCCGGCCTCGCCCTGGAACGGCTGGCAGTTGGTTTGCAGCGCCGAGGTCTGGTGCACCAACAGGGTGGGCTGGTCCCAGTTCGTGCCGGTGGTCGCGGCGCAACCGGCCATGCCGCGCAGCGAGGTCACCGCCACCTGGTACGGCACCGGATCCCAGTGCTGGCTCCGCGTCAGCAGCGTGTACGTGCCGGCGGCCGGCAGGGAGCAGGAGTGGGCGGCTTCCCCCTCGTGACAGACCTCGTTCCCGTCGACGTCGTACATCGTCCACCAGAGGTACTGGTTGGCGTACTGGTTGAAGCGGACCACGACCGGGCCGGGCGCGGTGGCCTCCACAGCGTGACAGCCCACCGCGTCCCGCTCCAACGAGCCGGTCCCGACCGCCGGGCCCGGATCGCCGAAGGTGGTCAGCGGTACCGTCGGACAACCGACCGGATGGGACAGCCGGGGCAGCTTGAGCGTGTAGGTGGACTCGTTGCCATAGAGCTCGTGGATGAAGAGCCGGTACGGGCCAGGCCGGCTCAGCTTGCACTGGCCGCCGTAGTCCACGCTGCACAGCAGCTGGTGATCGGCGTCCAGGATGCTCCCCCGTAGGTCTCCCGTGCCGTTCGGGCGGGCGGACAGCAGCAGCGTGCCGGTGGGCTGGTCAAACGTGAAGCAGGCGGCGGACAGACCGGCCGGGAGCGTGCCGCGGTGGCCGGGAAAGGCGAAGGAGAAGACCTCGTTCGGCAGGCTGACGCACTTTGACGGGCCGCGGGTCGACTCGACCGAGAGGGTGTAGGCCCCCTCGCCGGATCGGTGACTGAGCGACACCGTGACGAGGTAGGTGCCGGCGGCACCGAGCCGGCACTCGTCCAGATAGGGGCCGAGGAAGCAGACGGTGTCACCCGCGCTATCGGTGACCCGGGCACCGACACTATCGCCCGACACCCTGTCCAGTCGGGCGAGAAGAGTGTCCTGATCAACGGCCGAGGTGACCGTCCATACGTGTTCCTGGGCGGCGCGGATGGACGGGCAGCTCTTGACCTCGCCGAACCGCAGCGGGCCGGCACAGCCGACGACCGGCCGCGGCCTGGTGGGCCTCACGGTGGCGGTCGCCCTCCGGGTGGGCGAATCGACGATGGTGGGTGTCGTGGACGAGCCCTCGGTGGCCCCGGCCGGGGCGGCCGCCGGGGCCGCCGTGGCCTTCACCGGCCCAGTCAGCACGCCACCGATCGTGGCAATCACGGCGGCGACCAGCGCCAGCCGTACGGGTGCATTTCTCCGGCGGAGCCACCGGCCTCTGAACACGGCTGCAGGCAACGTCACTCCCGTGAGAACCGCCGCGCGACTTGCGCGGGCGAGCAGATGATTCCATGACCGTCTGACACCGGCAAAAGCATTCCCGACCGCCCATACGCAGCTCGCAGCTGCGACGCGGCATCGGTGGCGGTAAGTCGTCCTCCCGCAAAGGACCTGACATCTCGGGTCACGCGTGGGTTCTTCACGGTTGGGAGCCGAAGCTTTCGTATCTCGCCATGCCGGCCGCGGACGCATCGCCGAACTGCCGGCCGGTCACATCGTGCGTCACACCGCTCAAGCTCAGTTCGCCGCTGCTGTCAGTACATTCTGCCCGAAGCCGAGTCGATCAGGGTTTCAGTCCGGCTTGGTGCGCGGTGAGACGGCCGAGGAGTTCGGGGTCGCCCGCTACCGGCCCGGTGTACCTGACCGGCGTGATCCCAGAAAGGTTGCCCGGCGTCCCTCGCCGCGAGGAGTGACCTTCGGGCTACGGATCCTCGACCGTCCGTTGTGTGCAGCCCTGCACCGATCGGTGAGCGGTGGCCAGGCCACCGCTCACCGGGTCATCGGGATGCCGGTGGTGGGGTCAGCGCAGGCTCCATTGCTGGTTTGCCTGGCCGTTGCACAACCACAAGATGATCCTCGTGCCGTTCGCCGTGCCGCCCCCATTCGCGTCCAGGCACAGCCCGGACTGCACACCGGTGATGGTGCCGCCCTGGTTGATGTTCCACTGCTGGTTGGCCTGGTTGTTGCAGGTCCAGATGATCACGGCGGTGCCATTGCTGGTCCCGCCGCCGTTCGCGTCCAGGCACATATTGCCGGACGTCTGCAACTGCTTGCTCGCGGTGTGGGTCCACACCTGGTTGGACTGTCCAGTGCAGTCCCGCAGTTGCACCTGGGCCCCGGCGCTGTTGCTGGACCCGGTCGCGCACCGGCCCGACTGGCTGCCGATGATCTGGCCGCGGTTCGGGGGTGCGGTGGTCGGGGGTGTGG
>NZ_SMKF01000176.1 GCF_004348325.1 Micromonospora sp. KC213 | reverse complement strand
TACTGGGCGACGAGGTCGGCGGCCTGCTGCTCCCACTGCGCGTACGCATCCGGGTAGGCCGACACCTGCACGGTCTGCGCGGCCTCGGTCAACGGCATGTCCTGCCAACCATCAACCTGCTTCAGACCCTTCAGGAACGCCAGCGTGGAGTACTCCGGATCGGTGATCTGCTCCGGCGTGCCCCAACCCGAGCTCGGACGCTGCTGGAACAGGCCCAGCGAGTCGTGATCGTTGCGGTCACCCAGGTGACCCAGGTTCTCCAGCTTCGACTCCTGCAAGCTGGTCGCGATCGAGATGACAGCCGCACGCTCCGGCAGGCCCGCCTTCTTCGTCGCCGCGATGATCGCCTTGACGTTGGCGGTCTGCTCGTCGTTCAGAGTGATCTTCGACTGGGCACCCTGCACACCGTGCGGGATCAGCTTGGCCTTGTCCACGGCCGGCTTGTCGGCCTGGACCACACCGGCGGTCGGCACCGCAGCGGCGTGGGCCTCGGTCACGGGACCGGCGAACACGCCACCGGCGAAAGCCAGACCAGCAATACCCAGCACGCTCTTACGCATGATCGTGTTCATGAGGAAGCTCCTTCACGGGGGTCGACACACACGTGTCGTGGGGACGACAACGCATGCGGGCACCTCGACAGGCGCTCAATCAAGGGGGAAGCATGTCCGGCTCCTCGCCAACCCGAAGGGGTTCGCGGTCACGCCAAGCACGGGGGCTTGCGGTGCCGGGACCATGTGTAACGACCGGTGGGCCGCCATCATTCCGGGCCCCCGCACCCGCCGGCAGGCCGTCGGGCCAGGCAGCGGGGCATGCTGCTGCGGTCGTACAGAGAATGTAACGACCCCGGGCCCGCCACCATTCCGCCACCGGGGTGCCGCCGGTCACGGGATCCGGACCCCAGACTGACACGAACCGGACACGGACGCCTCGAAGACGACGGGACGTGGTCAGTTCATCCTCGGGGCCTGGCCCAGGCGAGGAAGCGTTCCGTCAGGTCCGCGCAGTGGTCGGGGTTGAGCTGGGCGAGTTGGTCGCGGGCCTCGGTCATCTGCTGGGCGAGGTAGACCAGCAGGGCGGTACGGTCGTGCCGGTACTCGACCAGCAGGGAGAGTCTGGCCGGCTGGCACGGCCACGGCGCGCCACAGTTGCGGCACCGCCACAGCGGACGCATCGGCAGGTGGGGGATGATCCGGCCGACCATCAGCGCATCCGCAGGGCGATGGCGCGGGCTTCCTCATCATTCAGCGGCAGGAACCACAGGAAACGCTTCACGATCTCGGGCGGCTCCGGCCCCTCCGGTCGGCCACGCAGGTCGCGGATGGCGCTACGGATCAGGGAGGACATAACCGGGATCAGGGTCGTGCCGTCCCACCGGTCCTGCCCTATCGCACGAAACGCCGGGCATGGCCACGGCTCGCCGCAAACCTCGCAATCCCACGTCGGGTGACAACCGATGTGCCCGGTGACCGTGAGGACGCTGCCGAACACGCTCACCAACGACCTCCATCGGCCCGGAACTGCTGCACCGGCGTGAGCCATCCGGCGCGACCAGGCCGCTGCACCGGCATCGGTCGGGGCGGCTGACGCATCCACTCGGGACGGTGGGTGCCAGCCGCCCGCTGTGGCAGAACCGGCAGGGCTCTTGTCCGGCACCGGAACCACGACATACGCATGCTGACCTCCTTGAGATTGGAAAGGGCCGCTCCCCCACCGGGCAGGGGAGCGACCCCGGGACGGAGTCCGCCCGAGCCCTGTTCGGCGACGAACGGGTCCGCATGAGTGACAGTCTGGTGAGGACACCGATACGCTCGGAAGCTGTTCAGGCTGGCCCCGGTAAGGGTCGGGCAATCACGCGCCGTAGCTGGCGACGCTCGGTGATCTTGGCGAATCTCTGGAGGTCCGATGGAAGCTGAGCAGACGGTCGACTTGATCCGTGCCCAGCTCCGCAGGCAGCGGGTCTTGGCCGGCATGAATCAGGAGGAGTTCGGCAAGCGGACGAACTACTCGGCGTCTACCGTGTCCGCCGTCGAGACGGGCACCCGACCCATGGACCTGCCGTACGCCCGCCGGGCGGACGAGATCCTGGAAACCGGCGGCCTCTTCGAGTCCCTGCTGCGGTCAGCGCAGCGCGACAGTCTGCCCACGTGGTTCAAGCCCTGGCGTGACGCCGAGCGCGTAGCCAACCAACTCCGCTACTTCAACCCGACGCTGATCCCCGGTTTGCTCCAGACGGAGAACTACGCCCGCGCGGTGCTGCGCTTCGATGACACTCGGCCGGAGTCGGAGGTCGAGCAGCAGGTGGCCTCCCGGCTGGAGCGCCAGGAGATCCTGACCCGCGAACATCCACCGCAGGTCGTCGCGGTCATCGACGAGTCAGCGCTGCGCCGCCAGGACGCCATCATGGGCGAGCAGCTTGCCCACCTGCTGCGCATGACCGAGCTACCGCACGTCCATGTCCACGTCGTGCCGGCGAACGCCGGCCTGCATGTCGGACTGTCCGGACCGCTTGCTTTGGCGATGCTGCCCGACGGGACATGGCTCGGCCATCTGGACGACCAGCTTGGCGGCACGGCGGTTGGCACCGACGAGAAGGTGGCTACGCTTCTGGCCAGATGGGAAGGCGTACGGGGCGTCGCTCTTCCCGAAGTCCTGTCGGTCGCCCTGGTGAAGGAAGTTGAGAGCCAGCATGGACCTCAGTAACGCTCGGTGGAGGAAGTCCACCAGAAGCAACACGGCAGGCGGCGACTGCGTTGAGGTCGCGGACAACCTGCCCGGTGTAGTTGCCGTACGCGACAGCAAGGATCCGGCCGGCCCGGTGCTCGCCTTCGACCCGAAGACCTGGAAGTCGTTCGTCGGGTACGCCAAGCGGCACTGACCCAGGAATGCCGTGAAGACCCCCAGCCTTCGCGCTGGGGGTCTTCTTCGTTCCGCCCACGCGCGGAACAGCAGCCAACCGGCGGACGGATGGGGGACTCCGCGGCCGTCGTCGCGCTGAGATCATCACGCGGTGCATGTGAAGAATCCCCGCGTGGTGTTCGCCGCTGGGGCGGCGGCGCTCGCCGCCGTCGCCGGTTTCGTCCTCGGTCCGATGCCCCTGCGCGCCCCGGTCGACGCGGCCGTCGGGGCCACCGCCCCGACCGGCGGCTCGACAGCGAGCACCTGGCAGGACGGCGGCACGGCGGCCAGTTCCGGCGCACCAGAACCAGCGCCGGCGCGTAGCCGGGGGCCGGTCCGGTCGACGGACGGCGGGGGCGCGCCGGACGCGAACGCCACCGGCCCAGCGGTGCCGGGCGCGACCACGCCGGGCGCGACGGTGCCGGGCAGTCTGCCGCCGGTGGTGGACCACGGGCCGCGTACCGGCCGGAAGGTCGCCCTCACCTTCGACGCGGACATGACCGACGCGATGCGCCGGCAGTTGCGCGGCACGAACCCACCCTCCTACGCGAACCTGGCGATCGTGGACCTGCTGGAACGGCAGAAGGTGCCGGCGACCTTCTTCCTCACCGGCAAGTGGGTGCGGGAGTACCCGGAGTTGACCCGGCGGTTGGCCGCCAATCCCCGGTTCGAGCTGGCCAACCACAGCTACGGGCACGACGCGTTCACCCCGGACTGCTACACCCTCAAGGCGCTGCCCCGGCGGGAGATGACCGCCGACGTGGCGCGTACCTTCGACACCATCGCCCCGTACGGCGGCCGGCAGACCCGGTACTTCCGCTTCCCGGGCCTCTGCCACGACCGGACGGCGCTGACCGAACTGGCCCCGCTCGGGCTGACCGTGGTCGACGGCGACGTGGTCAGCGGCGACCCGTTCGCCCGGTACTGGCAGCCCATCGTCCGCGCCGTGCTGAGCCAGGCCCGCCCCGGCTCCGTGATCATTCTGCATGTGACCGAGGCGAACGCGCCGATGACCGACGAGGCGCTGCCGCACATCCTCGCCGGGCTGGCTGAGCGTGGTCTGGAACCGGCCCCGCTCTCCGAGGTGCTGGGCGGCACGTCACGACCAGCCGGGTGATCAAGCAACTCGCCAGGACCTGAGCGGCCCCCTACCGGTGACGAAGGGCGGAAGCCGGCCAACAGACCCTCCCAGATACCTACCATCGGGGCATAAGAGGAGAAGGAGGGTCGCCATGACCGCTGCGATGGAGATGCCCCGGGTCGAGGAGTGCACGGTCACGTCCTGCGCCTACAACCACACCAACGACTGTCACGCGTTCGCGATCAGCATCGGCAACCGGGACCACGCCCACTGCGACACCTTCATCGAGATGCCCGGACGCGCCGGGATCGAGCAGCTCATCGCGCAGGTCGGCGCCTGCCAGCGGTCGGACTGCCGGCACAACTCGGAGTTGGAGTGCCACGCGCCGGCGATCACCGTCGGGCCCGACACGGACATGGCCGACTGCATGACGTACCAGAGCCGCTGAGCGACCGGCCCCGCCGGTTCGGGGGCGGCCGGCGGGGCCGGCGCGACACTCAGCCGGCCAGGCGGTTGGCCTCCCGGATCACGGTGACCAGCTCGTCGATGATGCCGTTCAGGGCGAAGTCCTTCGGGGTGAAGACCCGGGCCACCCCGGCCGCGCGCAGCGCGTCGGCGTCCCCGGCCGGGATGATGCCGCCGACCACCACCGGCAGGTCACCGCGCCCGGCTTCGCGCAGCCCGGCCAGCACCGCGGGCACGGCGGCCAGGTGCGAACCGGAGAGCACCGACAGGCCGACCAGGTCCACGTCCTCCTCGACGGCGGCGGCCACGATCTGCCCGGCGGTGAGCCGGATGCCCTGGTAGATCACCTCGAAGCCGGCGTCGCGGGCGCGTACCGCGATCTGCTCCGCGCCGTTGGAGTGCCCGTCCAGGCCAGGCTTGCCGACCAGCAGCCGCAACCGGCCGCTGCCCAGCTCCCGGGCGGTGGCGGCGACCCGCGCGCGGACCGCGCCCAGCGTCGCGTCGCCGCCGGCGCCGGCCGCGCCGGTCAGCCCGGTCGGCGCCCGGTACTCGCCGAAGACCTGCCGCAGCGCGCCGGCCCACTCGCCGGTGGTCACCCCGGCCCGCACGCACTCCAGCGTCGCGCCCATCAGGTTCGTCGTGGTCGCGGCGTCCGCGCGGAGCCGGGCCAGTGCCGCGGCCACGGCCGCCGCGTCCCGGCGGGCCCGCCACTCGCGTACGCGGGCGGCGGCGGCGGCCTCGACCGCCGGATCGACCTGCTCGACGGCCTCGGCGCCGGCCGCGGTCAGCGGCGACGGCTCGGTCTCGGTGAACCGGTTGACCCCGACCACCACATCGGTGCCCGCCTCGATCCGGCGACGCCGCTCGGCCAGCGACGCGACCAGCGCGCTCTTGAGGTAGCCGGTCTCCACGGCGGCGACCACGCCGCCCATCTCCAGCACCTTCTCCAGCTCGGCCCGCGCCCCGGTGGCGATACCGTCGACCAGGGCGCTCATCACGTGCGAGCCGGCGAACAGGTCCGGGTACTCCAGCAGGTCCGACTCGTACGCGAGCACCTGCTGCATCCGCAACGACCACTGCTGGTCCCAGGGGCGGGGCAGGCCGAGCGCCTCGTTCCAGGCGGGCAGCTGCACCGCGCGGGCCCGGGCGTCACGCGAGAGGGTGACGCCGAGCATCTCCAGCACGATGCGCTGGATGTTGTTCTCCGGCTGGGCCTCGGTCAGGCCCAGCGAGTTGACCTGCACGCCGTAGCGGAACCGCCGGTGCTTCGGGTTCTGGACGCCGTAGCGCTCGCGGGTGATCTCGTCCCACAGCGCGGCGAAGGCGCGCATCTTGGCGATCTCCTCGACGAAACGCACCCCCGCGTTGACGAAGAAGCTGATCCGCGCGACGACGTCGCCCATCCGCTCGGCGGGCACCTGGCCACAGTCGCGCACCGCGTCGAGCACGGCAACGGCGGTGGCCAGCGCGAAACCGACCTCCTGCACCGGCGTGGCGCCGGCCTCCTGCAGGTGGTACGAGCAGATATTGACCGGGTTCCACCTCGGCATCTCGCGCAGCGTGTACGCGATGACGTCGGCGGTGAGCCGCAGCGACGCCGCCGGCGGGAAGATGTGCGTCCCCCGGGACAGGTACTCCTTGATGATGTCGTTCTGGGTGGTGCCCGCGCATCGGGACAGTTCGGCGCCCTGCTCGGCGGCGACCGTGCCGTAGAGCCCGAGCAGCCACATCGCCGGCGCGTTGATCGTCATGGAGGTGTTCATGTCGGCGATTGGGATGCCGTCGAACAGCGCCCGCATGTCGCCCAGGTGAGCCACCGGCACACCGACCCGGCCGACCTCACCGGCGGCGAGTTCGTGGTCCGGGTCGTACCCGGTCTGGGTGGGCAGGTCGAAGGCGACCGAGAGCCCGGTCTGCCCCTTGGCCAGGTTTCGGCGGAAGAGCGCGTTGGTGGCCACGGCGGAGGAGTGCCCGGCGTACGTGCGCATCACCCACGGGCGGTCGCGCTCCGGCAGCCGGCCCGGGAGAGCCTTCTCGTCCATGGCCGGAGTCTAAGTTACCGTTCAGTAGAGCGGGTTGTGGAAAACCACACAGGTCCCCGGAGCGGACCAGCGGGGACAGCCGGCACAGCCGGGCCGACAGCACCACACCCCGGGGCTGTCCACCCTCCCAGCGGGTCGCACACTGGACAGCATGGATGACCAGCTCGCGATCTCCGTACGGGGACTGCGCAAGGCGTACGGCGACACCGTCGCGGTGGCGGGGGTGGACCTCGACGTCCACCGGGGCGAGGTGTTCGCCCTACTCGGACCGAACGGCGCCGGCAAGACGACCACCGTGGAGATCCTGGAGGGCTACCGGCAACGCGACGCCGGCGAGGTACGCGTGCTCGGCGTCGACCCGGCCCACCCAGACCCGCGCCACCGCTCCCGGGTGGGCATCGTGCTCCAGGGCACCGGTGAGTTCGACGAGCTGACCGTCGGCGAGGTGGTCCGGCACTTCGCCGGGTTCTATCCCGACGCCGACGACCCGGACAAGGTGATCGAGCGGGTCGGTCTGACCGGCAAGGCCAGGGCCCGCACGCACACCCTCTCCGGTGGGCAGAAGCGCCGGCTCGACGTCGCGTTGGGCATCATCGGCCGCCCCGAACTGCTCTTCCTCGACGAGCCGACCACCGGCTTCGACCCGGAGGCCCGGCGCGAGTTCTGGGAACTGATCCGGGACCTGGCCGCCGCCGGCACCACCATCGTGCTTACCACCCACTACCTGGACGAGGCGGAGGCGCTCGCCGACCGGGTCGGCGTGATCGCCGCCGGCCGGCTGGTCGAGGTGGCCCCACCGGACCGGCTCGGCAACCGGCAGGAGGCACTGGCCACGGTCTCCTGGCGTACCCCGGACGGGACGCCGGGAACCGCGCAGAGCGCGACGCCGACGGCACTGGTGGTGGAGCTGGCCACGCGCTTCGGCGGCGAGGTTCCCGGCCTCACCGTGACCCGGCCGACCCTGGAAGACGTGTACCTGACGATGATCGGACGCCGATGACGACCACGACGAAGCCGGCCGCCCCGGCCACCGCCGCCGCACCGGCCCGGCGGCCGGGCGCGGGCGCGCTCGCCCTGCGGCAGGGCCGGTTGGAGATCACCCAGTTCCTGCGCAGCCGGGAGTCCGTCGTCTTCACGATGGGCTTCCCGATCATCATGATCATGATCTTCGCCGCGATCTTCCGCGACGAGATCGCCCCGGGGGTCGGCTACACCCAGTACTTCATCACCGGCATGATCGCGACGGGTCTGATGACGGTCAGCTTCCAGAACCTCGGCATCTGGATCCCCATCGAACGGGACCGGGGGGTGCTCAAGCGCTACCGGGGCACGCCGATGCCGAAATGGGTCTGGTTCGCCGGCAAGGTGATCCTGGTGGTGGCGATCGGCGTGGCCGAGACCGCACTGCTGCTCGCCGTCTCGGTGGCGCTGTTCGACCTGGACCTGCCCGACACCGCCGCCCGGTGGCTCACCTTCGGCTGGGTCTCCGTGCTCGGCGTCACCGCCTGTACCCTCTGCGGCATCGCCATCTCCTCGTTGGCCCGCACCGCCCGCAGCGGCTCCGCCGTGGTCACCCCGGTGGCGCTGGTGCTGCAGTTCATCTCCGGGGTGTTCTTCGTCTTCACCAACCTGCCCGGCTGGATGCAGCAGGTGGCGGCGCTCTTTCCGCTCAAGTGGATGTGCCAGGGCCTGCGCGCGGTCTTCCTGCCGGACAGCTTCGGCGCCCACGAGCCGGGCGGCTCGTTCGAGCTGGGCCGGGTCGCCCTGGTGCTCGCCCTGTGGTGCGTGATCGGCCTGGTGCTCTGCCTGACCACCTTCCGCTGGACCACCAGGCGCGACGGCTGAGCCGCGCCGCTACCGAGCGGGGCCGGACGTCGCGCGTCCGGCCCACCACACTCAGTACTGGTAGAAGCCCTTGCCGGTCTTGCGGCCCAAGTCACCGGCGGTGGCCATGCGCTGGAGCAGCTCCGGGGGGAAGAACTTGCCGTCGGCGGTGTCGGTCCAGATGTTCCTGGTGGCGTTGAGCAGCACGTCCACCCCGGTCAGGTCGACCGTGGCCAGCGGCCCCATGGCGTGACCGAAGCCGAGCTTGCACGCGGTGTCCAGATCCTCGGCGGAGACGACGCCGGACTCGACCAGCTTGACCGCCTCCATGGCCAGGGCGCAGATCAGTCGGGTGGTGACGAACCCGGCGACGTCCCGGTTCACCACCACCACGGTCTTGCCGACCCCCTCGGCGAACGCCTTCGCCGCGGCCAGGGTCGCGTCGCTGGTCTGGTAGCCGCGTACCAGCTCGCAGAGCCGCATCATCGGCACCGGGGAGAAGAAGTGGGTGCCGACGACCGACTCCGGCCGCTGCGTCGCGGTGGCGATCTGGGTGACCGGGATGGCCGACGTGTTGGTGGCCAGGATCGCGTCGGACCGGCAGATCTTGTCCAGCGCGCGGAACACCTCGTGCTTGATCTCGATCTTCTCGAAGACCGCCTCGACCACGATGTCCGCGTCGGCCGCCGCCTCCAGCTCGGTGGTCGGGGTGATCCGGCCGAGGGTCGCCTCGACCTCGGAGGCGTCGATCTTCCCCTTCTCGGCGAACTTCTCCAGCGACGTCCGGATGCCGGCGACGCCCCGCCGGGTGGCCGCGTCGTCCAGGTCGCGCAGCGTCACCTGCCAGCCCGCCTGCGCCGCCACCTGGGCGATACCCGAACCCATCAGCCCGGCACCGACGACCGCGAGTCGACCCGCCATCTGCTTCTCCCTCGCTGCGATTGAGTGTCTGTCTGCACCCTAGTCGCCCGAGCTGAACGAGGGCTAAGGCCCGGCGGGTCAGATGGTCAACTCCGGCGCCTGCGCGACAGTCCCCCGCTCGACCTCCACCCCCAGCGCCCGCAGGTCCGCCGCGAAGTCCGGGTACCCCCGGTCGACGTGGTACACGTGCGACACCTCGGTGATTCCGTCGGCGCAGAGCCCGGCGATGATCAGCCCGGCGCCGGCGCGGATGTCGGTGGCCCGTACCGGCGCACCGGAGAGGCGGTCCCGTCCGCGCACCACCGCGTGGTGCCCGTCGGTCTTGATGTCCGCGCCCAGGCGCACCATCTCGTTGGCGAACATGAACCGCCCGTCGAAGATGTTCTCGGTGATCAGCGAAGCCCCGTCGCTCACCGCCGCCAACCCGATCGCCATCGGCAGCAGGTCGGTGGCGAAACCCGGGTACGGCAGGGTGACCACGTCCACCGCCCTCGGCCGGTCGTCGGCGCGTACCCGGAAGGCGTCGCTCCGGGTCTCCACCAGAGCACCGGCCGAGACCAGCTTGTCCAGGGCCACCTCCAGCAGCATCGGGTCGACACCGGTGACGGTGACGTCCCCCCGGGTCATCGCCGCACCGAACGCCCACGTCCCGGCGACGATCCGGTCCCCCACCGTGGCGTGCCGCACCGGGCGCAGTTCGGGCACCCCGGCGATACGCAGCGTGGAGCTACCGGCACCCGAGATCCGGGCGCCCATCTGGTTGAGCATCGTGCAGATGTCGACGATCTCCGGCTCGCGGGCGGCGTTGTCGACCACCGTCACGCCCCGGGCCAGCACCGCCGCCATCACCAGGTTCTCGGTGGCAC
This sequence comes from Micromonospora sp. KC213, assembly GCF_004348325.1. Classification (GTDB taxonomy): domain Bacteria; phylum Actinomycetota; class Actinomycetes; order Mycobacteriales; family Micromonosporaceae; genus Micromonospora. The sequence continues at coordinate 1,899 of NZ_SMKF01000176.1, read as the reverse complement.
CGACGCTGGGGAAGTCCAGCGTGATCTCCGCGCCGCGCAGCCCGTCCGGGGCCGCCGCGATGACGAAGCCGTGCTCGCCGGAGACGTCCGCACCCATCCGGGCCAGCCCGGCGATGTGCATGTCCAGGCCCCGGGAGCCGATCGCGTCGCCACCGGGATGCGCCACCCGGACGTACCCCCGCCGGGCCAGCAGCGGGCCCAGCACACAGATCGACGCGCGCAGCCGCCGGACCAGGTCGTAGTCGGCTTCGGCCCCGGGCTGCTCCGGCACGTCGATGATCACCGAGCGGGACCGGGCGGCTCCGCCCCGGCCCACCATCGGGTCGACCGGTTCGTCCGCCTCGAAGCGCACCCCGCAACCGAGCCGGCGCAGCACCTCACCCATGATCGCGATGTCGGTGATCCGGGGAACGTTGGTAATCACCGTCCGCCCCGGGGCCAGCAACGCCGCCGCCATCAGCTTCAACGCCGAGTTCTTCGCGCCCACCACGTGTACGGTGCCGGCCAGTCGGGCCGCACCGGTCACCCTGATCACGTCGACGTCGTGGGCTCCCGGAACAGCCGCCTCGCCCGCGCACCCGGTGGCCGGGTCCGGTCGCGCCGGGATCGTCAGGTCCGGGATCCGTAGGCTGTGCGTCATGGCCGTCCACCTCACGCGCATCTACACCAAGGCCGGCGACGCCGGCATGACCAGGCTGAGCAACAACGAGCAGGTGTCGAAGACCGATCCACGCATCACCGCGTACGCGGACGTCGACGAGTGCAACGCCGCGATCGGCGTCGCCCTCGCCCTCGGGCGGCTCGACGACGAGCTGCGGGCGGTACTGGGCTCGATCCAGAACGACCTGTTCGACGTGGGTGCCGACCTGTCGACGCCGGTCGAGGCGGACCCGAAGTACCCGCCGCTGCGGGTCACCGAGGAGTACGTCGAGCGCCTCGAAGGCTGGTGCGACGAGTACAACGCGCGCCTTGGCAAGCTCGACTCCTTCATCCTCCCCGGCGGCACCGCCGGCGCGGCGCTGCTGCACGTGGCACGGACGATCGCCCGGCGCGCCGAACGGGCAGCCTGGGCCCTGATCGCTCACGATCCGGAGCGCACCAGCCCTCTCCCGGCAAAGTATCTCAATCGTCTTTCGGATCTGCTCTTTATCCTGTCAAGAACGGCAAATCCGGACGGAGATGTGCTATGGGTGCCGGGCGGCAAGCGCTGAACCTCGGCGCGTTGCACCACGTCGAGGTCTGGGTACCGGACCTCGCCGGCGCCATCAGGAGCTGGGGCTGGCTCCTCGGTGAGTTGGGCTGGACGCCCTACCAGGACTGGCCCGCCGGCCGGTCCTGGCGGCTCGGCCCGACGTACCTGGTGCTGGAGGAATCCCCGGCGCTCACCGGGCGTGTGCACGACCGACGCGCGGCGGGCCTCAACCACCTGGCCTTCCACGCCGGCCCGCCGGCCGCCGTGGACCGGCTGGTCGCCGCCGCGCCCGGGCACGGATGGGAGTTGCTCTTCCCGGACCGTCACCCGCACGCCGGCGGCCCGCACACCTACGCCGCCTACCTCTGCGACACTCAGGGCTACGAGGTCGAACTGGTCGCCGGCCTCGACTGACCGGCTCCCGCACGCCGACGCCCGGGGCTGCGCCCGCTCGCTCCGTGCCTTCCGAGTCGTGGCGAGTCTCCGTTCGCCGCTGACGGCAACCCGCCAAGGTCCGCAGACGCCGCTGGCCGGCACCCCGGGGGTGCCGGCCAGCGTTGTTCTTGGTCAGCTGTTCCGATACTGGGCGACGAGGTCGGCGGCCTGCTGCTCCCACTGCGCGTACGCATCCGGGTAGGCCGACACCTGCACGGTCTGCGCGGCCTCGGTCAACGGCATGTCCTGCCAACCATCAACCTGCTTCAGAC
>NZ_SMKF01000175.1 GCF_004348325.1 Micromonospora sp. KC213 | reverse complement strand
CCGCAGGCCCCGGACGCCCGCCCCCGTCTGCTCCTGTGGCGCCGCCGACCCGTGCCGGCACCGCCGGGGCCCGCGCAGGTCAGTGGGTACGATGAACCGAACGCGCCGCCACGCCGGCGTGCGCCGGTGCCCGCGCGCCACCTCGCTGAAGCCCGTCCGAGCAGCTCAGGGGAGCAATCGTGGAAAATTCGCCCAGCACCGACCTTCCTGGTGGCGCCGGCCACGGCGAGCCGGGCGGTCACCTGCCGGAGCTGCCGGCCGGTTCGGCGCGGGTGGTGCCGCTCGGCCTGACCTTCGACGACGTGCTGCTCCAGCCCGGCGAGTCGGACGTGGTGCCGAGCCGGGTCAACACCCGTACGAGGCTCAGCCGCAACGTCGAGCTGACCGTGCCGCTGCTGTCCAGCGCGATGGACACCGTCACCGAGGCGCGGATGGCGATCGCGATGGCCCGCCAGGGCGGCATCGGCGTGCTGCACCGCAACCTCTCCCTGGAGGACCAGGCGCTCCAGGTCGACCTGGTCAAGCGTTCCGAGTCCGGCATGATCACCAACCCGGTGACGGCCAGCCCGGAGGACACCCTCCGGGAGGTCGACGAGCTGTGCGGGCGCTACCGCATCTCCGGCGTGCCGGTGGTCGACGGCGAGGGCCAGCTCGTCGGCATCGTCACCAACCGCGACATGCGGTTCGTCTCCGACCCGGTCACCCGGGTCCACGAGATCATGACCCGGACGCCGCTGGTCACCGCCCCGGTCGGGGTGAGCAAGGACGACGCGCTGGCCCTGCTGCGCCGGCACAAGGTGGAGAAGCTGCCGATCGTCGACGGCTCCGGCCGGCTGCGCGGGCTGATCACCGTCAAGGACTTCACCAAGAGCGAGCAGTACCCGAACGCGACCAAGGACGACGCCGGCCGGCTCCGGGTCGCCGCCGCGGTGGGCGTCGGGGAGGACGCCTACAAGCGGGCCCGGACGCTGGTCGACGCGGGCGTCGACGTGCTCATCGTGGACACCGCGCACGGCCACCAGCGGGCCGTGCTGGACATGGTCCGCCGGCTCAAGGCGGACGTGTCCATCGACATCGTCGGCGGCAACGTGGCCACCTACGCCGGCGCGAAGGCGCTGGTCGACGCCGGTGCCGACGGTGTGAAGGTCGGGGTGGGCCCGGGCGCGATCTGCACCACCCGGATCGTCGCCGGGGTGGGCGTACCGCAGATCACGGCGATCATGGAGGCGGCGCGGGCCGCCCGGCAGGCCGGCGTCCCGGTGATCGGCGACGGTGGCATCCAGTACTCCGGGGACATCGCCAAGGCGCTGGTCGCCGGGGCCGACACGGTGATGCTCGGCAGCCTGCTGGCCGGCTGCGAGGAGAGCCCCGGTGAGCTGATCTTCATCAACGGCAAGCAGTACAAGGCGTACCGGGGGATGGGCTCGCTCGGTGCGATGCAGTCCCGCGGGCAGGCCAAGTCGTACTCCAAGGACCGCTACTTCCAGCAGGACGTGCTCGCCGAGGACAAGCTGGTCCCGGAGGGCGTCGAGGGTCAGGTGCCCTACCGGGGGCCGCTCTCCGCGGTCGCCCACCAGCTCATCGGCGGGCTGCGCGCCGCGATGGGGTACGTCGGCGCGGAGAGCATCCCCGAGCTGCACCGGCGCGGCCAGCTCATCCGGATCACCGCGGCCGGGCTCAAGGAGAGCCACCCGCACGACATCCAGATGACCGTCGAGGCACCGAACTACCACTCCCGCTGACCAACCCCCGAGACATCTGGAGTCCCCATGCGTGACGTGGTCGAGATCGGGCTGGGCAAGACCGCGCAGCGCGGCTACCACCTGGACGACATCGCCATCGTGCCGAGCCGCCGGACCCGGGACGTCGACGACGTCTCCACCAGCTGGCAGCTCGACGCGTACCAGTTCGCCATCCCCTGTGTCGGGCACCCCTCCGACGCCACGATGAGCCCCGCCTCCGCCGTCCGGCTGGGCCAGCTCGGTGGGCTGGGGGTGCTCAACGTCGAGGGCCTGTGGACCCGGTACGAGAACCCGACCAAGATCCTGGAGGAGCTGGCCGGCCTGGGCGAGGACGCCCGCGCCACCAAGCGGCTCCAGGAGGTCTACGCCGAGCCGATCCGCCCCGACCTGATCGCCGAGCGGGTCCGCGAGCTGCGGGCCGGCGGCGGCACGGTGGCCGTCCGGGTCTCTCCGCAGCACACCCTGGCGCTGGCCCCGGTGATCCTCGACGCCGGCGTGGACATCCTGGTCATCCAGGGCACGATCGTGTCGGCCGAGCACGTCTCCACCACCGACGAACCGCTGAACCTCAAGGAGTTCATCGCCGACCTCGACCTGCCGGTGGTCGTCGGCGGCTGCACCGACTACAAGACCGCCCTGCACCTGATGCGCACCGGCGCCGCCGGCGTGATCGTCGGCATCGGCGGCGACGACTGGTCCACCACCGAGTCGGTGCTCGGCATCCGGGTGCCGATGGCCACCGCCATCGCCGACGCCGCCGCGGCCCGCCGCGACTACCTCGACGAGACCGGCGGCCGGTACGTGCACCTGATCGCCGACGGCGACATCCAGACCTCCGGCGACATCGCCAAGGCGCTCGGCTGCGGTGCGGACGCGGTGATGCTCGGCGAGGCGCTGTCGCTCTGCACGGAGGCCCCGGCCGGGGGTGCCTGGTGGCACTCGGCCGCCAGCCACCCGTCGCTGCCGCGCGGTGCGTTCGAGGTGGCCGGCGAGCCGCTCGGGGAGATGGAACGGTTGCTCTTCGGCCCCGCGGACGAGCCGGACGGCCAGCTCAACCTCTTCGGTGGGCTGCGTCGGGCGATGGCCAAGTGCGGCTACCGCGACCTCAAGGAGTTCCAGAAGGTCGGGCTGGTCCTGGACCGCTGACCTCGACGAACCGCTCCGACGCGCCGGCCGGGCCGATAGGCTCGGCCGGTGCGTCGTCTCATCCCCCGGATCCGGCCGGCCCTCGCCGTGGCCGTGGCGGCGGCCGTGGTGCTGGTCGGGTGCACCGACGACGGCGACTCCCGCGACGGGTTCCGGCCCGGGGCGGCCGACGCCGGTGACCCGTACGTCCCGGGCCGGGGCAACGGTGGCTACGACGTCTCCGGGTACCGGCTGGCGGTGCGCTACGACCCGGCCAGCGACCGGCTCACCGGGCGGGTGACGGTGTCGGCCGCCGCCACCGCCCCGCTGTCCCGGTTCAACCTGGACCTGGTCGGGCTGGACGTCTCCGAGGTCACCGTCGCCGGCGCGGTGGCCCGGCACCGCCGCGACGGGGACGAACTGGTGATCACTCCGGCCCGCGGGCTGCCCGAGGGCGCCGGGTTCACCGTGGAGGTCGCCTACGCCGGGGTGCCGAGCGCCGTCCACGACGGCGCGTTGGGCAGCGGCGGTTGGCTGCACACCGAGGACGGGGCGATTGCGTTGGGGCAGCCCGAGTCGGCGGCCACCTGGTACCCGGTCAACGACCATCCTTCCGACAAGGCCACCTACGACGTCGAGGTGACCGTGCCGGACGGTCTCGCCGCGTTGAGCAACGGCGTACCGGGCGAGAGGACCAGCGCGGACGGGTGGACCACCTGGCGGTGGCGCGAGGACGTGCCGATGGCCAGCTACCTGAGCTTCCTCGTCATCGGCGACTACCGGGTGGACAGCGGGACGCACCGGGGCAAACCGATGGTGACGGCGGTCGCCGCCGACCTGCCGGCGGACGGGCCGGCCGCCCGGTCGCTGGCCCGTACCGGCGAGATCGCCGACTTCCTCGCCGAACGGTTCGGGCCGTACCCGGCGGCCGGGTACGGCGGTGTCGCGATCGCCGACGACCGGATCGGGTACGCGTTGGAGACCCAGTCCCGCCCGGTCTACGGGCCGGGCTTCTTCCGACGGGGCGAGCCGAACCCGTCGGTGGTCGTGCACGAGCTGGCCCACCAGTGGTTCGGCAACAGCGTGACGGTGGCGAGGTGGCAGGACATCTGGCTCAACGAGGGCTTCGCCACGTACGCCGAGTGGCTGTGGGCGGAGCAGCACGGCGGCCCCACCGCGCAGCTCGCCTTCGAACGCCGGTACGCCATCATGGACTGGTCGAAGCCGTCGCTGGACCCGGGCCGGTCGGCGATGTTCGGTAACGGTGTCTACCAGCGGGGCGCCTTGGCGGTGCATGCGCTGCGCCGCGCCGTCGGCGACGAGACCTTCTTCCGGATCCTGCGCGGCTGGACGGCGCAGCGTCGGGACGGCACCGCCACCACCGCCGACTTCGTCGGGCACGCCGAGCAGGTCGCCGGCCGGTCGCTGCGCCCACTGCTGGACGCCTGGCTCTCCGGCTCGTCCGCGCCCGCCCTGCCCTGACACGTGGCCGGTCGTTACTCGGTACGCTGCCCCGGCGACCGGCCAGCCACGGCCGGCCGGCGGTGGCCGCAGGCCACCGTTCGGCACGGGGAGGAACGCACGATGCGCGGGGTACGACAGGGCCTGTCGATGGGGATCGCCGTGATGGCCGCCGCTGCACTCGGCCTGACCGGTTGCCCGTCCGGCGAGGCACCACCGGCGGCGTCGCCCTCGGTGAGCGCCGCACCGAGCCCGTCGCGCGACTACCGACCGGGCGCCGCCGGGGCCGGCGACGAGTACTTCCCCACCTACGGCAACGGTGGGTACGACGTGGGCGCCTACACGGTGAAGGTCCGCTACGACCCGCGTACCGACCAGCTCAGCGGGGTGACCACGGTCCGGGCCGCGGCCACCATGGACCTGGCGTCGTTCCACCTGGACCTGGCGGGCCTCACGGTCAGCGCGGTGACCGTGGACGGGGCCCCCGCCACCCACGTTCGGGAGAAGAACGAGCTGGTGATCACTCCGGCGTCCGGGCTCACCTCGGGCAACGGTTTCGTGGCCGAGGTCAGGTACGCGGGCAAGCCGAAGACCCTGAGGAACGCGGTGCTCGGCGAGGGTGGCTGGCTGCACACCGACGAGGGTGCGATCGCGCTGGGGCAGCCGGAGTCGGCGAGCACCTGGTTCCCGGTCAACGACCACCCCTCCGACAAGGCCACCTACGACTTCGAGATCACCGTCCCGGACGGGTTGACGGCGGTCAGCAACGGTGTGCCGGGCGGGAAGAGCAGCGCGGGCGGCTGGACCACCTGGAAGTGGGCCGAGAAGGCTCCGATGGCCAGCTACCTGAGCATGGTGGCGATCGGGAAGTTCCGGCTGACCACCGGGGTGCACAAGGGACGTCCGGTGTGGAGCGCGGTGACCACCTCGGTGCCCAGGGGCGCGGCGGACCGGTCGATCGCGCAGACCGTGCGGGTGGCCGACTACCTGGAGAGCGTCTTCGGGCCGTACCCGTTCGACGCGTACGGCGGGGTGGTGGTCTCCGACCCCCGGATCCGGTACGCGTTGGAGACGCAGAGCCGCCCGGTCTACTCCGCCGGTTTCTTCCGGCGGGGCGAGAACACCGAGGTGGTCGCGCACGAGCTGGCCCACCAGTGGTTCGGCAACAGTGTGGCGTTGACCGAGTGGCAGGACATCTGGCTCAACGAGGGCCTCGCCTCGTACGCGGAGTGGCTGTGGAACGAGCACAACGGCCGGGGCACCGCGAAGCAGGCGTTCGACGTGCGCTATTCGGGGATGCCGGCCTCGGTGTGGAGTACGCCGCCGGGCAAGCCCGGGGTACCCAACCTGTTCAGCCGGTCGGTGTACGAACGCGGCGCGATGACCGTGCACGCGCTGCGGGTGGCGGTCGGTGACCCGGCCTTCTTCGAGATCGTCAAGACCTGGGCGGCGCAGAAGCGGGACGGGAACGCGGTTACCGCCGAGTTCGTGGCGCTGGCCGAGAAGATCTCCGACAAGCAGCTCGACGCGCTCTTCGACACCTGGCTGTACGGCACGAAGCGCCCGGCCCGCCCGGCGAAGCTCTAGTTCTTCACCCGCAGCTCGGGGTGGGTGGCCAGGTACGCCTCGGCGTCGCCCGCCTTGAGTGCGGTGAGGAAGCCGGTGCTCACCGGCTTGAGCTGTTCGCCCCGATAGCCGCTGCCCTTGCCGACGCCGCTGCCGGGCAGCCCGACCAGGATGAGGCGGTCGGGGCTCAGTCCGCCGAGGGCGTATGCCAGGTCGACGATCCGGGGACCGCCGACATAGCTGACGGTGTCGCCGAGCGCGGCGACGACCTGCTCGACCCGGTCCGGCTGGCGGGCCAGGTCCTCGTCGAGGATCTTGGTGGCGAGGGCCTTGACGAGCTGCTGCTGGTGCCGCTGCCGGGCGTAGTCGCCGCCGGTGATGTAGCGCTGGCGGGCGTAGTCCAGCGCCTGCCAGCCGTTGAGGTGCCGTACGCCCGGCTCGTAGACCATCTGCGGCCCGACGTAGCCCCCGCCGGAGGGGGCCGGGTCGCGGTGCCGGCCGTCCGGTCTGCGGTGCAGCGAGACGACCCGCTGGTCGATGTGGAGGTCCACCCCGCCGAGGGTGTCGACCAGGCGGGTGAAACCCGGGAAGTTGATCACCGTGCCGGCGTCGATGCGCAGCCCGGTGTAGCCGGCGACGGTGCTGCGCAGCAGCTCGTACCCCTGGGTGGTGCTGGGCTGTCGCGGCCGGCCGGGCACCCGGCTGCCGTAGCTCATGGCGTGGGTGAGCTTCGTGCGCCCGCCCCGGTAGCCGGCCGGCGGGAAGGCCGGGATGTCGACCAGCAGGTCGCGGGGAAGCGAGAAGAGGTACGCCCGGTCCAGCCCGGCCGGCACGTGCAGGACCAGTACCGAGTCGCCGTGCGGCTCCCAGCCGGGGACGCTGACCCGGGTGTCGACGCCGACGAGGAGCAGGTTGAGCGGGCCGGTGACGGTGGCGGCGCCCGGCGGCGGGATGGTGTTGGGTGTGCCGGCGGGCGGCGTACCGGTCGGGCCGGTCGGGCTGGGCGGACCCGGCGGGCGTTGCGCCTCGTCGCGGCCGACCAGTCGGGTGGCCACCAGGCTGCCGGCGAGCACCAGCAGGATCGCGGCGAGGGCGGCCAGCAGCAGGGCCCGTGCCCGCCGTGCCGACCCCGCGCCCTGAGCCATCTGGACACCCCCGTCTGTACAACGCTCCGACGGGCCGGTCGGGTTGCGGGCCCACGGCCACCGGATCGCCGGCAACGCCATGATCACCCGGAAACCGGCACTGGCGCGACGGCTACCCGCCGGTAATGATGCCTTCATGCGGTACGACGTGGTGGTCGTCGGATCCGGCTTCGGTGGCAGCGTGACCGCGCTCCGACTGGCCGAGAAGGGGTACCGCGTAGCGGTGCTGGAGGCCGGGCGGCGCTTCGCCGACGAGGAGTTCCCGGAAACCTCCTGGCGGGTCCGACGCTTCCTGTGGGCCCCCCGGCTCGGCTGCTACGGCCTGCAGCGGATCACCCTGCTCCGCTCCGCCGACCGGAGGACCGGCGGTGGGGTGCTGGTGCTCTCCGGTGCCGGGGTGGGTGGCGGCTCCCTGGTCTACGCCAACACCCTCTACGAGCCGCTCGACGAGTTCTACGTCGACCCGCAGTGGCGCGACATCACCGACTGGCGCGACGAGTTGGCCCGCCACTACGACCAGGCCAAGCGGATGCTCGGCGTCACCACGTACCCGGTCACCACAGCGGCGGACCGGGCGATGCGGGCGGTGGCCGAGCGGATGGGGGCCGGGCAGACCTTCCACGCCACCCCGGTCGGGGTGTACATCGGCCAGCCCGGCCAGCGGGTGCCCGACCCGTACTTCGGCGGTGTCGGCCCGGAGCGCACCGGTTGCCGCCACTGCGGCTCGTGCATGACCGGCTGCCGGCACGGGGCGAAGAACACGCTGGTCAAGAACTACCTCTGGCTGGCCGAGCGGCTCGGCGTCGAGGTCCGTGCGTTGACCACGGTGACCGCGGTGCGTCCCGCGCCCGGCGGTGGGTACGCGGTGCACACCACCCGGACCGGCGCCTGGCTACGCAAGCGCCGCCAGGTGGTCCACGCCGACCAGGTGGTCTTCGCCGCCGGGGCGCTCGGCACCCAGCGACTCCTGCACGAGATGAAGGCGACCGGCGTGCTGCCGGCGCTCTCCCCACGCCTCGGCGAGCTGACCCGGACCAATTCCGAGGCCATCCTCGGCGCGTCGGTCGGGCCACGGCAGGCCCGCGCCCGCGGGCTCGACTTCACCGAGGGGGTGGCGATCACCAGTTCGTTCCACCCCGATCCGCAGACCCACATCGAGCCGGTCCGCTACGGCCGCGGCTCGAACGCCATGGGCCTGCTGCAGTCGCTGCTGGTCGACGGCGGTCCGCACCGGGTCCGCCGCTGGCTGGCCGACATCGTCCGGCAGCCGGGGTTGGCCGCCCGGATGCTCACCGTCCGCCACTGGTCGGAGCGGACGGTGATCGCCCTGGTCATGCAGTCGGCCGACAACTCGCTGACCACGCGGCTGCGGCGCGGCCCGTTCGGCCGGCGGCTCGTCTCCGGCCCCGGTCACGGCACCCCGAACCCGACCTGGATTCCGGCCGGCAACCAGGCGGCCCGGCTGTTGGCCGAGGAGATCGACGGTACGCCGGGCGGGTCGCTGACCGAGCCGTTCGACATCCCGATGACCGCGCACCTGCTCGGCGGGGCGGTGATCGGCGCGTCACCGACCCAGGGGGTGGTCGACCCGTGGCACCGGGTGTACGGCCACCCGGGGCTGCACGTGGTCGACGGCGCGGCGGTCTCGGCGAATCTCGGCGTCAACCCGTCACTGACGATCACCGCGCAGGCGGAACGGGCCATGTCGTTCTGGCCGAACCGGGGGGAGGCCGACCCGCGCCCGCCGCTGGGTTCGGCGTACCGCCGGGTGGCGCCGGTACCGCCGCGGAACCCGGCGGTCCCGGCGGGGGCACCCGGCGCGCTGCGGCCCTGACCGGTGCGATCGCTCGGCGCCGGCCCGTTCGGCGGGGACACCGGCCGTGAGCGGCGGCGACAGTCCGCGGCGCGCCCGGTGCCCGGCCCGTGCCCGGGGCGGGGGTGACGGTCGGTAGGCTTTCTGCACATGAGCACGCCTCGCCCCGTCCTCGTGGTGGACTTCGGAGCCCAGTACGCCCAGCTCATCGCGCGCCGGGTGCGCGAGGCGAAGGTCTACTCGGAGATCGTCCCGCACTCGATGCCGGTGGAGGAGATGCTGGCCAAGAAGCCGGCGGCGATCATCCTCTCCGGCGGCCCGTCCAGCGTCTACGCCCCCGGCGCCCCGCAGATCGACGCGGGGGTGTTCTCCGCCGACGTCCCGGTCTTCGGCATCTGCTACGGCTTCCAGGCGATGGCCCAGGCGCTGGGCGGCACGGTCACCAGGACCGGCAACCGCGAGTACGGCGGCACCCCGCTGCGCGCCCGCGCGGACGCCGGCGTGCTGCTCCGGGAGCTGCCGGACGACCTGCCGGTGTGGATGAGCCACGGCGACTGCGTGACCGAGGCCCCCGAGGGCTTCACCGTCACCGCCGAGTCGGCGGGTGCTCCGGTCGCCGCGTTCGAGGACCTGGCCGGCCGGCGGGCCGGCGTGCAGTTCCACCCGGAGGTCGGGCACACCGCGCACGGGCAGCAGATGCTCCAGCGCTTCCTGTACGACATCGCCGGCATCGAGCCGACCTGGACGCCCGCGAACATCATCGACGACCAGGTCGCCGGGATCCGCGAGCAGGTGGGCGACAAGGAGGTCATCTGCGGCCTCTCCGGCGGCGTGGACTCGGCGGTCGCCGCCGCGCTGGTGCACCGGGCGGTCGGCGACCAGCTCACCTGCGTCTTCGTCGACCACGGCCTGCTGCGGGCCGGCGAGGCCGAGCAGGTGGAGAAGGACTACGTCGCGGCCACCGGCATCAAGCTCAAGGTCGTCGACGCCCGGGAGCGGTTCCTCGGCGCTCTGGCCGGGGTCACCGACCCGGAGCAGAAGCGCAAGATCATCGGCCGCGAGTTCATCCGGGTCTTCGAGGCCGCCGCCCGGGAGATCGCCTCGCACGGCGACGTGGAGTTTCTGGTGCAGGGCACGCTCTACCCGGACGTGGTCGAGTCCGGTGGCGGCACCGGCACCGCCAACATCAAGAGCCACCACAACGTCGGTGGTCTCCCGGACGACCTGAGGTTCGCCCTGGTCGAGCCGTTGCGCACGCTGTTCAAGGACGAGGTCCGCACACTCGGGCTGGAGCTGGGCCTGCCCGAGGCGATGGTCTGGCGGCATCCGTTCCCGGGGCCGGGCCTGGCCATCCGGATCATCGGCGCGGTGGACGAGGAGCGGCTCGCGGTGCTGCGCCAGGCCGACCTGATCGCCCGCGAGGAGCTGAGCAACGCCGGCCTGGACCGGGGCGTCTGGCAGTTCCCGGTGGTGCTCCTGGCCGACGTGCGCAGCGTCGGTGTGCAGGGTGACGGGCGCAGCTACGGGCATCCCGTGGTGCTGCGCCCGGTCTCCAGCGAGGATGCGATGACCGCCGACTGGTCGCGGCTGCCCTACGAGGTGGTGGCCCGGATCTCCACCCGGATCACCAACGAGGTCGCCGAGGTCAACCGGGTGGTCCTGGACGTGACCAGCAAGCCGCCGGGCACCATCGAGTGGGAGTGAGCCGGCTCATCCGGCCGGCGGCGTGGACGCCGGCCGGGGTTGCGGCTACGGCGCGGGCCGGCTGGTCGGAATCACCTCGGTCGCCGGCTCGATCGTTTCGGTCTGTGGTTCGGGATCCGGATCCGGCGTGGTCGGCCGGGTGGCGATCGGCACGGTGGGTGGTTCCGGTGCCGGCCGGTCGGCCGGGATGGCCTGGACCGGCGTCGTCGGGTCCTGCGGCGCGGGCGCCGGGGTCGGCCGGGGCGCGGCCATCGGCGGGCCGGCGGGCGGCCAGCTGACCGGCGGAGCCGGTGGGCTGGTGTTCGTCGGGTGCGGCCAGGCGGGGGCACCGGGCGGCTCCTCCGGCATCAGGAACCACATGATCGGGTACGCCAGCGCGGCGATCCCTCCGGTGGCCAGGGCCGCGACGGCGAACACCACCCGGACCAGGGTGGGGTCGACGGCGAAGTACCGGCCGAGGCCGCTGGCCACGCCGGCGATCATCCGGTCGGTGGTGGGCCGGCGGAGCTGCTTGTACGGGGCCTGGGGTGGCGGTGTCGGGGTCATGCCTCCACGGTCCGCCCCGGGGCGTCGGATCGCCTCGGTGACTGCCCGGATCCGTACCCTGATCGATCCCTGATGGTCCAGTTCAGAGTCAGGAATCCGACACTTTTCCATGGCGGTAACTGGTCACGGGGACAATTTCGTCTCGTGACCACCTTGCTGGAGCCGCTTCGCAGGATCGCGGCATACGCAGTTTGTGCTGATTCAGTCGGCCGAGTGTTGCTGGTCCGCGCATCGGAGCGCTCCGGCACCCCCGGCGTGTGGTCCCTGCCCGGTGGGGCGGTCGACCACGGTGAGGATCCGAAGCACACCGTCGTGCGGGAGACCGCGGCCGAGACCGGGTTGTCGGTCGCCGTCTCCGGTCTCGACGACGTCCTCGCCGACATGCGCGCCCTGCCCGATCGGGGCATCACCATCCACACCGACCGGCTGATCTACCGGGTCGGGGTGCGTGGCGGCACCCTGGCCGACCGGGTGGACCGTCCGACCGACCTGGCCCGGTGGTACACCCTCGACGAGGCGCGTGAGCTGCCGCTACGGTCGTTCACCGCGCGTGCCCTGGGGCTGCCGGCCGCCTCGGCCGACATCGTCCCGGACGAGCCACCGGAGTTCCCCTCCTTCTACGCCGTCCCCGGCCCCGACGGCCTGCACCGCGCGCAGCGCTTCGCCGCGTACGCCGTGGTGACCGACCCGCAGGGGCGGGTGCTGCTGACCCGGGTCTCCGACGGGTACCCGGGTGCCGGCTGCTGGCACCTGCCCGGCGGCGGCACGGATTACGGTGAGCAGCCCGGCGCGGCTCTGATCCGGGAACTCGTCGAGGAGACCGGCCAGACCGGCCGCCTGATCGGGCTGCTCGGGGTGGCCAGTCACCGCGATGCCGCCTCCCTCGGTCCGGAGGGCTATCCGATCGACTGGCACGGCGTACGCGCCTTCTACCGCGTCGTCGTCGACAAGCCCGCGCCGCCCACGGTCGCCGACGTCGGCGGTTCCACCTGTGAGGCCCGCTGGTTCGCCCGGGAGGAGTTGGGCGCACTTCCGACGGAGCGCCTGACCGAGGTCACCGCCGAAGCCGTCCTGGCCGCCAACCTCACCTGACCCCCACCCCCC
>NZ_SMKF01000174.1 GCF_004348325.1 Micromonospora sp. KC213 | reverse complement strand
GGCCGGGCTGGACCGGGCCGCGGGCGGTGCGGTGGGGCACCGGCGGTGCGGCCGGTCCGGGTGCGCAAGGATGGGCAGCACATCGCCCCTTACCGCAGGAGCCTCGATGGCCGTGCACCTGACCGTACCGACCGCCCCGGCGGACGTCGCGCCGATCCAGCGGCGCACCCTCCGCCTGCTGTTCGGCACCCAGATCATCGGCGGTGTCGGCGTCACCATCGGAATCGCCGTCGGGGCGCTGCTCGCCGCCCGGATCGCCGGGACGGCGGTGGCCGGGCTCGCACAGAGCGCCGCGGTGGTCGGCGCGGCGCTGCTCGCCGTACCGGTCACCCGCGTGATCACCGGGCACGGCCGCCGGCCGGGGCTGGTGCTGGCGTACCTGACCGGCGCGGTCGGTGGGGTGCTGGTGGTGCTCGCCGCGGCGACCGGCTGGGTGCCGCTGCTCTTCCTCGGCATGTTGCTCTTCGGTGGTGGCTCCGCGGCCAACCTCCAGGCCCGCTACGCGGCGGTGGACCTCGCCGTGCCGGCCCGGCGCGGCCGACAGTTGTCGCTGATCGTCTGGGCCACCACCATCGGCGCGGTGGCCGCGCCGAACTTCGCCGCCCTCGCCGATCGGATCACGCACCGCTGGGGGGTACCGCCGCTGGCCGGGCCGTTCGCGTTCAGCGCGGTGGCGTTCGTGCTGGCCGCGGTCGTACTGCTGCTCCTGCTGCGGCCCGATCCGCTGCTCACCGCGCGCCGGCTCGCGGCGGCCGGGGCCGACGCCGTGCCGCCCGCCGGCACGCCGGCGGCGGTCGTGCCCCGGGCCGGGATGCGGGCGGCCTGGCGGGTGGTGGTCGCCCGGCCGGCCGCCCGGCTCGGCATCGCCGCCGTCGCGGTCGGCCACCTGGTGATGGTCGCGGTGATGGCGATGACCCCGGTACGACTCGGCGAGTCGCACTCCGACGTGGACGTGCTGCGGGTGGTGGGCGTGGTGCTGAGCCTGCACATCGCCGGCATGTACGCGCTCGCCCCGGTGGTGGGCTGGCTCACCGACCGGGTGGGCCGGCGCGCGGTGATCCTCGGCGGGATCGCCACCCTGCTGGCGGCCTGCGCGGTCGCCGGCACCGCCGGGCACCACACGCCGCTGCTCTCGGTCGGCCTGGTGCTGCTCGGGCTGGGCTGGTCGGGCACCATGGTCGCCGGCTCGACCCTGCTGTCCGAGGCGGTGCCGACCGACGTCCGGCCGGGCGTACAGGGACTGTCCGACCTGACCATGGGGCTGGCCGGGGCGGGCGCGGCGGCGGCCAGCGGGTTTGTCATGCGGGTGGCGGGTTATCCGACGCTGACCCTGCTGGCGGCGATCGCGGTGGTGCCCCTGCTGGCGTTAGCGTTGCGTCCGGTGCCGTCCGGGGCGCCCGACGAGGAGGACTGATCACGTGCGGCTGACCGACTTCTGGGCCCGGCTGGAACAGGCCTTCGGGGCGGGGTACGCGGCCAGCATCGCCAGCGACCAGGTGCTCTCCGAACTGGGCGGGCGAACCATCACGCAGGCGCTCGCCGAGGGCGAGCAGACGCACGTGGTGTGGCGGGCGGTCGTCGCCGCCTACCCCGACCGGGTGCCCGCCCGGCTACGCTGAGCAGCCTTTTCGTCACTTCCGCGTGTCACTTGCCGAGTCGTACATGTGTTCGGCTATTGTCCACAGCGGGGTGCTTGTCCACAGCTCACGGCCGGTCGGCTGGTTTTCTGTCGGACCCAGCGCCTAGCGTGTCCCGCGTGACGCGAAGCTCAGGAAAGACGCCGGCGAAGGCAGGGGTGGCAACGATGGCGGCAGGGCCTGACCGGGAGAAGGCACTCGACCTTGCTCTCGCTCAGATCGACAAGCAGTTCGGCAAGGGTTCGGTGATGCGGCTGGGGGAGCGGCCGGTCATCCAGACCTCGGTGATCCCCACCGGTTCCATCGCACTCGACGTGGCGCTCGGCGTGGGCGGTCTGCCCCGCGGCCGGGTCGTCGAGATCTACGGCCCGGAGTCCAGCGGTAAGACCACGGTCGCCCTGCACGCGGTGGCCAACGCCCAGCGGGCGGGCGGCATCGCGGCGTTCGTCGACGCCGAGCACGCGCTCGACCCGGAGTACGCGAAGGCCCTCGGCGTCGACACCGACGCCCTGCTGGTCTCCCAGCCCGACACCGGTGAGCAGGCGCTGGAGATCGCCGACATGCTGGTCCGCTCCGGCGCGATCGACATCATCGTGATCGACTCGGTCGCCGCCCTGGTGCCGCGCGCCGAGATCGAGGGCGAGATGGGCGACAGCCACGTGGGTCTGCAGGCCCGGTTGATGAGCCAGGCGCTGCGGAAGATCACCGGTGTGCTCAACAACACCGGCACCACGGCGATCTTCATCAACCAGCTCCGCGAGAAGATCGGGGTCATGTTCGGGTCACCCGAGACCACGACCGGTGGCCGGGCGCTGAAGTTCTACGCCTCGGTTCGTCTCGACGTGCGGCGCATCGAGAGCCTGAAGGACGGCACCGACGTGGTCGGCAACCGCACCCGGGTCAAGGTCGTGAAGAACAAGGTCGCCGCGCCGTTCAAGCAGGCCGAGTTCGACATCATGTACGGCAAGGGCATCTCCCGCGAGGGTTCGCTGATCGATGTCGGCGTCGAGCAGGCGATCATCCGCAAGTCCGGCGCCTGGTACACCTACGACGGTGACCAGCTCGGCCAGGGCAAGGAGAAGGCCCGCGAGTTCCTCCGGGAGAACCCGGACGTGGCCGCCGAGATCGAGAAGAAGATCCTGGAGAAGCTCGGCGTCGGGGTCGGCGCGGGCGACGCCGCCGGCGGCCCGGAGCTGCCGCCGGTCGACTTCTGACCGGTCGCGGCTGAATGGCAGGACGACGTGCCCGTACGGGGCGCGGCTGGGACGCCAGCCCGCCCCGCACGGGTGACGCCACCACACCTCACTCACGCCGCGCCGGGGACGACGGCGAGGGGCCTCGCCCGCGCCGAGGCCGCCGGTCCTCCGTCGACGGGGCCGAGCCGGAGGTACCGGCCGGCCCACCGCGCGACGACGCCGAGGTGGCCCGGGAGATCTGCCTGCGGCAGCTCGCCGTACGCCCCCGTACCCGGGCCGAGCTGGCCGGGGCGCTGGCGAAGCGGGGCATCTCCGACGAGGTCTCGGCCCAGGTGCTCGACCGGTACGACGAGGTCGGCATCATCGACGACGCTGC
The DNA here is from genome assembly GCF_004348325.1 of Micromonospora sp. KC213. Taxonomy (GTDB): domain Bacteria; phylum Actinomycetota; class Actinomycetes; order Mycobacteriales; family Micromonosporaceae; genus Micromonospora. Next base: position 9,119 of record NZ_SMKF01000174.1, on the reverse strand, counting down.
CTTCGCCCGCGCCTGGGTGTCCAGCCGGCACGCCGGCCGGGGCCTGGCTCGCCGGGCGCTCGCCAACGAACTGCGCCAACGCGGCGTGGACGGCGACGTGGCGCAGGAGGCCCTCGGCGAGCTGGACGAGCAGACCGAGGCCGAGACCGCCCGCGCCCTGGTGGAGCGGAAACTGCGTACGGCCCGGGGCGAACCCGACGCGGTCTTCCGTCGACTCGTCGGCATGCTGGCCCGCAAGGGCTATCCGCCGGGGCTGGCGATCCGGGCGGTGAAGGACGTGCTCGCCGCGCAGAGCGCCGAGGCGGCCGAGTTCGCCGAACAGATCGACGCGGACGCCCTGACGGAGGTCGAGGGCGACCTGGACCGGGAGGCTCGTCCTCTCGACTGATCGCCGACGGCGCTGCTGGATGCGGCTGCCCGGGGTCGCGCCAGGGCGACGGGGGCCGTCCGGATGGGTGATGATGATCGGGTGCTGAAGGCGTGTCTCAACGGTGGCCGTCGCCGGGACGAGCACCCCGCCGTGCCGGTCACCCCGGCCGACCTGGCCGCTGACGCGGCGCGCTGCGCCGAGCTCGGCGTCGCCGCCGTGCACGTGCATGCCCGCGACGCCGCCGGTGCCGAGTCGCTGGCACCGGCGGTGATCGCGGAGACGGTGGCCGCGCTGCGGGCCGCCCGGCCGGAGATGGCTATCGGAGTGAGTACGGGGGCCTGGATCGAGCCGGATCCGGCCGCCCGGGTCGCCGCCGTCCGAGCCTGGCCGGTGCTGCCGGACTTCGCCTCGGTGAACGTGCACGAGGAAGGGGCCGAGGCGGTCGCCGCCGCGCTGCACGAGCGGGCAGTGCTGGTCGAGGCCGGTATCTGGGCGGCGGCGGACGTACCCGCCTACCGGCGGTGGCGGGTGCCGGCCGGCCGGATTCTCGTCGAGTGCACCCCGGACGAACCCATCGAGGCGTTGGCCGCCGCCGCCGCGATGCTCGCCGCGCTCACCCCGGACGACCCGCCGGTGCTGTTGCACGGCGAGGGCGGTGCGGCCTGGCCGGTGCTCGCCGAGGCGGTCCGCCGTGGTCTGCACACCCGCATCGGCATCGAGGACACTCTCCATCTGCCGGACGGGGCAACGGCGGCCGACAACGCCGCGCTGGTGGCAGCCGCCCGAGCGCTGGGCGCCCGCTGACTCCTGCCCACCCACCATTCCGTGGGTGTCGCAGGCGGCGGCGATCAGGGAATGCCCGGCCCTTCAATTCCGGTTGCCGTACGTCGCGGTGTTGCGCGTCACGGGATGGGAGCGAGATACCGCGACCGGAGATGACCTTGACGGTCTGGTCAAGCCGAGACCCGTTAGTGGGCCGTTTGCCCGTCGATGTCCGACCTCTGGGTCAGCTACGAGTGACGATGCAACTTCTCTCCGTTCGGGGGGTTTGATCATGAGTTCTTGACCGAACGGCTGTCCGCAACCTAGCCTCGCCATACAGGTTCGAATTGCCCGACCAGCGCAGGCTAAGCGCACAACATAGATCGCGTAACAGAACAGCATCACTTTGGCCAGCTCTGCCGGCCTGTGACGACCACTCCGGACGGCAGGTCCGGAGCCGGCCGACAACTGCAACCGGTTGTCGGCGATGCCCGGGGGCATCGCCGATGCAGAGCTGCACCCACGGCCAGCCGCTCGGTCGGGCGTCCAGGGCCGTGGCGGTTCGTGTCCAGGGCACGGTTCCGCCGCGGCGTCGACTCAGGGGAGGCGGCCATGGCGGCGCGGCACAGGGACCACGGGTCCCCAGGGGGGGTTGGCGGATGCCCGCCGGTCGACGCGCGGCGGCCCCGTGCCAGACGTGGTCACGTCGGGGCCAGCCGGCGGTCCCCTGCCCAGCACGGACTGACCGGTCGGGCGCAGGCCGCGTGGGGCCCGCTCGTCGGTCGGGGAGCGCGGTCATGAGCGTCATCGACGTGGTTCTCCTCGTCGTGGTGCTGCTCCTGGCGCTGGTCGTGGTCGGTGCCGTCGCATTCGGGGTCCGGGCGGTACGGCAACTCGGCGCGGTGCCGCGGCCGGAGGATCCGGCGTTCATCGCCGAGAAGGACCGCCAAGAGCAGTCCCTGGCCGCGCTGCGTTCCGCCGCGGACGAGGCGAGCAGCACCATCGACGTGGCGAAGTCCGCTGCCGCAGCCGCGCGGGCCGAGGCAGCGGCCGCCAAGGCCGAGGCGAAGGCGGCCCGCGCCGAGGCCCGCCGGGTGCTCGACGACGCCCGCACCGAGGCCGACACCATTCTGGAGCGAGCCCACAAGCAGGCCGAGATCGACGCGGAGCAGTTGCGTACCACGGCTCGGCGCAGCGGCGAGCGGGAGGTGGCCGTCCTCGCCGCCACCACCCGCGAGCAGGCCGCCGAGGTGGAGCGCCGGGCGGCCCGGATGGACGAGCGTGAACGCCTGCACACCGAGGAGGTGGAGCGCCTCGCCGAGCGGGAACGGCAGCTCACCGCGGCCAGCGCCGCGCTGGCCGAGCGGGAGGCCGCGCTCGCCGCCCGGGAGGCGGAGCTGACGCTCGCCGAGGAGCAGCGCCGCCGGGAACTGGAGCGGGTCGCCGGCCTGACCGCCGACGCGGCTCGCACCGAGCTGGTCGAGGTGATCGAGACGCAGGCGAAGCGGGAGGCCGCACTGCTGGTCCGGGACATCGAGTCCGACGCCCGCAGCACCGCCGAGCAGCGCGCCCGGCACATCGTGGTGGAGGCGATCCAACGGGTGGCCAGTGAGCAGACCGCGGAGAGCGTGGTCAGCGTCCTGCACCTGCCGGGAGACGAGATGAAGGGCCGGATCATCGGCCGGGAGGGGCGCAACATCCGTGCCTTCGAGTCGGTGACCGGGGTGAACCTGATCATCGACGACACTCCGGAGGCGGTGCTGCTCTCCTGCTTCGACCCGGTACGCCGCGAGGTCGGCCGGCTCACCCTGGAGAAGCTGGTTCTCGACGGGCGGATCCACCCGCACCGGATCGAGGAGGTGCACGAGTTGGCCCGCCAGGAGGTGGCGCAGCTCTGCCACCGGGCTGCCGAGGACGCCCTGGTCGAGGTGGGCATCACCGAGATCCACCCGGAGTTGGTCACCCTGCTGGGTCGGTTGCGCTACCGCACGTCGTACGGGCAGAACGTGCTCAAGCACCTGGTGGAGACCGCGCACATCGCCGGCGTCATGGCCGCCGAGCTGCGGCTGGACGTGCCGACCATCAAGCGGTGCGCGTTCCTGCACGACATCGGCAAGGCGCTCACCCACGAGGTGGAGGGAAGCCACGCCATCATCGGCGCCGACGTGGCCCGCAAGTACGGCGAGAGCGAGGACGTCGTCCACGCCATCGAGGCACACCACAACGAGGTGCCGCCGCAGACCGTCGAGGCGGTGCTCACCCAGGCCTCCGACGCCTGCTCCGGCGGGCGGCCGGGCGCGCGACGGGAGAGCCTGGAGGCGTACGTCAAGCGGCTGGAGCGGATCGAGGAGATCGCGGCCGGCAAGCTCGGCGTGGAGAAGGTCTTCGCCATGCAGGCGGGCCGGGAGATCCGGGTGATGGTCAAGCCGGAGGACGTCGACGACATCGGCGCGGCGGTCCTGGCGCGGGACGTGGCCAAGCAGATCGAGGAGGAGCTGACCTATCCCGGTCAGATCCGGGTGACGGTGGTCCGCGAGTCCCGGGTCACCGAGATCGCCCGCTGAGGCCGCACAGCGACAGGGGCGGTCCGGTCGGGCCGCCCCTGTCGTCGATGGTTCATGTGCCGGCACCCCCGGCACCGCCACCCTCGGCCTGCGAGATGAGGGCGGCGGCCGGTGGCTGCTGGGCCGGGGTGCCGGCCGTCTTGCGACCCTGGGAGAGCCGGCGCTGCACGTACTGCGCCAGCTTCGACAGCGAGTAGTTCACCACGATGAAGAGCACGGCGATCACCACGTAGACCTGGATCGGGTTGCCCAGCACGCCGATGATCTGCTTGCCGATGTTGAGGGTCTCCTCGTAGCTGATGATGAAGCCGAGCGAGGTGTCCTTGAGGACCACCACGAGCTGGCTGATCAGCGCCGGCAGCATGATCCGGAAGGACTGTGGTAGCAGGATCATCCGGGTGGCCTGCAGCGGGGAGAGTCCGATCGCGGCGGCGGCCTCCCGCTGACCACCCGGCAGCCCCTCCATGCCGGAGCGGAGGATCTCGGCAATGACCACGGAGTTGTAGATGGTCAGGCCGATCACCAGGTACCAGAGCGTGTCGAAGGAGATGCCGAACTCGGGGAAGCCGCGGGCCACGAAGAATATCGTGATGACCACCGGCAGGCCGCGGAACACCTCGACGCAGACCCGGGTGATCGCTGAGAGCAGCAGGCTCAGCCCGCGCAGCAGATACGCCACCGGTGCCGCCAGCCCGGTGAAGCGTCGCCCGGTGAAACTCTTGAGCTGGATCCGCAGTACGGCGAGCAGGGTCCCGACGACCAGCGATGCGACGATGGCCAGCGCGGCAGCGGTGAGAGTGTTCTTCAGGCCGAGGCCGATGCGCTCCCAGACCAGCGTGAAGTTCTCGTTGGCGGGGTCGACCAGCGGCCCCCACAGCTCCATCGAGAACTGGCCCTTCTCGTCCAGCGGACGGTAGACCAGGAAGTAGGCCCCGACGATCAGCACCACCGTGGCGACGATGCTGCTGATCAGGGTGATCCGCCGCTGCCGAGGACCGGGGACGTCGTAGAGGACGCTGGTCTGCTGACTCATCGGGCCACCGCCTGTCGCTTCTCGATCCGGTCCAGCAGGGCACCGAGCGGCACGGTCATGATCAGGTAACCGATCGAGATGCCGATGGCGACCGGGACGAAGGCGTAGCCCTCGGCTCCGGTGAGCTGGTCGGCGGTGGCCGACAGATCACCGACGACCCCGAAGAAGCCGGCCAGCGCCGAATTCTTGATCATCGCAATGATCACCGAACCCAGCGGAACGACCGAGGCCTTCCAGGACTGCGGCAGCACCACGTACCGCAGGTTCTGCCCGAAGGTGAGGCCCAGCGAGCGGGCGGCCTCGGCCTGACCGGCGGGCACCGCGTTCACGCCGGAGCGCAGTGCCTCACAGACGAACGCCGCGGTGTAGAGCACCAGGGCGATCAGCGCGAAGCGGAAGTACGGCAGGTCGGTGCCGAGCCGGGTGAACAACGAGTCGATCACGGGGATGCGCAGGAAGTCCGCGTTGGAGCCGAGCGCCGGCAGGCCGAAGGCGGCGAAGAACATCACCACGGTCAGCGGCATGTTCCGGAAGACGTTCACGTAGCCGGTGCCGACGGCGCGCAGTGGCGGCACCGGCGAGATCCGCAGCACCGCCAGGAGGGCACCCAGGAGCAGGGCGCCGATCGCGGCGAGCAGGCAGAGCTGGAGGGTGAGCCAGAAGCCACCCGCAAAGACGTCGAACTTGTCGATGAGCACGTTCACGGGTCGGTCTTCCTCCCCACCCTCCAGATCAACTGTCGGTCAGTAGCGGTCGATGGTCGGCGGGTTGCCCAGCTGCGCGCCGAACTTGCCGGCGGTGTCGTCCCAGGCCTTCTTCCAGCTACCGTCGGTGAACGCCTTCTCCAGCACGTCGTTGATGAAGTTGCGGAAGGCGGTGTCGTCCTTCTTCACCCCGATGCCGTACGGCTCCTTGGTGAAGTTCTCGCCGGCCAGCTTGAACGAGGCCTCGTCCTTGGCGATGTAGCCGAGCAGGATGACGTTGTCGGTGGTCACGGCGTCCACCTGGCCGCCCTTGAGGGCGTCGCGGCACTTGTCGTACGTGTCGAAGAGCACCAGCTGGGTGCCGACGTCCTTGACGTACTTCTTGATCTCCTCGGCCGGGGTCGAGCCGGTCACCGAGCAGACCTTCTTGGCGCCGTCCTTGAAGGAGTCCGGTCCGGTGATCGTGGTGTCGTCCTTCTTGACCATGATGTTCTGGCCGGCCTCGTAGTACGGCCCGGCGAAGGAGATGCGCTCCTTGCGTTCGGCCTTGATCGTGTACGTCGCCGCGACCAGGTCGACGGTGCCGTTGGCGATGACGTCCTCGCGGACCTTCGACGGCGTCTCGACGAACTCGATCTTGTCCTCGGGGATGCCGAGCTCCTTGACGACGAGCTTGGCAACCTCGACGTCGAAGCCCTCCGGCTTGCCCGACAGGCCCTTCTGGCCGAAGCCCGGCTGGTCGAACTTGGTGCCGACCTTGATCTTCTGGGCTTTGTTCAGCCGCTCCATGGTGCTACCGGCGGGGAAGGACTTGCTGCCGGCGCCGGTGCCCTCCTCGGCGGAGTCGCCACCGCAGGCGGCCATGCCGAGGGCCAGGGCAGCCGCGGCGGCGACCGCCGCCACGCGCTTGATACGCATACTCTTCTCCTTCTTCGACGGAGCCCGGCCGGGGACGGCCGCTCCACTACGGGGACGCTCAGTGCGTAAGGATCTTGGAGAGGAAGTCCCTCGCCCGCTCGCTGCGCGGGTTGGCGAAGAACTCGGCCGGCGGCGCGTCCTCGACGAGCTGGCCGTCGGCCATGAAGATGACCCGGTTGGCCGCGTGCCGGGCGAAACCCATCTCGTGGGTGACCACGACCATCGTCATGCCCTCGCGGGCCAGGGAGGTCATCACGTCCAGCACCTCGCCGACCATCTCCGGGTCCAGCGCGCTGGTTGGCTCGTCGAAGAGCATCGCCTTGGGCTGCATGGCCAGCGCGCGGGCGATCGCCGCCCGCTGCTGCTGACCGCCGGAGAGCTGGGCCGGGAACTTGTCGGCCTGGTTGGCGATGCCCACCCGGTCGAGCAGGGCCAGGCCGCGCTCGCGGGCCGCCGCCGGCTTCTCGCCCCGGACCTTGATCGGCCCGAGGGTGACGTTCTCGAGGATGGTCTTGTGCGCGAAGAGGTTGAACGACTGGAAGACCATGCCGACCTCGCTGCGCAGCCGGGCCAGGGCCTTGCCCTCGGCGGGCAGCGGCTGCCCGTCGAAGGTGATGGTGCCGGAGTCGATCGGCTCCAGCCGGTTGATCGTGCGGCAGAGCGTCGACTTGCCGGAGCCGGAGGGGCCGATCACGACGACGACCTCGCCCCGGCCGACCGACAGCGACACGTCGTCCAGCACGTGCAGGGGGCCGAACCACTTGTTGACCCCGTCCAGCACGATGAGCGGTTCGCCCTTCGTCACGTCGTTCACCGTCCCTGTCGTTGGTCCCGGAGCAGCGGGGTCGTCGACCCCCGGTTTTGGGCAACTGTAGGCGGGACGACGTGGCGGAGTGCCACCGAGTTGGTCACGGAGCGGTAACACCGGTGGGCGGCGTGCCACCTCGTCCGGTTTCCGTCGGTCACCGGGCCGCGCCGAGTGGTGCATGAGGTGCGTCACGGAGATCATGGTGGGATGACCCAACGGCTGCGCCTGACCGACCACGCCCGCGGCGGCGGTTGCGCCTGCAAGATTCCGCCGGGTGAGCTGGAGGCGATGGTGGCGGGCCTCGGGCCGGCGCCCGGCGCCGCCGACCTGCTGGTCGGCCTCGACCACGGCGACGACGCCGCCGTGGTCCGGCTCGACCGGCACACCGGCCTGGTCAGCACCGCCGACTTCTTCACCCCGGTCGTCGACGACGCGTACGACTGGGGTCGGATCGCCGCGACCAACGCGCTGTCCGACGTGTACGCGATGGGCGGCACCCCGCTCGTCGCGCTCAACCTGCTCTGCTGGCCCCGCGACGTGCTCCCCCTGGAGTTGGCCCGCGAGGTGCTGCGGGGCGGACGGGACATCGCCCGGGAGGCCGGCTGCCACCTGGCCGGCGGGCACAGCGTCGACGACGACAGCCCGAAGTACGGGCTGGCCGTCACCGGGATCGTCCGGCCGGAGGAGTTGATCACTCTGGACGCCGGGCGGCCGGGCCTGCCGCTGTCGCTGACCAAGTCGCTCGGTGTCGGGGTGCTCAACACCCGGCACAAGCGGACCGGCGAGAGTTTTCCCGAGGCGGTCGCGGCGATGACCCGGTTGAACCGGGACGCCGCCGGCGCGGCGGTGGCCGCCGGCATCCGCTGCGGTACCGACGTCACCGGCTTCGGGCTGCTCGGGCACGCGTCGAAGCTCGCCCGGGCCAGCCGGCTGACGGTGGCGATCGACACCGCCCGGGTGCCGTACCTGGCGGGTGCCCGCGAGGCGGTCCGGGACGGGTACGTCAGCGGCGGCAGCCGCCGCAACCTGGACTGGGTCACGCCGTGGACGGACTTCGGCTCGGTGGACGAGGCCGAGCGGCTGCTGCTGGCCGACGCGCAGACCTCCGGTGGGCTGCTGCTGGCGGGGGAGGTGCCGGGCGGCACGGTGGTGGGGGAGCTGCTGCCCCGAGGCGAGCACCTGGTGGTCCTGCGCTGAGGTCGTGTCGGGTGCCAGGTACGGCAGCGTACCCGATAAACTGTCATCTTCCCGCTACTCCGAGCAACGAGGCTTGGGGGAATTTTGCCCGGAATGGTCACAGACCGGTAACTTGCCCCCGGCTGAGGTCATATGCACCCCACCATCGTCGTAAGGCCCCGATCCGGAGGCCGGTGGGACGAACGCAGCGAGGAGGCGGCGTGACCGAGCTGTGGAACTGGAGAATCGACCGGGCGGCACCGGTGGACGTGTACCCGGCCCTGGCCGAGGCGATCGGTCGGGTGGTGATGCCCCTCGCCGTCGCCGACCCGGCGCGGCTGCCCGCGTACGCGGTGGTCTGCGACGTGTGGGAGGCGCCGGGGGAGTTCGGCACGGTTGTGGACTGCTACGGGGTCCCCGAGTCGCTCGGCGAGCACACCAGCATCGCGGCGCTGGCCCGGCTGCTGGGTCGCAACTGCCTGCTGGCCGACGACACCCTCGACGCGGGCCGGCACCTGCTGGTCGCGCCGGACGGCACCATCCGGCCGGTGCACTTCGAGGTGACCGAGACCGACGACGGCGAGGTGCTGACCGGCCAGCGGTTGTGCACGCTGGCCCACCCGGGCTGTCGGGGCTGGTCCCGGTGCCACCGCTCGAAGTGGGCCCCCGACTCGATCAACCCGGCCCTCGCCGCCGCCTGATCCGCGCCGCCGGCCCTCGCCCGACCGCCCGTGCGGGGGTGGTCGCCAACCCCGTGCCGGCAGCGCCCGCCCCGGAACCGCTC
>NZ_SMKF01000173.1 GCF_004348325.1 Micromonospora sp. KC213 | reverse complement strand
CCGACCGCCTCACCCACCGCCGCGCCGACGTGCCTGGTTTCCTGGACGGTCAACCAGTGGACCGGCGGGTTCACCGCCGAGGTGCGGGCCACCAACCGCGGGCCGGCGCTGACCGGATGGACGTTGACCTGGTCGTTCGGGGCCGGGCAGCGGGTCACCAACGCCTGGAACGCCCAGGTGACCCAGGCCGGGACCGCGGTCACCGCCCGAAACGTCGCCTGGAACGCCGACCTCCCGCCAGGTGGCACGGTCAGCTTCGGTGTGCAGGGCAGCTACGGCACCAGCAACCCGCCGCCCACCGACTTCCGGCTCAACGGCACCGCCTGCCAGACCGGCTAGCCAACGGCCAGAGGCGACCGGCCCTGATCGGCGGTGTCGTACCCGCCCCGGTGCTCCAAGGAGAACGCGTGAGAATCGTCGACGCGCGGGTCATCGTGACCTGTCCGGGACGCAACTTCGTCACCCTGAAGATCGTCACCGACGAGGGCGTCACCGGGGTCGGGGACGCCACCCTCAACGGCCGCGAGCTGGCCGTCGCCTCGTACCTGCGCGACCATGTGGTGCCGCTGCTGATCGGCCGGGATCCGGCCCGGATCGAGGACACCTGGCAGTACCTCTACCAGGGGGCGTACTGGCGGCGTGGGCCGGTCACCATGAGCGCCGTCGCCGCCGTGGACACCGCGCTGTGGGACATCAAGGGCAAGGTCGCCGGCCTGCCGGTCTACCAACTGCTCGGCGGCCGGTCCCGCGACGGCGTCACCGTGTACGGCCACGCCAACGGCGAGACGATCGACGAGGTGCTGACCGAGGTGGGCCGCTACGTCGACCTGGGCTACCGGGCGGTCCGGGTGCAGTGCGGCGTTCCCGGCCTGCCGAAGACATACGGGGTCAGCGCCGACAAGATGTTCTACGAGCCGGCCGACGCGGCGCTGCCCAGCGAGACCACCTGGTCCACCGAGCATTACCTGGCGCACGCGCCCACGGTGTTCGCCCGGGTCCGCGACGAGTTCGGCCCCACCGTACGGCTGCTGCACGACGTGCACCACCGGCTGACCCCGATCGAGGCGGCCCGGCTCGGCAAGAGCCTGGAACCGTACGCGCTGACCTGGATGGAGGATCCGGTCCCCGCGGACCTGCAGGAGGGGTTCCGGCTGATCCGGCAGCACACCACCACCCCGATCGCCGTCGGCGAGGTCTTCAACACGATCTTCGACGCCGCCCAGCTCATCCGGGAACAGCTCATCGACTACATCCGCGCCACGGTGGTGCACGCCGGCGGCATCACCCACCTGCGCCGCATCTTCGACCTGGCGGCCCTGCACCAGGTGCGCAGCGGCTCGCACGGGGCCACCGACCTCTCCCCCGTCTGCATGTCCGCCGCGCTGCACCTGGACATCGCCATCCCGAACTTCGGGTTGCAGGAGTACATGCGGCACACCCCGGCCACCGACGAGGTGTTCCCCCACGGCTACCACTTCGCCGACGGCTACCTGCACCCGGCGGAGACGCCGGGCCTCGGGGTGGACATCGACGAGGAGGCAGCGGCCCGGTACCCGTACTCGCCGGCCTACCTGCCGGTGAACCGGTTGCAGGACGGCACCGTGCACCCGTGGTGAGCGCGTGACAACGCGCGGACCCGGCCGGATCCGGCTCTGCGGCCGGGCCCGGAGAGCCGGACCCGGCCGGAAAGCCGGTCGGGTCAGTGGATGCGGCGTCCCCGTGCGTCCGGCACCCCTGACTTACGGAAGAAGTACGTGTTGATCTGATCCCGCCACTCGACGGCACAGCGCACCTGCTCGTCGAGGCGCTCGGCGACCCGCTCGTACACCGTCGGGTCGATCACCCCGGCCAGCCGCCGCCACCGCCGACGCATCTGCTCCACCTGCGCCACCCCGGCGAAGTGGGTGTCGTAGATGTGCTGCACCACGGTCACGCCGCTGTGCAGAACGTGCCCGTACGGGACATGGTGGAAGAAGAGCAGCAGCTCGTCCGGGCAGCGCTCGCGCGACTCGTACACCTGTGACCACGGCGGCGGATACTGCCCGGTGAAGCCGGTACCGGTGGCCCGGGTACGGTCCACGCCGACGCCGTCGCGGTCGGCGAAGTGGTAGGTGCCCCACGGCGTGTACTCGTAACCGTCGACGTCCGGGCCGTAGTGGTGCCCCGGGCGGACCATGAACCCGACACCCAGCGGGGCGGTGTAACGCTCGTAGGTGCGCCAGGAGTCGTCCAGCACCGCGTGCAGGGTCTCGCGCACCAGTGCCGGGTCGCCGGTGGTGGCCGGCGGGAAGGTCAACCCGATCCACTCGTCGAGGACCGCGACCGGGTCGAGCTCCGGATCCCAGGCGAGCCGGCCGAAGGCGTAGAGGTTGGCCTGGGCGAGGGGATGGCCGGTCCAGAACGGGTCGTCGCCCACATTGGAGACCGCGACCAGGCCGCCGCCGGCCGCCAGGTCCGCCACGGTACGTCCGTCCGGACCCCACGGCCGGAACCTGAGCACCTCGCTCCACCACGGAGCCAGGTAACAGGCGTGCCACTGCTGGCCGGTGTACTCCTGGGTGACCTGCAACTCCACCGCCAGCCGGGTGGCCGGCATGGCGGCGAGCACCGGAGAGACCGGCTCGCGCGGCTGGAAGTCGATCGGACCATGCTTCACCTGCAGGATGACGTTGTCCCGGAACCGGCCGTCCAGGGGGGCGAAGTGGTCGTACGCGGCACGCGCCCGATCGGTGGAGCGGTCCCGCCAGTCCTGCCGGTGCTGGTAGACGAACGCCCGCCAGTGCACCACTCCCCCGTGCGGGGCGAGCGCCCCGGCGAGCAGGTTCGCGCCGTCGGCGTGGTCGCGACCGTACCCGAACGGGCCCGGCTGCCCCTCCGAGTCGGCCTTCACCAGGTAGCCGCCGAAGTCCGGGATGCGGGCGTACACCCGCGCCGTGGCGCTCTCCCACCAGCGGCGCACCGCCTCGTCGAGCGGGTCGGCGGTGGGCAGCCCACCGAGGAGCACCGGGGCGGCGAAGGTCACCGACAGGTGCACCCGCACGCCGTACGGGCGCAGCACGTCGGCGATCCAGGCGACGTCGTCGAGCCGGTCGGTGAGCAGCCGCGCCTCGGTGGCGTGCACGTTGACGTTGTTCACCGCGACCGCGTTGATTCCGCAGGCGGCCAGCAGCCGCCCGTACGCCCGCACCCGCTCCCGGTCCCGCAGCGCGACGCCGTCGCGCCAGAAGATCGAACCACCGGCGTAGCCCCGCTCCATTTGTCCCATCACCGGGTGCCGGGCCACGTTGTCCCAGTGGTCGAGCATCCGTCGGCGCAGCGCGGGCCGGTGCCGCCGAGTAGCCCGCACGTCGAGCGCGCCCGCGCCGAGCCGGACCAGGTGGAACAACCCGTACAGCAGCCCGGCCGGCGTGTCGGCCAGCACCACCGTCAGCCCGTCGGCCCGGGTCAGCAGGAACCCCTCGTCGTCGAGGGGTTCGCCGTCGTCGGCCCGCGCCGCCGATGCCGGCAACGGTTCCGCGCCCCGCACCGCGAGAATCAGGTCGACGGCGTCGCCGGCCGGGCCGGAGGGCGACGACGGCGGCGCCCCGGCCCGGCCCGGCGGGGTGGAGGGACCGACACCCGACGCGACGCCGGATGGCGCCGGATGCCGGTCCCCCGTACGCCGGGCCTGCCCGCCGTGGGTCGCGCAGGCCCGGACGACCTCATCGAAGACGGTGTCCACGAGCAGGCCACCGCCGTGTACCAGCACGCGGCACCCACCCACCGTCGTGAACGCCGCCGGCGGCAGCCAGGCGGGGTGCGCGTCACTCACCGGTGAACTCCTCGCGCACCGTGTCGATCACCGGCTCGTTGATCCGCAGAAAGGCCAGCACCAACAGCGAGCCGAACAGCGCCAGCACCGCCTCCGAGAAGACCGCGGTGATCCCGGTCGCGGCGGCCAGCAGCAGCAGGTTGCCGACCGTGGCGCTCGGGGAACGCACCAGCAGGTGCGGCGCGAGCCGGAGGATGTCGCGGGTGCGGAAGGTGAACAGGGCGATGACCACCAGCGCCTGGGCCGTGCAGAGGGCCACCAGCGCGCCGACGCCGAGCAGCGGCACCGCCCACCAGGACGGCACCGCCGCCGCGTCGAGATGGGCGAGGTTCACCGCGATGACGGTCAGCCACAGCAGCGCGGGCGCCCAGATCCGCAGCACGCCCGCCAGGCTGGCCCGGTAGCCCCGCCAGAAGACCGCGGCGGGCCGCAGGTCCGTCAGGTCCGGGGGCTGGTGACGCAGGGCGTACAGAGCGGCGCAGACCGCCGGGCCGACCGGGAGCAGGCCGACCGCGACCAGCGGGAGGTTGCTGACGTCCCGGTCGAGCAGGAGCAGCGGGGCCAGGCCGGGCAGCGTGGTGACCAGCAGCAGCAGTTCGACGACGAGCAGGATGTGCACGTACGCGGCGACACGCGACAGTGGCCCGGTGCCGAACTGCCGCCAGGTCTGGCCCGCGTCGGTCATGCCTCCTCCTCCCGGCCGGGTCGGCCGAGCAGGCGGCCCTCGTCCCACCAGGGCGGGGTCTCGTCCACCACCGGCGTCAGCTCGACCAGGGTCACCTCGTGCCGGCCGAGGGTGAGGTCCAGCTCGACCCGGCCGGCGGTGACCGGCACCCCCCGGTGGCTGCGGTGCGGTTCGGCGGACTCCCGCAGCGCGTCGAGCTGCCACGGCCGGGGCGAGCGGGGACGGCCCAGTTCCACCCAGGCGGCCCAGGCGTTGCCCGCCTCCTCGCCGACCGAGGAGCGCAGCAGGAACGCCGAGGCGGTGCCGGGCGGGCCGAGCGGCACCGACAGTGCCAGGTCGTGCCGCTCCGGAGCCCGGTCGAGGCCGGTGACGTCGACCGGGGCCCAGGCCAGCACGGCGACCCGACCGTCGGAATGCCGGGTGACCAGGTGGTCGGCGCCGCGTGCGAGCACCTCGTCACCGAGGCGCGCCATGAAGGCGTACAGGTGGTAGGTGGGTTTCTTGATCTGACGGTGGGTGAGCAGGCCGAACCCGCCGTGGAACAGCGCGGTCGGCACCCCTTCCTCCTCGAACATGTCGCTGAACGTCCAGTACGAGAAGGAGTCGACCAGGTCGCCGCCGGTGGCCAGCACCGGGGCGAGGTACGCCGCGTGGAAGGCGGTGTCGTGGATGGGGTTGTCCGGCCGGTAGGAGGAGTTGAACTCGGTGATGTGCACCGGCACCTCGGCCAGGGCGGTGCCGGCCAGGTGCTTGCGGGGGGCGGCGAACTGTTCCAGCAGGTGCGCCGCTTCAGCGAGGGTCTGGTGGGTGCCGAACGGCACGTGTTGGGCCGGACCGGAGGTGTAGGCGTGCCGGCTGACGAAATCCACCGGCACCCCCCGGTCGGTGACGAACTCGGCGAACGGGACCAGCCACTCGTCCGCGCCCGGGGAGATGGCCGGGCCGCCGACCTGGAGGGTGGCGTCGACCTCCTTGACCGCGTGCGCCGACACCTCGTACAGCCGGTGGTAGGCGTCCCGGTCGGCGTCGGCCCAGAAGGCGGTCAGGTTGGGTTCGTTCCACACCTCGATCGGCCAACCGCGCACCTCCGCCAGGCCGTACCGGTCGACCAGGTGGGCGACGGTGCCACGGACCAGGTCGGCCCACTCCTGCCAGGAGCGCGGCGGGGTGACGTTGCCGCGCCACCAGAACACCGTCTGGTCGCCGGAGGCCAGCGCCGACGGCATGAAGCCCAGCTCGACGAAGGGCCGGATACCGAGTTCGAGGTACGCGTCGACGACCTGGTCGACGTAGGTGAAGTTGTGGTGCACCCGGCGCAGGCCCCGGTGCTGGTAGGGGCGGTGGACGCCCACGCCGTCGCTGAGCAGCCCGTGCCCGCGGATGTGCCGGAAGCCGATGTCGCGCTGGAGCAGCGCCAGCGAGTCCTGGTAGTCGCGCCGCAGGGCCAGCTCGAAGCGGCCGGTGCCGACACAGGTGCGCCAGGCGTCGGTCAGCCGGCCGACGGGCTGCTCGGCAACGGTGGTACGCATGCTCGTCCTCCGGTCGTCGCCGGGCGTGGGCCGGCCGGGCTGTGTCGCCGGCCGGCCCCGCCGGTCAGCCGTTGCTCTTCTGGAACCGCTCGTACGCCTTGTTGACCATGTCCAGGTACTGCTCGGAGTTCTTGGCCTTCAGTTCACCGACGTAGGCGTCCCACTCGGTGAAGGGCCGCTGACCGAGGATGAACTTCAGGCTGTTCTGGGTGACGTGGTCCTTGAGCGGGGTCTCCCAGAGCGACGCCTGCTCCCGCTCCTCGTCGGTGAGCGGGTGCGGCGGCGCGACCACGATCGGGCTCGGCGCGCGACCGTTCATCACCTTCTGGAACTCCATCTCCTCCGGGGGGAAGAAGGACTGCACCAGGTCGAGCTTGCCGCCGTAGGCGAACACACCGTTGGCGAAGCCGAAGTCCTTCTGCAGGTGCTTGCTGCCGGTGGGGTTGAGCCCGACGATGGTGACGTCCGGCGTGGGGGCGCGCTTGCCGGCGGCGTCCTTGGTGTATGTGGTCCCCTCGACACCCCACTTGGCGAACTCCTGGCCGGCGTCGGAGTAGTACAGCCAGTCGATGAACTGCATCATCGCCACGAAGTTCTTGCTCTCCCGGGCCTTCGAGGAGATCATCACGCCGTTCTCCAGCCGGGAGGCCGGGTTGATCTCACCGGCCGGACCGATCGGCAGCGGGATCTTGACCAGCTTCGCGTTCGGCTGGGTCTTCGCCAGGTCCGGTCGCAGTTCGTTGACCAGGGTCTGCGCGTTGGCGCTGATCACGAAGGACCTGCCGTTGGCGAGCTTCTGCCGGGCGGCGTCGTCGGTCTGGGTGAAGCTCTCCGGGTCCATCAGCTTCTCGGCGACGAGCTTGTTGAGGAACTGCAACATCTGCTTGTACTGCTCGCTGGCCCCGGTGTAGACGAACTTCTTCTCGTTCGGCACCCAGGTGACGTGCTGGTAGTTCCAGCCGGCCAGGGTGCCGTACGACGCGCCGAGGAAGTTCAGCAACGCGCCACCGGGGTTGGGCTTGTGCCACCGGTCGGAGAACGGGTACGTGTCCGGGTACCGTGCCTTCATCGCCTTGAGCACGGTGTACACGTCGTCCCAGGTCTTCGGCACCGTCAGACCGAGCTGGTCGAGGATGTCGGCGCGCATCGCCAGCGAGTACTCGTGCCAGGGCTTCTCGTGCATGCCGGGCAGCACGTAGAACTTGCCGTCGGACTGCCGCAGCGTGTCGATCTCCGGTTGCATGCGCCACTTCTCAATCTTTTCCTTGAAGTGCGGCATCAGATCCAGGTAGTCACTGACCGGCAGGATCGCGCCGGAGGAGACGAAGGCGTTCTCCTGCGGGTGGTACGTCTTCGGGATGATCATCGGCGCGTCGCCGGCCCCGATCAGCAGGCTCCGCTTCTGCTCGTAGTCACTGGCCGGCACGACGACCGGTTCGAGTTTCACGTTGGTCCGCTTGGTGATCTCCGA
This sequence comes from Micromonospora sp. KC213, assembly GCF_004348325.1. Classification (GTDB taxonomy): domain Bacteria; phylum Actinomycetota; class Actinomycetes; order Mycobacteriales; family Micromonosporaceae; genus Micromonospora. Next base: position 4,872 of record NZ_SMKF01000173.1, on the reverse strand, counting down.
CCAGAGCAGCCAGTCTTCCTTCAGCGGATAGAACGTGTGGTTGTTGTACAGGATGGAGAAGGAAACCGGCTCCGTGGCGGTGAACTGGTCGCCGACGCCGTAGTCGGCCATCGCGCCGGCCCGGTTGCCGGAGAGGTCCTTGGCGGGCTCCTCCTCCGAGCAGGCCACGAGGGTGAGGGTGAGCAAACCGACCACGGCAGCCGCCGCGCGGCGCCAGGTCTGCTGGAACATGGCTCGTCCTTTCGGTTCGGGTGGTGGGTCGGGTGTGGAACCGATCGGCTATCCCTTGACCGCGCCGAGCATCACGCCGGACACGAAGTACCGCTGGATGAAGGGGTAGACCGCCAGGATGGGCAGGGTGGTGAGCACGATGGTCACGGACTGGATGGTGGCCGCGGCCTGCACCGCGTCGGCGTCGGCGACCCCGCCGGCCGACTGGGCCCCGGTCGCGCCGGCGATGAGGTTGCGCAAATAGACCGTCACCGGGAACATGTCCTGCTGGTCCAGGTAGAGAAACGCGGTGAACCACGAGTTCCAGAAGGACACCGCGTAGAACAGCACCATCGTGGCGATGATCGCCTTCGACAGCGGCAGCACGATCCGCAGCAGGATGCCGTAGGTGTTCAGGCCGTCGACGGCGGCGGCCTCCTCCAACTCGGTCGGCAGGCTCTCGAAGAACGCCTTCATCACCAGCAGGTTGAACACGCTGATGGCGTTGGGCACCACCACCGCCCAGATGGTGTTCTTCATGCCGAGGCTGGTGATCAGCACGTAGTTCGGGATCAGGCCCCCGCCGAAGAACATGGTGAACACGGCTATCCCGGCGAGCACGCCCCGCCCCTTGAGCTGCGGCTTCGACAGCACGTACGCGTAACAGGTGGTGAGCACGAGCGCGATGGTGGTGGCCAGCACCGTGTAGACCACGGTGTTGCGGTAGTTCGTCCAGAACATCGCGTCGGACATGATCAACCGGTACGAGGTCAGGTCGAACCCGCGCGGCACCAGGGTCACCCGGCCCGCGATGATGTACGCCTCGTCGCTGAGTGAGCGGGCCACGATGTTGAGGAACGGGTACAACGTCACGACCACGACGCCGGTGAGGATCACCCCGTTGACCACCTGGAAGATCCGGTATCCGCGGGTCGGCCGGATCCCCCGCCGCCGGGCGGTGGCCGGGCGCTGCGTGGCGTTCTCGACGGTCACCACAGGCTCGCCCCGACCGTGCGCCGCGAGATGGCGTTCGCGGTCAGCACCAGGACCAGCCCGATCACGGCCTCGAAGAGGCCGATCGCGGCGGCGTAGCTGAAGTTGCTGGACTCGAAGCCCATCCGGTACAGGTACGTGGAGATGACGTCGGCGGTCGGGTACGTCAACGGGTTGTACAGCAGCAGGATCTTCTCGAACCCCACCGCCATGAAGGTGCCGATGTTGAGGATCAGCAGCGTCACCATCGTCGGCCGGATGCCGGGCAGCGTGACGTGCCAGGTCTGCCGCCACCGGCCGGCCCCGTCGATGCGGGCCGCCTCGTACAGGTTGTCGTCGATGGTGGTGAGGGCGGCGAGGTAGAGGATGGTGCCCCAGCCGACCGTCTGCCAGACCTCGGAGGAGACGTAGATGGTGTGGAACCACTCCGGCCGTTGCAGGAACGGCACCGGGTCGCCGCCGACGGCGCGGACCAGTTGGTTCACCGTCCCGTCCACCGACACCATCTGCATGACCATCGCCGCCACGATCACGATCGACAGGAAGTGCGGCAGGTAGGACACCGACTGCACGAACCGCTTGAGCCTGCGGGCCCGCACCTCGTTGAGCAGCAACGCCAGCACGATCGGAAGCGGAAAGCAGAACAGCAGGGTCAGCGTCCCCAGCGCCAGCGTGTTGGTGAACACCTCCCAGAATGTCGGGTCGGTGAAAAACATCCGGAAGTACCGCAGGCCGACCCAGTACTCGCCGAAGATGCTGCCGCCGGGCCTGAACCGGCGGAAGGCGATCACGTTGCCGATCATCGGCAGGTAACGGAAGACCAGGAAGAACAGCAGTGGCAGGACGGCAAGGGAGTAGAGCTGCCAGTCCCGGCGCAGGGCCCGCCGCCAACTGCGCCGGGCACGCGGTGCGCGGGTGGTCGGCGCCATGGGGCTGTCCCGGGCCCGCGGCGGCCGTAGGGTTTGCGGTGTCATCCTCGGCCTCCTATGCCGCCGCGGTCACGACGGCTTCGATCCAGGCCGAACTCAGCATTTCCCGCTGGTGACCGATCGGGCGCTCGGTGCCGGTCAGCCGCAGCGGCACGGTCGCCGCCACCTCGCTGCTCGACCGGCCGAACCGCAGTTCGACCTCGCCGGGCTCGACGATGCGCCGGCCGGCCCGGCCGGTGAACGACGCGACGTCGGCCGGCACGTCGAATGTCACGTGCGCCGCCGCGCCGGGCTCCAGCGGCACCCGGGCGTAACCGACCAGCCGTACGACCGGTCGGGTGACCTGCGCGACCGGGTCGTGCAGGTAGAGCTGGACCACCTCGGTGCCGGCGCGCGGTCCGGTGTTGCGGACGGTGATCCGGACCGTCACCTCGCCCTCGACCGGCCACTCGGCCGGCGCGCCGGAGCCGGCGTGCAGGTCACCGGCGGGTCCCAGCACGCACGCGTCGGACCAGTCGAAGGTGGTGTAGCTCAGCCCGTGGCCGAACGGGTACGCCGGGGTGGGGTCGACCGACGACACCTGCGTGCGCCGCGCCAGCGGCGGTGACAGGTAGGTGGCCGGCAGACCGCCGGCGTCGCGCGGCACGCTCACCGGCAGCCGACCCGACGGGTTCACCGCTCCGGTGAGCACCTCGGCGAGTGCCTGCCCGCCACGCTGACCGAGGAAGAACGCCTGCACGATCGCGGCTGCGGCGTCGAACTCGGAACCCAGCGCGTAGGGCCGCCCGGCCATCAGCACCAGGACGACGGGGGTGCCGGTGGCGAGCACGGCCCGCGCCAGGTCGGCCTGTACGCCGGGCAGCCGCAGGTCGGACACGTCGCAGCCCTCGCCGGAGGTGCCGCGGCCGAACATGCCCGCCCGGTCGCCGAGGGCGAGCACGCACACGTCGGCGTCGGTGGCCGCCGTGACGGCCGCCGCGATACCGGCGGTGTCCTCGCCGGTGATGGCGCAGCCGGCCTCGTGTACGACGCCCGGGACCAGGCGGGTCAGTTCGTCGCGGAGCGAGGGGATGTCCAGCCCGAGCCCGTGTTCGGGGTGCTGGACGCCGACGTGGTTGGGGAAGGCGTAACAGCCGAGCAGCGCCAGCGGATCGTCGGCGACCGGGCCCACCAGCGCGACCCGGCGACCGGCGGGCAGCGGCAGCACCCCGTCGTTGCGCAGCAGCACGACGGACTCCCGGGCCAGGCGTACGGCCAGCTCCTGGCTGGCCGCGTCGTCGAGACGCAAGCCCTGCACGTCCTCCGGCAGCGCCCGCCAGTCCTCGTCGAGCAGGCCCAGTTCGATCTTCTGGGTCAGCACCCGGCGCAGCGCCCGGTCGACCAGCGCCTCGTCGACCTCGCCGGCGCGGACCGCGGCCACCAGCGGGGCACCGAAGGTGTCCACCGTGGGCAGCTCGACGTCGATGCCGGCCCGCAGGGCGAGTTCGGCGGCCTGCGCCGCCCCGTCGGCGACACCGTGCAGGGTCTGCAGGAACCGGACCGCGAAGTAGTCGGCGACCACCGTGCCGGTGAAGCCCCACTCGTCGCGCAGCAACCCGGTCAGCAGCCCCTCGTCGGCGGCGGCGGGCAGACCGTCGATCTCGGCGTACGAGTTCATCACCGAGCGGGCACCGCCCAGCCGCAGGGCCATCTCGAACGGCGGGAGAATGACGTCGGCGAGTTCCCGGGGACCCATCGACACCGGGGCCAGGTTGCGTCCGCCCCGGGAGGCGGAGTAGCCGGCGAAGTGCTTGAGGGTGGCGACGACGCCGGCCCGTTCCAGGCCCCGCACGTACGCCGCACCGACGGTGCCGACCAGGTACGGGTCCTCGCCGATGGTCTCCTCGGTCCGCCCCCACCGGTAGTCACGGGTCACGTCGAGCACCGGGGCGAGGCCCTGGTGCACCCCGGCGGCGCGCATCGACCGGCCGATCCGGCCGGCGATCGTCTCGACCAGTTCCGGGTCGAAGGAGGCGCCCCAGCTCAGCGGGGCCGGGTACACGGTGGCCTGCCAGGCGGCGAACCCGGTGAGGCACTCCTCGTGCACCTGGGCCGGGATCCCGAATCGGCTCGCCGCCACGATCTGCTCCTGGGAGGCGGCCAGGGAGCGGGCGCCGAGGACCGGGTCGACTGGCGCGGTGCCGAACGGCCGGGTCAGCTGGCCCAGCCCGTATCGGATGATGGTGCTCCACGACGGCGGGTCGTCGATCATCTCGGTCTGGTACGGGGCGACGCCCTCCCCGGAGCCGTCGGCGCCCACCCAGACGCCGACGAGTTGGGCGATCTTCTCCTCCAGGGACATCAGTGGCACGAGCGCCTCGGCCCGCTCGGTCGGTGACAACCGCGCGTCGCGCCACGCGACGGTTTCCCGGCTCGCCGGTCCGGTGTCGACGGACGACTGACCTCTCATCCCGAACCCCTTAGCAGCGCTGACCTGGCCCGCCGCCCTGGTCACGGGCCGGGACGACAGCGACGACGGAATCCGAAAGTTTCGGAAATGGCGCCGCTTGCTTTCGGCAACCTATGGCCATCGATCGAGGCGTGTCAAGGGACCCCAACAGCGCATGCCACCGTCCCGTGGTCCCCCGCAGCCGCGCCGGGAACAACGACGCCCGCCGAAGAAACCCCTGGCCTTCCGGCACCGACGTGCTACAGTCCCCGAAACTTTCGGCCTTGTTGCCGACGACGTGCGCAGGAGCAC
>NZ_SMKF01000172.1 GCF_004348325.1 Micromonospora sp. KC213 | reverse complement strand
GGTCGAGGGCGACGTCGAAGGCGGCGTCCAGGGCGGCCTCCGCGCCGAGCCGGCGGCGCAGGGTGGCCAGTGCCCGCGAGGTCTGGCTCTTCACCGTGCCCGGCGAGATCTCCAGCAGGGCGGCGGTCTGCGCCTCCGACATGTCCTCGTAGAAGCGGAGCACCAGCACCGCCCGCTGCCGGGCGGGCAGCGCGCTCAGGTGTCGCCAGAGCACGTCCCGGTCGAGCTGCTGTTCGATCTCGTCGGCCCCGGCCCGCTCGGGCAGCACCTCGGTGGGGCGTTCCCCGTGCCACCGTCGGCGCCACCAGCTCGTCGACGTGTTGACCATGACCCGGCGGGCGTACGGCTCGACGGCCTCTATGCCGCCCAGCCGTTTCCAGGCAAGGTAGGTCTTGGTGAGCGCGGTCTGGAGCAGGTCCTCGGCGGTGGCCCAGTCCCCGGCCAGCAGGTACGCGGTGCGCAGCAGGGCTTCGGAGCGGGCCGCGACGAACTCGCGGAACTCCTCCTCCAGCGGATCCCGCTCGTCCACCACACACCTCCCCCGCCCAATCTCCTGGCAGGCTGTCATGGCGGAGCGGCCGGGTCGAGGGCGGATGGTGCCCCGTTACGTCGACGGACGGTCGAAAAGCCGCAGGCCGCCCCCGGGTAGGCCGGGGAGCCTCAGGCTCCGTCGTCGGCCTTCGCCTCGTCGGCTTCCTTGCCCAGCCGCGCTTCGACCGCCTGCGGCTCGTACATCTCCTCGACCACACGCAGGTAGAGCTCGTTGGGGTTCGGTAGGTTCTTGATCTCGCGGAGGGCCTGTTCCTGGCCGGCGGACTCCAGCACGAAGGTGCCGTAGTTGAGCGCCCGTCCGGTTGGGCTCTGCTCGTACTTCATGTCGGTGACCCGGGTCAGCGGCATCATGGCCACCCGGCGGGTGATGATGCCGTTGACCACCATGACCCGCTTGTTGGTCAGGATGAAGCGGTCGTACCACCAGTCGGCGACCCGCCAGGCGACCCAGCCCATCACCGCGAACCAGAGCAGCACGGCGATGGTGGTGAGGGCGCCGACGTCCTGCCCTGCGAGGAAGCCGGAGAGGTAGCCGAGCACGAAGGTGGCGGCGACGCCGACCAGGATCGGGGTGGTGAGGTGGATCCAGTGCCGCTTCCACTCACCGCGGTAACGCTCGGTGGGGAACAGGTAGCGGGCGACCAGTGAGCTGGGTTCGTCCTCCAGCGGCAGCACCCGTCGAGGTGCCATGCCCTGGGCGTCGGCCCGCAGGCCGGCCAACTCCTCCTCGGAGATGACCGGCGGTTGGTCCGGATCCCAGGTTCGACCGGCCCGACCCTCTCCCGGGTAGCCACCCGGGCCGACGCCGTAACCGACGTCGTCGGAGAGGAACGGCCCGCCCGTCATGTCAGGACCGCGGCCCGGCTCGTCGTCGGGCCGGTACCGCGGGATCGGCTCGGTGTCCCGCTCCCGACGCTCCCGGTCCGGGTCGTCGGGGTCGTAAGGGGGTCCGGACGGGCTGCCCATCGGCGGTTAGGCGACCAGGCTGGTGAAGAAGTCGCCGAAGCCTTGGGCGATGTCCACGATGCCACCACCGAGTGACTTGAACACGTCCGCGGCGGAGTTCGGCCGGTAGGCGACAAAGAAGATCAAGAATGCGATGCCGGCCCAGGTGAGGACCTTCTTGACCATAGCGGGCCATCCTCTCGCGCGGCGCCGGGTCCGATTACCGCAGCGGAACTCAGGGTATCAGTGTGGTGTCGTATGGTGAATATCTGCGTCCGCTCCCCGACAAGCCCACCAGAGCGACTATGCCCTGCCGTGCAGGTACGGGGACGGTGCGCCGTACACGAGCTCGGGCGGAGTCCACTCGGCGAGGTCGTGTAGGACGACGTCCTCCGCGAGGAGGTGACCCGCGCTCGCCGGCCAGGCTATCGCATGAAGCCACATTCCCCGAGCCTCGCCGGCGTACGCGCTTCGATCCGTCGCCGAATTCACCAGCCACAGTGGAGTCGGGTGTCCGCCCGCCCTGATCCGGGCCGGCTCGACATGCTGCGGATGCCCGAGGCCCGGCCCCGGCCCGGTCAGCACCTCCGCGAGCCCCGGACCCGGGTCCGGCCCGGACACTCCGGCGAGCCGGGCACCCAGCCCGACTCCCGGCTCCTCGGCCACCAGCACCAGTTCGGCCGGCCCACCGCCGAGCGGCGCCGGACCGGCGCAGGCGAGGGCGGCTGCCCGGACCCCGGTGGCGTCGTCGCCGGCCCAGCCGACCCCGGTCACCGTCCAACCGCTGGGCAGCGGCCACGGGCACCACAGGGGCACGCCCGGCCGTTCCGCCCCGGTGGCGGCCACCCGGTCGACCACGCTCGCCAGGATCGCCTCGTCGATGCGCTCGGGTACGTGCCACGGCGCGACCGGGCCGCACCGCGCGCACCGCGATTCACCGTGCATCAGATCGGGGGGCCGCACGGACCCCGCGCACCTGGGACAACTCACCACAACACTCATCAACCCACAGTCACCCCGCGCCGGTTGATCGTCAAGCGATGTGGCCGTTTCGGGGCACCGGCGATCCGGCTGCCGGGGTCAGGCCGGGGGCGGGCCGGCGTGGGCGCGGATCCAGGAGTGCATGGCGATACCACTGGCCACCCCGGCGTTGATCGAACGGGTCGACCCGTACTGGGCGATGGAGAAGAGCTGCTGGCAGGCGCTCCGCGCCGGTCCGGACAGCCCCGGCCCCTCCTGCCCGAAGAGCAGGACGCAGCGTCGGGGCAGGGTGGTGGTCTCCAACGGCCGGGAACCCGGGAGGTTGTCGATGCCCACCACCGGCAGCTCCGCCCCGGCCGCCCAGACGACGAACTCCTCGATGGTCGGGTGGTGCCGGACGTGCTGGTAGCGATCGGTCACCATGGCGCCGCGCCGGTTCCACCGGCGCAGCCCGACGATGTGCACCTCGGCGGCGAGGAAGGCGTTGGCGTTGCGCACCACGGTGCCGATGTTGAAGTCGTGCTGCCAGTTCTCGATAGCCACGTGGAAGTCGTGCCGGCGTTGGTCGAGGTCGGCCACGACAGCCTCCCGCCGCCAGTAGCGGTAGCGGTCGACCACGTTGCGCCGGTCGCCGTGGGCGAGCAGCTCCGGGTCGTACCGTGGGTCGTCCGGCGGGTCGCCGGGCCAGGGGCCGACGCCCACGTCGAGCTGATCCTCGGTCACGGTCACCAGAGGGTACGCACAGCCGGGCGACCGCCGCAGGCCGCCCCGGTCACCGCCGCAGCCCCAGCGCCTCGCCGAGACGATCGAGAAAGCGCCGGTCGGTCGGGCTGGTGCGGTTGTCGGCGTGGCAGACGCGCACCCCCACGGACTCCACCCACTGCCGGTACGCGGCCGAGTCGGCCGGGTCGGCCCGGCGGTGCAGCACCCGCACCACCGCCCGGCACGCGGCGAGCAGGTCGACCAAATCGGTGCGGTTGTCGGTCGGGGTCGAACCGCCGTCGTGCCGGGCGTAGATCGCGGCGACGACGGCGCGGACGAGGTCGCTGTCGAAGGCCCGTCCGGCGGCGAGCGCGTCGAGCCCGGCGAGCCCGGCGGGGACACCGCGGGACGGCCGCCCGGGGGTGGCCGCGGCGGCGGCCACGAGCACCCGGCCGGGCACGGTGGTCAGCAGGTCCCACTCGGCGGCGGAGTAGATGGCCGTGGTCAGCGGTGCGGCGCGGCGTCCGGCAGCGGGCGGCTCTCCGGCGAGGGAGTGGCTCATCTCAGACCTCCGGCGCCAGCATATGCCCCCGGGACCGGCCCGGACCCCGGTCCGGCCAGAACGGCGGGGACGGGGCCCGTGGGCCGAGGGGGCACTCAGCGGGGCGTGGGGAAGCTGGGCCGTTCCGGGTCGACGCCGTCGGGCACCGCCGCAGCGGCGTACTCCTTCTTGGGCACCATGACCTTGCGCCGGAAGACGCAGACCAGGGTGCCGTCCTGGTTGTAGCCGCGGGTCTCCACCGAGACGACGCCACGGTCCGGCTTCGAGCCGGACTCCCGCTTGTCGAGCACGGTGGTCTCGCCGTAGATGGTGTCGCCGTGGAAGGTCGGGGCCACGTGCCGCAGGGACTCGACCTCCAGGTTGGCGATCGCCTTGCCGCTGACGTCCGGCACGGACATGCCCAGCAGCAGGGAGTAGACGTAGTTGCCGACGACCACGTTGCGCTGGAAGTGGGTCGCCGACTCGGCGTAGTGGGCGTCCAGGTGCAACGGGTGGTGGTTCATGGTGAGCAGGCAGAAGAGGTGGTCGTCGTACTCGGTGACGGTCTTGCCCGGCCAGTGCCGGTAGACCGCGCCGACCTCGAATTCCTCGTAGTAGCGGCCGAACTGCATCCTTGTCCCCTCCGACGGACGGCGATGGAGTCGCCACAGCATGCCTTACCGCTGGTTAAGGAATTGGCGGGGTCGGAGGCGGGGTGGAAATGTCACACGGCCGCGCCCGGCGGGGGACGCAATGAGCGGCGGGGCCCTCCCCGGCACCCGCCGCCCACGCTCTGATGCCCAAGATTCTGCCCCACCCGCAGGACATACGAACAGAGACGGACGTCACATTTATCTTTTTGTGACACTACTGTCAGTGACGAAGCGTGTCACGAGAAGGATCTCTGCACCTTGCATCAATCCTCGTCACGGCCCAAGTTACCGATTCGTAGTGGTGGATTGTGACGATCTCCCTGGAAACGCTCCCATCACGAGAGGTGACGCAAGTGCGTGTTGCATTTGCGTTCCGCACGCCCAGTGAACAGATGAGCCTCGATACCCTCGCGACCCGGGACGCGGGCCGGACGGTTTCGGCCCCGCCCGACCGGGAATTCCCGGAGAGCGGCCCTGGTTCTACCGGACGCAAAGCAGCCCGCTGATCGGAGAGAGCAATGGCAACGGTTGAGCTGACCACGGCCAACTTCGACGAGGTGACCGAGCGCGACGGCATCGTGCTGGTCGACTTCTGGGCCGAATGGTGTGGCCCGTGCAAGCGGTTCGCCCCGGTCTACGAGCGCTCCTCGGACAAGCACCCGGACATCGTCTTCGGCAAGGTCGACACCGAGGCGCAGCAGGAACTCGGCGCCAAGTTCGACATCCGCTCCATCCCGACGATCATGGCGATCCGGGACGGCGTGATCGTCTTCGCCCAGCCCGGCGCGCTGCCCGAGTCGGCGCTGGAGAACCTCATCGAACAGGTTCGGGCCCTGAACATGGACGACGTCCGCAAGCAGCTGGCCGATCAGAAGCACTGAGCACCGACCGACGACGGCCGGACCGCCCCGGGTCCGGCCGTCGTCGTCCGCGCCCACCCGCCGGCCCACCCCGCACCGCGACACGCAGGAGTGACGCCGCGCGGGAGCTCACCGTGCGGCAGGCATCCCGTATCGTCACGACCCGATGGAGACGTTGACCTCCCGCGGCCGGGCCAGCCGGCTGGTCGCCACCGCCCTCGGTGCCGGCCTGCTGCTGGCCGGCACCGTCGTCGGCCTCGATGACCACTTCCCGTTCGGCCCGTTCCGGATGTACTCCACCTCTCCGCCGCCGAACGCGCCCGCCCCCGACACCCGGGTCGAGGGCGTCGACCGGACCGGCACGGTGATCGCGCTGGGCCAGGAGGCCACCGGTATCCGCCGGGCCGAGATCGAGGGCCAGCAGTCCCGGTACGCCGCCGACCCGGACCGGCTGCGACAGGTCGCCGAGGCGTACGCCGAACGGCACCCCGACGCACCGGAGCTGGTCGAGGTGCGCATCGTCATCCGCTGGTACGGCATCCGTCAGGGCCGGCCCACCGGCAGGTGGATCGACGAGACCGCGGTGCGCTGGGAGGCGACCCGGTGACCGGCTGGCTCACCGAGGCCGTACCCCGCGGCCGGGTCGCCGCCTTCCGTACCCTGGTCTATCTGTTCGTCGCCGCCGACCTCGTCGTCTTCACACCCTGGGTGCGCACCCGGGTCGACGTGCCCGGCGAGCTGTACCAGCCGCTGCTGATCGGTCGGCTGCTGCCGCTGCCCACGCCGACCCCTACGCTGGTCGCGGTGATTTTCTGGACGCTGCTTCCGCTCGCCCTGCTGGCCGCGACCGGACGCGCGCCCCGACTGCTCGGCTGGTCGATCTTCGCGCTCTACTTCGAGTGGATGATCATCGCGATGAGCTACGGGAAGGTCGACCACGACCGGTTCGCCTTCCTCGTCGCGTTGGCCGCCCTGCCCACCGCCGGCCGCGCCCGGCACGGCGACGCCACCCGCAGCGAGGCGGCTGGCTGGGCCCTGCGCGTCACCCAGATCGCGGTGATCTGCACCTATTTCCTGGCCGCCTGGGCCAAGCTGCGCTTCGGCGGGCTGGACTGGGCCACCGGATCCGTGCTGGCCCGAGCGATCATCCGGCGCGGCACCGACCTGGCGGATTTGATCGCCCAGGTGCCCTACCTGCTGATCGTGGCGCAGTTCGGCATCCTCGCCTTCGAGGTCCTCAGCCCGCTGGTGTTCCTGCTCCGCGAACGCTGGCGACTCGTCACGGTCGGCTTCTTCTACACCTTCCACCTGATCACCTTCGCGACCATCACCATCTCGTTCGCGCCGCACCTGGTGGCGATGGCCGGCTTCCTGCCGTTGGAGAAGGTCCGCCCGATCGACCGGCTGCGACGGCTACGCCGGCGCGGGCCGCCGGCTGCGGTCGACCAGCTCGGCGAGCATCCCCTCGCAGCTACGGGCGACGACCTGCGCCCCGCGCCGCTGGCCCAACCGTAGCCTCGGGTCCTCCGCACGCTCCCGCCACCGCCGCTGCGCCTCGGTGGCGGCCTCCCACAGTCGCCGCACGGGCGCGTCGAACTCCACCCCGAGCCGCGCGGGCAGGCTGCTGCCCTCGCCGCCGAGCAGCCGCCGTGCCTCCTCGACGGTTTCGGCGTCGAACCCTGACCGGTCGCCGTGCAGCGCCGCGAACAGCCGCAGCTCGGCGAACTCGTGCGCGCCGGCGAGGACCCGCTCCACGGCGCCGAGCAGAGCACGGCCGTCCGCCGCCGGCCGGGTCCGCGCCACGGCCTCCACCGTGGCCAACGCCGACCGGGCCTTGAGGACGCCCTGCCGGTCGACGAAGAGCCGGTGCACCGACTCCCGCAGCTCGGCGAGGCCGCTGCGGCGCACCAGCTCGGCGGCGAGTTTCGCCCGGGTGTCACAGCCGGTCCGGACCAGCGTGGTGGCCAGCCGGACCCCGAACAGGCCCAGCCGGTCCACCAACGCGGCGCGGTCCGCGGTGTCCAGGTACACCGGCAGTTCGCCGCGCAGGAAGCGGTCGGCGGAGAGAAGGTGGCCCGCCAACTCCGGACGCGGTACCCGGGCCAGCTCTGCCAACGCGGCGAACTCCGGCTCCGCCAGCGTCCGTCCGGCCAGACCGACCGCCCCGCTGCACGCCACGACGTGCCAGCAGCGGGCCGCCACCCGCGGATCCCGCTGCTGGCGGCGGGCGAGCTGCCGGGCGGTGAGCAACGCGTCGATCTGCCCACCCCCAGTCTCGTCCGCCCGCGAGCGCACCAGGACCACCGGCACCGGGGCGGCCTGGCCGACCAGGCTCTCCCGGCCGGCCTCCAGCAACCGCAGGTCGCCGTCCCGCCCGTCCCGGGTCAGGTGGAGCACCGCGTCCGCCTCGGTCAGCACCCGCTCGACGACCGGACCCGGCTCGTCCGCACCGAACGCCGGCGTGTCGAGCAGCGTCAGGTGCCGCAGGGATCGGGTCGGCCACCGCACGACCACGTCGGTCAGCCCGTTCGCGGCCGGGCCACCCAGGCCCACCCGCATCCCGGACGCGGACCGGGCGACCGCCAGTTCCTGCGGCGGCCGGTCGGCGGACCAGGCGGTGGCGCGAGGCGTGGGGCCGTCCTCGTACCAGACGAAGGCGTCGCCGCCCGCGACCTCGCCGACCGGCGCGACCACCTCTCCCATCAACGCGTTCAGCAGGGTCGACTTCCCGCAGCGCCAGGGGCCGACGACAGCGACCCGCACCGGGCGGTCCAACCGGGCGAGCTGGTGGCGCAGCGGTCCGGCCACGCCGGGGTCGTTCTGGCACCGGTCGATCGCCTCGTGCAGCAGGCGCCGGACGGCGGCCTCGATCCCCGCTGCACCGGTCACGCCGGCTGCTCCAGCAGCACCGGCCCGGGACGGGCCGCGGTCAGCGCCTGAGCCTGCTCGTACAGCCGGGCCAACCCGGTCATCTTCGCCCGGATCTCCCGCTGCCGCCGGTCCCGGACGGCGGCGTCCGTCTCGGCGGCCTGCTTGGCGGTGCGCAACGACTCGACGATGCTCTCCTGCAACTCCTCCGTCAGCGCGGTGAAGTGGTCGCGGAGCAGTCGCTGCACCTGCCGGACGGTGTCCCGGCAGTCCTTCGTCATCGCCACGAAGAAGTCGTCGACGTGCCGCTGGACGGCCGCCTTGACGGTGGACTGGCGGCGGCGAAGCATCTGCTTGCCCTCGTCGCGGATGCTCTTGCCGCCCAGCAGCGCACCGAACCCGACCGAGACCGGGTTGATCATGGGCATACCGGCCAGCGTCAACGCGAGCCCGAACATCAACATGCCGCCGTACGACCCCTTCATGCCGGTGAGCAGCTTCTGGCTCAGGGTGAACCGGTCGACGGGCGGACACTCCAGCTGCGGCAGCCGGTCGGCGAGGTCGTCGGGCACCGCCATCGACCAGGGCGGCAGCACGTGGTGCCCGTACCGGGCGAAGTTGCTCGCGACCCGCCGCGCCACCCAGTCGCAGCGCTGCACCAGCCACTCGTGGTTCTCCCGGGCCGCCTCGGTGAGGCTCCGCTCCAACCAGTCCTGGAAGACGTCCCAGCCGGTGAGCGGGTCGGCCGTGTCGAACGCCTCGTCGACGGCGCGCAGGATCTGACGGGTGCGCTCGCGCATGTCGTACTCGACGTCCGAGAGCAGGTCGCCCAGCTCGTCGACCAGGGTGTTCTGCCACCGGGTCGAACAGCGGCGCAGCTCGTCCACCTCCCGCTGGGCGGCGTGCAACCGAGCGATCGGCCCCTCCCGCTCCGTGGCCTGCTGGTTGTCCAGTTCGGCCCGCAGCGGGGCGGCCAACTGCTCGACCACGGCTCGGGCGAGCGCGGTCACCGACACCCGGGCCAGGGTGTCGCTCTTGCCGGCCAGGTCCCGGCGCAGCCGGGCGATCAGCAGGGGAAAACCCGACTCGGTGTTGAGCTGGTGGTCGTCGCCGGCCGCGGCGCGCATCCGCAGCGCCGCCGAGACGGGGATCAGCGGCGCCGGGACGCCGGCCTCCTGGAGGTGCCGCCGGTTGCGGTCGGCGACCGCCCGCCAGTCCGGTACCAGGTCCGTCTTGGTCTGCACCACCACCACGTTGGGATGGGAGCGGGTGAGGTGCAGGAGCATGTTCAGCTCGGCGACGGAGAGTTCCCGGGTGGAGTCGGAGACCAGCAGGACGGTGTCCGCCCGGTGCAACGCGGCCACCGGAGCCGCACCGCCGGAACCCGCCACCCCGTCGGCGCCCGGCGTGTCCACGAGCACCAGACCGGCACCGAGCAACGCCCGGGGAACGCCGATCTCGACATGGGCGGGGCCGCTCCCCGAGCGCGGCACCAGGGTTCCGGAGACCCCGGCGGCGATCCGGTCCAACGGCAACTGGGTCCGCTCGACCGTCGCCGGACTGCCGGCGGTGGTGGCCTGCGGTTCCGGCGGGGTCCGCACCAGCGCCGCCGAGGCGGTCTCGGCGTGCCGGACCACCGTCGGCAAAACGGTGGTCCGACCGTCACCGACCGGGCAGACCTGGGCGGTGACGATCGCGTTGACCAGTTGACTCTTGCCCTGGTCCGGTTCGCCGACCACCAGCACCCGCAGCGCCGGATCGAGCAGCTGGGCCCGCTTCTGGCGGACCGTGCGGAGCAGGTCGGCCCGGCCGTGGGCGGTGCAGGTGCCGGCGAGTTCGTCCAGCACATCCAACCAAATTCCCGCCATCACGGGACCAAGTGTGCCGATAGCCCCGCATTAATCAAGAGGGGCGGGTACGGCGGACGGGGCCGGGACCCCCGAGGTGACCCGACCCCATCCGCCGTGGTACGACCGTTCAGAGCAGGCCGTCGCCGAGTCCGAGCAGGCCGGTGTCGACAGAGGCGTTCGCCTCGCCGTGCACGCCGACGCTCCCGCTCACGCCACCACTGAGACCGCCGACCGTACCGGTGGCACCGCCCAGCGTGCCGGAGACGGTGGAGTCCACGTGGGAGGTGACGCCGGTGACGGTGCCGGTGAGGTCGAGGTCCTGCACCGGGTTGCCCACACCGAGCCCGCCCAGGGTGTCGTTCACACCGAGCGAGTCGACCAGCCCGCCGACGTGGCCCTGGGTGTTCGGCAGCACACCGTCCAGGCTCCCGCCGACCAGACCGTCGCCCGTACCGAGGGGGTCACCGACGACACCGGTGGTGGTGTCCACGGCGTCGCGGGTCACCGGCTCGACGGCGCTGTCCAGGCCGCCCACCACACCGGCGTCCAGGGTGTGCGCGACGTCACCGACGCCGGTCAGGTCGGTGTCCAGCCCGTCGCGCCCGACGCCGAGACCGATACCGGGCAGGACGGCCGCGCCCACGGAGACGGTGGTCGGGTCGACGGCGATCGTGCCGAGCACGCCCGCCTTGACGTCGACCCCGCTGGCCGAGCCGGCGACGGCGAACTGCTGGGTCACGCTCTGGAGTTGGCCGACGACGTCCGTCGTGTCCAGCGGCAGCTGGTCGACACCGACCGCAGTCGGCGCCAGCGAGGTGAGGCCCTGCACCGGGGCGTAGTCGACCACCAGCGGCACGACGTCCTGTACGTCCGCGGCGGTGATGTCCTGCAGCCCCGCAGCCCGCAGGGCACCCTCCGGGTCGAGGTCGAAGGCCGACCGGGCGTCCGCGTCGATGAGCAGGTTGAGCACGAAGTCGTGCAGGGTCTGGTTCGGTTCCATGGTTTCCCCTCGAACGTCTGGTCGGCGACGAGTGGTGCGCCGCAGTGATCGGTGACGCTACGGACGGGGCCGACGTCGGGCATCGGGGATGGACCCGAAAGTATGCGGGCCCGCGTCGGGGGACTCCCCCCGTCACCGGTTAGGGGGATAGGGGGAACCGAGCGGTCGGGATTTAGGGAGTAGGTCCGCGGTGGATCTCTGGTACGAACGTAGGACCCCCACGGGGTCTGCCGGACCGTGTCGCCGTACGGGCACCGACACCGTCGCCGCCGGCCGGCCAACTCCTGGTGAGAGAGAGACGATGCCGTACGTCCTGGGAATTGACATCGGATGCACCACCACCGCCGCCGCGGTCGCCCGGCGGCGGGGCGCCGGCTGGTCCGCGCCGGAGCCGGTCGTTCTGCACGCCGGCTCGACCACCGTCCCCTCGACGTTGCACCTCTCCGCCGACGGCGCGATGACGCTGGGTGTGCCCGCGGTAGCCGGCGACGGCCGCACCGTGCGGTGTTTCGCGCACCGGGTCGGCGACGACATCCCCGTCGTGGTGGACGGCGACGCGTACCCGGCGCAGACCCTGACCGCGGTGCTGGCCGGATGGGTGGCGGAGCAGGCCCGGGTCACCGAGGGCGGCCTCGCCGAGGCGGTCGTGGTCAGCCACCCGGCAGGCTGGGGCACGCACCGACGGGAGTTGCTGCACCGTGCCCTGACCGAGATCGGTCTGCCCCGGGTGACGCTGCTGCCCGCCCCGGTCACGGTCGCCGAGTACCACGCGGCGCGGGGCTTCCCCGGCACCCTCGCCGCCGTCTACGGCCTCGGCGGGGAGACCTTCGAGGCGGCACTGGTCCGCCGCCACCACGACGGGACTTACGGCACCGTCGGTCTGGCCCGGTCGCTGCCCGGATGCGGCGGGGCAGACCTGACCGAGGAACTGGCCGACCACGTCCGCACCGTCCTGGCCCGCGGCTCGGCCGACGCCGGCCGGGCCGGCGCGGACGTCGTGCCGCGCGAGCTGACCACGGCCTGCGACCGGGCCAAACACGAGCTGACCGTCGTCACGGAGACCGACGTGCTGCTGGAGCTTCCGGCCGGACCGACCCGGGTGCCGGTGAGCCGCGGGCAGTTCGAGGAGCTGATCCGCCCCGCCGTCGCGATGACCGTCGACCTGCTGCTGGACGCCGTCCGCAGCGCCGGCCTGACCCCGGCGGAGCTGGACGCGGTCCTGCTCGCCGGCGGTTCCGCCCGGCTTCCGCTGGTCGCCGAGTTGCTCGGCGCGGCGTTCCCCTGCCCGGTCCAGGTGGGCCCGGAGCCCGAGCTGACCGCGGCCACCGGCGCCGCGCTGGCCGCCTGCCAGGTCGTCTCCCCCCGCCTCCGCCCGGTGCCCGCGACCGGACGCGGCCCGACCGGCACCGCCGCCTCCCCGCCC
>NZ_SMKF01000171.1 GCF_004348325.1 Micromonospora sp. KC213 | reverse complement strand
GCCCCCATGATGTCGTTGACCCCGGCGAGGTCGATCACCCCACCGCCGTGGGCGATCTCGACCCGCTCGTTGCGCAGCAATCGCAGGTCCAGCTCGGTGGCCGCCTCGATCCAGCTCTCGTGACCGTCGGCGAATGGTTGCCCTCCGGCTGGCGTTGGTTGACCATGCCCGGCTACCTGTGGCTGGCACTGATGTTCTACCTGTTCCTCACGCTGCTCCTGCTGGAGGTGCCGGTGTTGGCGGCGTGGCTTGCGACGCGCCGGCGGCAGCGGGTGGGTCGTCCCGCCACGGCCCCGAGCCCGGTCCCGGCCATCGCGGTGGGCGTGGGCGGCTCCGGCGGCGTCGACCCGCCGGCTTTCGACCCCGAGCGGGACCCGGGGTCGCCCGTGGCGCCCGATCCGGAGTCCAGTCACGATCCCTCTCGCCGGCTGCTGCTGCGCCGGGGGGCGGCCATCACGGCCGGGGCGGTCGCGGTGAGCCTCACCGGCTTCGGGATGAGCCGGGCCTACCGGACGCCGACCATCAAGCGGCTCGACATTCCGATGGCCCGCCTGGCCCGCAGGGCCGACGGGCTGCGGCTGGCGGTCCTGGCGGACCTGCATGTCGGGCCGCTGCTCGGCACCGGCCAGGTGGAACGGATGGTGGAGCTCGTCAACGGGCTGGACGCCGATCTGGTGACGGTGGTCGGCGACGTGGTCACCTCCGAGCCCGGCAGGGTGCGGGAGTCCCTGCTGCCGCTGACCCGGCTGCGGGGCCGGCACGGCGTGTTCTACGTCACCGGCAATCACGAGTACATCGCCGGCCACGAGAGCTGGATCGAGGCGGCCACCGAGCTGGACCTGCGATTGCTGCGCAACGAGCGGGTCGAGATCGCCCACGGCGGTGGGGTGATCGACCTCGCCGGGGTCAACGACATCATGGGGGCGCAGTACGCGGACCCACCGGACTACGCGGCCGCGCTCGCAGGCCGGGATCCGTCCCGGCCGGTGGTGCTGATGGCGCACCAGCCGGTCGCGGTGCACGATGCCGCCCCGTACCGGGTGGACCTACAGCTCTCCGGCCACACGCACGGTGGTCAGGTGTTCCCGTTCCACTACCTGGTCGGGATGCAGCAGCCCGTGGTGTCCGGGCTGGGGGAGGTGGACGGTACGCCGGTGTACGTCACCAACGGCGCCGGGTTCTGGGGCCCGCCGGTGCGGGTCGGTGCCGATCCCGACATCACCCTGCTCACCCTTCGGGCCGCCGGAGCGTGACGAGCACGGCACCGGCAGCGACAGGATGTGACGGCTGTGGGGTGCCCGGAGCCGGCGGTGAGACTCAGGAGCCCTGCCGGTAGTGGTGGCCGCCCGGATTGTTCCGGGCGGACGCGCCGAGCAGCACGGTGACCTGACACTCCGGGTCGCCCACGGCGATCCGCTCGTCCAGCAGCACCACCGCCGCGCCGTGGTTGCGCGCGGCGATGCCGCCGAACACGCTGGAGGTCATCCGGCACAGCGCGGGCGCGCGGCGTACGGTGTCGCCGAACGGGCAGCGACGATTGCCCAGCACGATCCGGTCGTCGTCGAGGGAGATGACGTAGAAGTCACCGCCGATGGCGGACTTGAGCCGCAGGTAGCACTCGGCCACCTGGGCGGCGCTGAGCCGGCCGACCACGTCCCGGGCCCGGCGGTACTCCTCCTCCATCTGCCCGCCGACCGTCGCGCCCACCTGGGCCACCATCTCCTCCGTGGCGCTCGGCCCCTGCCGGTTCTCGGCCGTGCGGGCCAGTTCCACGACGAGGGCGCGCAGGAAGGACTCCCGACCGAAGCCGCGGGGTCCCGCCTCGTCGAGAGCGGGCAGTGGGTTGACCTCCCGGCGGGGCGGGTCGAAGGAGACTTCGACCCGTCGGGTCACCGGCAGCACCCCGCGCACCTGCTTGCCGGTGCCCCGCTTCGCCACCACGTCCAGCTCGGTGCCGAGTTGGCGGACCAACCACAGGCCGCGGCCCCGGATGCTGCCGGTGGCCGGCACCGGCAGGTCGCCGAGGTGGAACGACGGGCCGAGGTCGTGCACCACCAGCGTGGGGCGCGCGGCCGACCAGTCCAGGCTCACCCACACCGGGCCGCCGGCGTGCTCGACCGCGTTGCCGAGCAGTTCGGAGATCACCATGCCGGCGTCCTCGACCTCGTCACGTTCCTGCGCGTGCCGGCGCAGGAAGTCGGTCAGCTCGGCGCGTAGCGCGCTGGCCGCCGCCGGGGTCGCTGGAGCCAGCAACCATTCCACCGAGCCACCTCGTTCCCATCCGCGCCACGCGGGCGCTCCGTCGTCCGTTACGGGTACCCGGTCTCGACCACCCGGCGGACGCCATCGGGCGCGCGGATGCCACCGCGTTCGCCCACCATACGCCTCCCCACCCGATCCGGTCGCCGCCGCTCAACCGTTCAGCGCGCGTCCCAGGGCATGGCCGACCGCCGCCGCGGCCAGCCCGGCCACCACGCTGAGCAGCGCGTGGGCCAGCGCGGCGGTCCGGGCTCCGGCGCGGGTCAGCCGCACCGTCTCGTAGCCGAACGTGGACCAGGTGGTGAACGCCCCGCAGAAACCGGTGCCGAGCAGCGCGGTGACGGCCGACCCGGCCGGGACCGCGAGCACCACGCCGAGCAGCAGCGACCCGACGACGTTGACGGAAAATGTGCCCCAGGGCAGGACCGAGCCGTGCCGGGCCTGCACCGCCCGATCGGTGAGGTACCGCAGCGGGGCCCCGACCGCCGCGCCGAGCACGATGAGCAGGACGGTCACCGCCGACCTCCGCGGCGGTCCAGCACCCGCGCGACGAGCGCGTCACCGGCCACGACCGCCGCCAGTCCGGCCACCAGCGTCGCCGCCAGATAGGCCAACGCCGTGCCGGCGGCCCCGGCGAGGAACGCCCGGTGAGCCTCCACCGTGTACGCCGAGAAGGTGGTGAAGCCGCCGAGCACGCCCACCCCCAGGAAGGGGCGGGTCAGCGGCGGGACGCGACGGCGACCGATCATCGCCATCAGCGCGCCGATCAGCAGGCAGCCGAGCACGTTGACGCCGAACGTCGACCACGGGAAGCCGGTCGGGGAGTGCGGCAACGCCGCCTGGGCCGCGGCCCGGACCAACGCGCCCAACGCGCCGCCCGCGGCGACGACGCCGAGCACGGCCGTCGGGTGCGCGTCGAGTTCCCGACGGTCGGCGGGCACCCGCAGGTCGACGTCGGGGTTGATGCGCCGTGATGTCGGCACCTGTCCTCCCTACCAGCATCCGGGCCACTGGTAGGGACCGTCGGCGTCCCCGAAGACGCGGTTCTCCCGGTCGTGGCCGGGACGGCGGGCCCCACCGCCGTACCCCACTCTAGCTTGCCGGTCACCGCCCGCGCCGGGGCCGTGGCGTCGGGGTGCTCAGGCTGCCGGGGCGGGCCGGGCCGCCAGCCCGCCGAGGACGGCGCCGAGGATCGCGGTGAGGGTGACCAGCCCGCCGGTCACCTCCGGCGTCCACCGCAGCCCGTCGGTCGCCGCCAGGCCGAGTAGATGCCCGGCCCAGACCAGCCCGGCGTAGAGCGCGCCCGCGATCGGCAGCCGCAGCGCCGCGTCGCGCCCCCGCACCGCGTCCAGCCGCAGCAGCGCCAGATCGGCCAGCACCGCGCCGAGCAGGGCGGTGAGCGCGGCGACCGTCTGCGATGCCGGGAACTCGACCATCACCAGGTTGAACAACGCCACCCCGGCCACCAGGGCGGTCCCGGCGCCGAAGGCCGCCCGCCGCCGGTGGGCCAGCAGGAACGGCGCGGTCAGCAGCACGGTGGTCACCAGGTACGCGTCGACACCGAGGACCGCGAGGTGCTGGTTGCCGTACGCGCCGACCGCCTCGGTCGGCGCGACGGAGAGGAAGGCCGACGAGTGGGTGAGCAGGATGACCGGCCCCATCGCGGCGAATGCCAGCGACAGTACCCCGGTGACCGACCGCA
Source organism: Micromonospora sp. KC213 (assembly GCF_004348325.1). Taxonomy (GTDB): domain Bacteria; phylum Actinomycetota; class Actinomycetes; order Mycobacteriales; family Micromonosporaceae; genus Micromonospora. The sequence continues at coordinate 8,601 of NZ_SMKF01000171.1, read as the reverse complement.
GGCCGCCCTCGCCGCTGGCCCACCAGGAGCGCAGCGGGCTGGTCAGCAGCAGCACGGCACCGGCGTCGATCAGCAGGTGGGTCGGGCTGAACGCGGCGTCGAGGCCGACCTCGACGCCGAGGGTCTCGTGCCAGAGCATGTCGCCGAGGCCACCGAGGAGGAACACCGCGACGCCGAGCGCCCCCACCCGGTAGCCGGCCGGCCAACCGTCCCGCCACCAGCGGGGGGCCGCGTCCCGTCGCTGGTACGCCAGCCAGCAGGTCCAGCCGGCGCTGGCCGCGAATCCCGTATACAGCAGACCGTGCCACGGGGTGAAGAAGCCCTCGATGGTGTCGATGATGTTGGTGTGCGCCCAGCCGTCGGACATCGCTCCCGCCACCAGGCAGGCTCCGAGCAGGACGGTGACGAGATCCTCGCGACGACTGGTCGGTCGTACCCGCGGGCGGTCGGCCTGCCCCGGCCGGGCCGGGGCGACCTTGACCGGGTCGGGGACGGCGGCTGCGTTGCGCGTCATCGGCGGTTCCTTCCGAATCCGTTCCACGTTCCGCCATTGTGCCGTGTCTGTGTGTGACGCCGGCGCTGCCCCGCCGCCGTCGTCCTGACCTGCGGCGGCAGCGGCGTACCGTACCGGGGATGCCCGGCGTGCCGGGCCGTCGGGGATCACCGGCAGGAGGAGCGTGTGCAGGACGACAGCCGGCGGCGGGACGACGCGGTGGCGTCGGGGCGGACCGCCGCGCACGACATGTTCGACGCCGATGTCGCGTCCCGTGGCCTCGGCATCGAGCTGGTCGACGCCGGCGACGGCACCGCGCGGGCGCGGATGCGGGTGACCGCAGCCATGGTCAACGGGCACGGTATCGGCCACGGCGGCTACGTCTTCCTGCTCGCCGACACGGCGTTCGCGCTGGCCTGCAACAGCCACGGCCCGCCGACGGTCGCCGCCGGTGGCGAGATCAGTTTCCTGCGCCCGGTCCGCGCCGGGGACGTGCTGACCGCGACGGCCACCGAGCGGGTCCGGCACGGCCGCAACGGCATCTACGACGTCACGGTACGCCGCGGCGACGAGGTGGTCGCCGAGTTCCGGGGGCGCAGCCGGACGTTGGGCCGGGGCGTCGTGCCACCCGCGTGAACCTCGCCGCGCTGCGCCGACCTCGCCGACGGGTCGCCGGACGGCGGCCGGTCGGCGCTGCCGGGCCGCCGTGGCGGCGGGACAACGGTGGCCGGCTCGGGCAGGATGAAGCGCGTGGCACAGATCGCGCTCTTCCACTCCGTCCACGGGCTGCGGCCGGCGGTGCTGGCCGACGCCGAACGACTGCGCGCCGCCGGGCACCAGGTGCTCACCCCCGACCTGTACGGCCTTCCGCCGGCCGACACCGTCGAGGCGGGCTTCGCCCTGTTGGAGAAGGTGACCCTGGACGAGGTGCTGCGACGGGCGCGGGCCGCGCTCGCCGCACTGCCCGCCGACACGGTGCTCGCCGGTTACTCGATGGGTGCCGGGGTGGCCGGCGTGCTGCTGGCCGAGCGGCCGGCCGCCACCGCTCTGCTGCTCCTGCACGGCACCGGCGGCGACCCGGCCGCGTTCCGTCCGGGGCTGCCGGTTCAACTGCACCTCGCCGACCCGGACCCGTACGAGCCGCCGGCCGAGGTGGCCGACTGGCAGCAGGCGCTCAGCGACGCGGGTGCGAGGCTGGAGGTGTTCCGTTACCCGGGCCGCCCTCACCTGTGGACCGACCCGGCGGCACCCGACCACGATCCGGGAGCCACCGCCCTGGCCTGGGAACGCGTGCTGTCGTTCCTGGCCGCCCTGCCGCCGACCGGCGTACGACACTGACAGGGTGGTGGACAGGACCGTGACCTACCTAATGCGGTGGCTGCGGCGGCAGCTCGACATCGACGAGCAGGCAGCCGAGATGGTCGATGACCTCCACCCGGATCTGCCGGAACCACCGGTCACGAACCGCAGGGCATGACGTTCATGTCGGCGGAGCAGTACCTGCACGCGGTCGGAGTCCGCTCCGGTGACCGGATCCGGGCTGAGGTCCACGCCAAGCGACGCATCCTCGACCGGCACGCGGAGTGCGGCACCGGACAGGGCTACTGCGACGGTGGCGGGCACGGCCGGGAACTCGATGACGGCACTCCGGCGTGCCCGGACGTGCTGGACCTGGCGGCGGCGTTCGACCGGCGGCCCGGGTACCGCGCCGAGTGGCGGTCCTGACGGCCAATGGCGCACTGGTCGTACCGATCCCGGTCCCCCAAGTCCACGGTTTCGCGACAGTCCCCGCCGTAGCATCCGCGGTGCTCGCCGGATCCGGATCAGGCGGCGCACAGCGGCGGCGAGCCGCTGCGCGACGGGTGCCCACGCTCGACCACGAGGTCGGCCGCCGGTACGAGCGCCAGCGCCGGACGGTCCACGGCGGCGCGGTCGACCGGTCGGGTCGGCCCACCCCGTCGCGCCGGAACCGTCCCGCCGTCCGCCGACGATGCGGCGGCGAGTTCCGGCCGCCGGCCGGATCCGCCTGGCACCGTCGATGGTGGCGGGCACGCCTGGACGCCGTCGGCAACCGTCGGCACGGGCGACGAGCCGTACCGACCGGCCCGGCGCGCGAACTCGGCCCGCACCGCTCGGGGGAGACGCTCGTACGCCACCCGGGCCACGGCCGGGTCGACGAAGGCGTACCGGCCATGCCGGTCGTGCCGGAGCAGCCCGTCGGCGGCCAGCCGGCACAGCGTGCCCGCCGCCCGGCCCGGCGTCCAGCTGAACAGCCGGTCGACCGCCGCCGCGGTGAACCGCGCGCCCAGCATCGCCCCGGCCATCAACACCGCTCGCGGCACCCCGTCGAACCGGTCCAGCCGGGCGTCGGCGACCCGCCGTACCGCCTCGGGCAGCGCCGGCTCGGTGACCCTGGCCTGCCCGAGCGCCGCCGAGGCGGCCTGGCCGGGCCCGACCTCGGCGGCGGTCGAGGCGGAGCCCACCTCGGCGACGTACCCGGCGGCGTAGCCGGGCACGCCGGCGACCAGGGGCACCAGCCGTGCGGCCAGCGCGGTCGGCTGCCCGGCGCACTGCAGCATCCGCCGCACCAGCCGGCCGCTGTCGAGCGCCGACAACGGCGGTAGCGTCACCCGGCCCCACCGGTCGGCGACGCCGGGCAGCAGATCCGCGAAGTGCGGCCGGTGGGTGGCCAGCACCGCCAGCGGCAGCCCGCGCAGGGTCGCCGCCGCGAACAGGGTGTGCAGGAACCGGCCCAGCTCCGGGTCGGCCCGGTCCAGGTCGTCGACCGCGACCACCAACGGCTGCCGGGCAGCCACCGCCAGCAGCACGTCGCGGCAGGCCGCCGCCCCCTGCGCCGGGTCGCCCGCCCCGGCCAGCAGCGCCGCCAGCGCGTCGACCGCCGTGGCGGCCCTGGTCGGCGGGAGCGCCCCGCCGACCAGGGCCGCCAGCCGGCGGCGCAGCACCGCCGGCGCGTCCCCCTCGAACGCGCCGGCGAGTTCCCGGACCAGGTCGGCGACCGGGGCGAACGGCACCTCCGGGTACGGCGGGCAGTGCGTCACACACCAACGCACCGACACCCCGTCGACCCGCCGCAGCGACCGGCGCAGCTCGTGCAGCAGCCGGCTGCGGCCGATGCCGTCCGGGCCGACCAGCGACACCCACCGTGGACGGTGCTCCCGTACCGCCCGGACGAGCTGCTCCCGCGCGGTGGCCAGCTCGCGGCGCCGCCCCACCAGCGGCCCCTCGTGCCGGGCCGGCCGGGGCCGCCGCGCCGAGCGGATCAGCCAGACGTCGACCGGCAGTGCCTTGCCGGCCAACGTCGCCGGGGCCAGCGCGTGCTGGTCGACCAGCCCGGTGGTGGCCCGGTGGGTGGCGGCGCAGACCACCACGCCGCCCGGCGGCGCGTACTCCTGCAACCGGGCGGCGATGGTGGTCACCACGCCGCTGGCCGCGCCGTGGCCACCGTCGCGGGCGGCGACCAGGTCGACCACCGCCTCCCCGGTGGCGATCCCCACCCGGACCCGCAGCCGCACGCCCCCCGGCATCGGCCGCTGGTCCAGCGCCTGCTGGATCTCCAGCCCCGCACGCACCGCCCGGTACGCGTCGAGCCCGTCGGAGCGGCGGGCGCCGAACAGCGCCATCACCGCGTCGCCGACGTACTTCTCCACCACACCCTGCCAGCGCCGCAGCACCCCCGCGACGGTGTCGAAGTACGCCCGTTGCAGGGCCCGGACATCCTCCGGGTCGAGCCGCTCGGTCAGCGCGGTCGACCCGACGATGTCGGCGAAGAGCACACTGATCGTGCGCCGTTCCTCCGGCACCGGCCAGGCCGGCACGGTGACGTCTTCCTCGCGACCGGCGACGATCGTGGACAGTGGCATCGCACCCACCTTTCCCAGCGGTGCCTGACGACCCTCCGGAGACTGTCACCACCGGCGCGTCGGGGGATCTGCAGAACGACGTATGTCGGTCCACCGCCACCTTCGGCCACAAACTCGGCGCGAGAGGTACGACAGCGCCAATCAGCCGTAGAACGGCGCGAGAGGTGTGACTAGGCTGCGGACATGGCCAGCGATGTGGACACCGCACCGCTCGTCGGCCGTGCCGACCATTTGACGGAGCTGCGTTCCGCGCTCCTCGGCGAGTCGGGGTCGGGGCAGACCGCCGCGGTCTTCGTCAGCGGCGAGAGCGGGGTGGGCAAGTCCCGGCTGTTGCACGAGGCCGGTGCCCGGCTGCGTGCCGCCGGAGCCGTGGTTCTCACCGGCTCCTGCCTGGACATCGGCGACGCGTCCCCGCTGCACCCGGTGGTGCAGGCGCTGCGCCGGTTCGAGGCCGACCTGGCCGGATCGCAGGTCCGCACCTCGTCCGCTGTCCGTGGTCTGCTGCGGATGTTCGCCGACGAGCCGGCTGCCCCGGACGGCGGCGCGCTGCTCGAACGGGTCTCCCGCGGGCTGAGCCTCCTCGCCGAGGGGCGCCCGCTGGTGCTCGTCCTCGACGACCTGCAGTGGGTCGACCGGAGCACCCGCCAACTGTTGCTCTATCTCCTCGCCGGCCTGGGCGACCTGCAACTGTCCGTGCTGGCCGCGATCCGTGCCGAGGCGTTGCAGGGTGCCCACCCGCTGCGCCGGGTCCTCACCGAGCTGCGTCGGCTCCGGTCGGTACGGGTGCTCGACCTCGCCCCGCTGGACCGGGCCGACACCGACCGGCTCGCCGCCGCCATCGTCGGTGCCCCGCTGAACCCGGAGGCCGCGGACCAGATCTGGCAGCGCAGCGGCGGCAATCCGTTCGTGGTCGAGGAACTCGCCCGCGACCTGCGCGACGGCCGCGACGGCCTCTCGGACACACTGCGGGAGATCTTTCTGTCCCGGGTCGACGCGTTGCCCCAGCACGCGCACACCGTGGTGCACGCCGTGGCAGTCGGGGTGGAGCCGGTGGCGCACTGGCTGCTCGCTGACGTGCTGCACCTGCCGGAGCAGGAGCTAATCGACGCGGTCCGGGCGGCTGTGGCACACCGCCTGCTGGTCAGCGCCGACGACGGCTACCGGCTGCGGCACCGGCTCGTCGCCGAGGTGCTGGAGCACGAACTGCTGCCGGCGGAGCGCTCAGCCCTGCACCGGCGCTACGCCGAGGCGCTCACCCGGGCCCCGGCCGACCTGCACCAGGCGCGGCTGGCGCACCACTGGCGGCTGGCCGGGGAACCCGGCCGGGCCCTGCCGGCGGCGATGGCCGCCGCCCGGGAGGCGCAGCGGCTGCACGGTTTCGCCGAGGCGCACCGGCACTGGTCGGCGGCGCTGCAACTGGCCGCCACCCCGGCGGCCGGCCCGGCGACGACGTCTATCGAGGTGAACCGGGCGGAGTTGCTGGAACACGCCGCGGAGACCGCGCACCAGTGCGGCGAGCACGCCCGGGCGTTGTCCCTGCTGGCCGAGCTGGCCGACGCGGACACCGAGCCGTCCTGCGCGCTGCGCATCCGCCGGGCCCGGTACCTCGCCGCCGCCGGCCGCTCCGCCCCCGCCGAGGCCGAGTACCAGCGGGTCCTGCAGGCCGCCGACTGCACCGACGGGGAACGGGCCACCGCCGCGGCCCACCTCGCTGAGCTGTTGCTGCACCTGGGCCGCTACGCCGAGGCCGGCCAGCGGGCCCGGGCGGCGCTGAACCTGGCCGCGACGGTCGAGGGCAGCACCTCCGAGGTGGTCCTGGCCAGCTCCGCGCTCGGCTTCAGCGAGGCGTTCCTGGAGGATCCCGACGCGGGGCTGGCGGTGATGCGCCAGGCGTTGCAGACCGCGGAGCGGGCCGGCCGGCCCGAGGACGTCGCCTGCGCGTACCTGCACCTGGCGGAGCTGCTGACCGGGCCGCTGAACATCCTCGAGGAGGGTGTGGTGGTGGCTCGACGCGGTGCCGAGCGGGTCGCCCAGCTGGGGCTGGGGCGTACCTACGAGACGCGGCTGCTGGCGATCGCCACCAACGGGTTGTTCCGGGTGGGGCAGTGGGCCGAGGCAGAGAAGGTGGTCGCGGCGGCGCTGCGGCACCGCCCCTCCGGCGCCGATGCCGTCGAGCTGCTGCTGGCCCGTTGCCGGCTCTCGGTCGGCTACGGCGACGTCGAGGCCTCCGACCGGGACCTGGAAGCGGTGGCCACCATGCTCGCCGGCGGTGGCGCCCCCCGCCACGTGCTGCCGATGCTGATCCTGCGCGCCGGGCTGGCCATGTGGCAGGGCCGGCACGACGTCGCCCGGCAGGCCGTGCAGCGCGGTCTCACCGAGAGTCGCTCCGACGACGTGCTGCTGTTGGCGACCCTGGCCTGGCACGGGTTGCGGGCGGAGGCGGAGGCGCGCGCCAGCCGCACCGTGCCGGTGGACGAGACGGCCGTGCGGCGGCTGCGGGACGCCGTCGACCGGGTGACCACCAAGAGCGTCACGGCGGCCCGCCCGGTCCGCTACGTCGCCGAGGGTTTCCTGGCGCTGTGCACCGCCGAGCTGAGCCGGCTGGACGGTCGCGGCTGCCCGGAGGCGTGGGCCCGCTCGGCGGTCGAGTGGGATCGGCGCAACCACCCGTACCCGGCGGCCTACTCCCGGCTGCGGCAGGCCGAGGCGTTGCTGGCGCGGCGTAGCCGCAGCGCCACCGCGGCGAAGCTGTTGCGCCAGGCGTACCAGACCGCGCAGGGGCTGGGTGCGGCCCCGCTGACCAGCGAGATCAGGAACCTGGCCGGGCGGGCCCGGGTGAAGCTGGAGGAGCGTACACAGCCGACCGTCGCCCGCTCGGGCGGGCGGGGCCAGCCGGCCGGCGACGAACTGGGGGCGCTCACCGCCCGGGAGCGGGAGGTGCTCGCCGCGGTGGCCGAGGGGCTGACCAACAAGGAGATCGGCCAGCGGCTGTTCATCAGCGAGCGCACCATCGGCGTACACGTCTCTCACATCTTCGACAAGCTTCAGGTGCGGACCAGGGTCCAGGCCAGCGCGATCTACCTGCGCAACCGGGGCGAGTGACCGGCGGGCGTCGCAACGCGAATACGTCGTTCTACTGATGGCGTCGACGTACGGCGCTGGAAGGCTGATGCGCGGAGGACGACGGCACGGGGCTCGTCCGGACCACTGTGGAGGAGACATGACGGAACCGGTCTGGGGCCCGGTCCACGCCGACATCGTCGGACTGCTCGCCGACCACCCCGGGGACGTGCCGGCGGTGGTGGACCACCTCACCAAGCTCCAGGACCTGCTGGTGCGGCTGCCCCCACTGGAGGCCAGCTGCCCGCTGGCCGACTTCAACCGGCTCTACCTGGTCATCACCACCACCGTGCTGGAGGGGTTGTACGACGATTTCTTCGCCGACCCGGTCTTCCTCGCCCGGCTCGACGTGGAGTTCGCCGCCCGTTACTTCGACGCGCTGCGGCTGTGGACGGAGTCCAGCCCGACCACTCCGCAGGCGTGGTCCTGCCTGTTCCAGCGGATGCGGGGGCCGGACGCCCGCCCGCTGCCGTCGGCGGCGGCGGGGGTGAACGCGCACATCAACTTCGATCTTCCGTTCGCGCTGGTGACGACGTTCGACCACCTGGAGTCGGAGCCGGTGGACGGCACCGACCAGCACCGCGACTATCTGAAGATCAACGATATCTTCGCCGACAAGATCCCGTCGTTGCGCCGGGGCTACCTGGAACGCTGGCAACTGCTGCTGGACATGCTCAACGGCGATGTCGACGACTGGTACCAGGGCGAACTGGTGGAATACACCCGGGACGTGGCCTGGCGCAACGCCCAGAAGATCTGGCGCTGCCGGCACGACCCGTACGCCCGCGACTGCGAGCGTACGCGGCTGGACAACAACGCCGCTGCGCTCGGACGGCTACTGCTCTCGCCGCTGGGGGCGTTTCTGCAGTAGCCGGGACGGGGGGTCCCCGCGCTCCGGGAAACCGGGGCGCGGGGACGGTTCCCTGCCCCGACACGGGCCGCTACCGGCGCTGGAGACCGCCCGACCGGCGGTGGACGGGGGAGCGCCGGTAGCCGTCCGCACCCTACCGCCGGTCGGGTGAGTGTCCCCGGCTTGCCCGGTTCCGCCGGGAGGAGCCACGAAGACCGCTTACGGTCGGTGCAGGGGCGCGGAGAGTGGGACGGGGC
>NZ_SMKF01000170.1 GCF_004348325.1 Micromonospora sp. KC213 | reverse complement strand
CACCACCAGGACCACCACGGCGGCGACCGCCAGCTCGGCCCGGTGCGGCACCTGGTGCACCGGGACGGCCGCTGAGGCTTGAGGGTCTTGGGTACGTCGCGCCTTCCGGCGGCCCGGCCCGTGGGTCAGTGGCGGGGGCGCAGGGCGTACCAGGTGGCGCCGAGGGCGAGCACGGCGACGCCGGCGAGGACGCTGCCCGGCGGCAGGTTGGCCGCGAGCAGCAGGCAACCGACCAGCCCCGCCACCGCCAGCGCCCGCACCGGGAGCCTACGCGCCGGGTCGGGCCCCAGCCGCAGCGCGGCGGCGTTGGTGATCGCGTAGTAGACCAACACCGTGCAACTGGAAAAGCCGATCGCGTGCCGGACGTCACCGAGCAGCACCACCAGGACCACCACGGCGGCGACCGCCAGCTCGGCCCGGTGCGGCACCTGGTGCACCGGGTGCACCGCGGCCAGCGCCCCGGGCACGTCGCGCCGACGGGCCATCGCCAGCAGTGTTCGGCCCACCCCGGCGAGCAGGGAGAGCAGCACCCCGGTCACCGCGATCGCCGCACCGGCCCGGACCACCCAGGCCAGGCCGGGCAGCCCGGCAGCGGTGACCACGTCGACCAGGGGCGCGGCGGAGGCGGCCAGCCGGTCGGCGCCGAGCACCCCGACCGCGACCACAGCGAGCACCAGGTAGATCGCCAGCACCACACCGAGGGCCAGCGGGACGGCCCGGGGGATGGTCCGCTCCGGGTCCCGTACCTCCTCACCGAGGGTGGCGATCCGGGCGTACCCGGCGAAGGCGAAGAAGAGCAGCCCGGCGGCGGTGAGCACCCCGCGGGCGGAGCCGCCACCCGCGGTGAGCCGGTCGAGTTGAACGCCGCCGGCGGTCAACCCGGTCACCACCACCAGGGCCAGCACGGCCAGCACCAGGGTCACCAGCACCGCCGTCGCGGCGGCCGTCTTGGCGATGCCGCGCAGGTTCACCACGGTCACCGCGAGCACGGCGGCGACCGCGACCAGCCGGGTCTGCGCCGGCCAGAGGTACGCCCCGATGGTCAGCGCCATCGCCGCACAGCTCGCCGTCTTGCCGACCACGAACCCCCAGCCGGCGAGAAACCCGGCGAACGGGCCCAGCCGCTCCCGCCCGTACACGTAGGTGCCGCCGGACTCCGGGTGGCGGGCCGCCAGCCGGGCCGAGCTGGTCGCGTTGCAGAACGCGATGAACCCGGCCACGGCCAGAGCCGCCAGCAGGCCGGCGCCGCCGGCCGTCGCGGCTGCCGGTGCGAAGACCACGAAGACGCCCGCGCCGAGCATCGACCCGAGGCCGATGACCACCGCGTCGGGTACGCCCAACCGCCGTCGGAGCTGGTCCATGGCCGGAGGCTAGGTGATCGAGGTGAACGGCCGGTCCCAGGCCCGCAACCGGCCCGGTAACGGCACCCGGTCCCACGGCACCCGGCGCAGCAACCGGTCCAGCAGCAGACCGAGCAGCAGCCCGGCCACCGAGTCGGTCAGCCAGTGCCAGCCCAGGTAGGTGGTGGTGAAGAGGACCACCAGCGGCGGCGCCACCCGCACGACGGTGACCACCCGGGGCGGCATCCGCCGGCCGGCGGTGCGCAGCAGCGGTACGAGCAGCAGGGCGATCACGCCGTACCAGACGATCGCGTTGGCCACGTGCCCGGACGGGTACGACTGGGCGAACCGCACCGGCAGGTCGTGCTGGAACAGCGGCAGGGTCTGCTCGGGCGTCAGATAAGGCTCCTTCACGCTGGCGCTGGGCGCCGGGCGGGCGGTCCACACCTTCAGCGGGCCGATGGTCAGGGCGGTGAGCGCGAACGCCACCACCGGCGGCAGCACCGGCCGGACCGAGCGGAGCCGGACCGCCAGCAGCACGCCCAGTCCGGCGGCGGTCAGCGTCAGCGGACTGCCCTGGCCGAGGTAGTTGAAGACCACCGCCGTCCAGTACGCCGCCGCCGGCCGGTGTGCCTGCGCCCAGTCGGCCACCGCCCGATCCACACCGAACAGGTGACCGGTGGCGAGCGCCACGGTCAGCGCGACCAGACCGGCCAGCAAGAGGGCGTCGCACCACCAGCCGGCGGGGCGTACCGGCCGCGGCACGCCGCGTACCCTCGTGGTTTCCCGCACGCGATCACGCTACCGGCCCTCCGGCGGCGGCCGGCCGGCGCGGGCCGGGTGGCGCGGGCCGGGTGGCGGCGCGATCGATGTGTGCCGAGCCACGATCAGCAGCACTCGGCGGGGACACCCTTCACACTTGTCCCCGTGCGGATCACCTCGGCCCTCGTCGACCCGGCGCTACTCGACCTTCCCTGGTCGACACCGCTGGAGCAGTGGCCTGCGCACCACCTGGTGGCGCTGCCCCAGGGCATCTCCCGGCACGTCGTGCGGTTCGTCCGGCTCGGCGACTACGTGTACGCGGTCAAGGAGACCGGCGAGCGGGTCGCCGAACGGGAGTACGACCTGCTCCGCGCGTTGGAGCGGATCGACTTCCCGTCGGTGGAGGCGATCGCGATCGTGGCCGACCGGCAGGGCGACGACGGGGAGCCGCTCGCTCCGGTGCTGATCACCCGGCATCTGCAGTTCTCGCTGCCGTACCGGGCGCTGTTCTCCCATACGGTGCGGCCGGAGACCATGGGGCGACTGCTGGACGCCCTGGCGGTGCTGCTGGTGCGGATGCACCTGACCGGCTTCTTCTGGGGCGACTGCTCGCTGTCGAACACCCTGTTCCGGCGGGACGCGGGCGCGTTCGCCGCGTACCTGGTCGACGCCGAGACCGGGGCGCTGCACCGCTCGCTTTCCAACGGCCAGCGTGGCGAGGACCTGGAGATCGCCCGGGTCAACATCTTCGGTGAGGCGCTGGATCTGCAGGCCGCCGGGTTGCTGCACGAGTCGATCGATCCCGAGGTGGTCTGCGAGGAGGTCGTGCAGCGCTACGAGCGCCTCTGGCACGAGATCACCTACGAGCAGCAGATCGAGCGGGAGGCCCGGCACGACATCGAGGGCCGGATCCGCCGCCTCAACGAGCTGGGTTTCGACGTGGCCGAGGTGGCCATGTCGACCGTCGACAACGGCCGCTACCTGGTCCGACCCAAGGTGGTCGACGCCGGCTACCACACCCGTCGGCTGCTGCGCCTGACCGGCCTGGACGCCGAGGAGAACCAGGCTCGCCGGTTGCTCAACGACCTGGACGCCTACCGGATGGAGAGCGACCTGGCTGACGAGCAGCAGGCCGCCCACCGCTGGCTGACCGAGGTGTTCGAGCCGGTGGTCCGGGCGGTGCCGGCGCACCTGCGCCGCAAGCTGGAGCCGCAGGAGATCTTCGCGCAGATCATCGAGCACAAGTGGCTGCTCTCCGAGCGAGCCGGCCGGGACGTCGGCATGGGCCCGGCGGTGCAGTCGTACCTCTCCGAGGTTCTGGTCCACCGGCCGGACGAGCAGGCCGTGCTCGGCGTCGAGGTGCCGTCGGCGGGCTGACGGCGGTCCGCCTCACCTCGCCGCGCCGGTCACTCCAGCCAGGACCCGGCGCGCATCACCCGGACCACGGACAGGTCGTCGTCGAGGACGACCAGGTCGGCGCGGAGACCGGCCCGGAGCGCACCGACCCGGTCGCCGAGCCCGATCGCCCGGGCCGGGGTGGTGGCGATCATGCGGACGGCGTCCGGCATCGGGACGCCGCTGCCGACGGCGTGCCGCAGCGCGGCGTCCATGGTGAGGGTGCTGCCTGCGAGGGCGCCGTCGCGGGCCAGCCGGGCCACCCCGTCGGCGACCAGCACCTCCTGCCCGCCCAGCTCGTAGCGGCCGTCGGGCATGCCGGCGGCGGCCATCGCGTCGGTGATCAACGCGGTCCGCTCCGGGCCGGCGGTGGAGGTGGCGAAGGCGAGCATCCCGTCGTGCAGGTGCACCCGGTCGGCGACCAGCTCGCAGACGACGCTCGGCGCCTGGAGCAGGGCCACCACCGGGCCCGGTTCGCGGTGGTGGATCGGGCGCATGCCGTTGAACAGGTGGGTGCCGACGCTCGCGCCGGCCGACACGGCGGCGCGGGTCTGCGCGTACGTGGCGTCGGTGTGGCCGATCGCGGCGACCACCCCGTGCGAGGTGAGCAGCTTGATGGCGGCCAGGGCGCCCTCCCGCTCGGGGGCCAGGGTCACCATGCGGACCGCGCCCGAACCCAGTTCGATCAGTTCGGCCAGTTCGTCGGTGGACGGGTCGCGCAGGAACTCCGGGTTCTGCGCGCCGCACCGGGCCGCCGACAGGTACGGTCCCTCGAAGTGGACGCCGGCCAGCACGCCCTCGCGGACCAGCGGGGCGAGGGCGGCGGTGGCCGCGCGCATCACGGCGAACGGGGCGCTGACCAGGCTGGCCAGCAGGGTGGTGGTGCCGTGCCCGAGGTGGAACGCGGCGGCCTGCCGGGCCGAGTCGGCGTCACCGGTGGTGAAGGTGTGCCCCCCGCCGCCGTGGGTGTGCATGTCGACGAAGCCCGGCACGATCCAGTGCCCGTCCCGCTTCGCCGGGTACTCGGCCACCGCGGTGATCCGGTCGCCGTTGATTTCCACGCACCCCTGCCGGATCACGCCGGTCGGGGTCACCACCTTGCCGGTCACCCGCAGGGTCATGGCCGCTCCAGAATGTCGAGGGCGAGCAGGGCGGCGCCGAGGCAGCCCGCCTCGTCGCCGAGGGCCGCCGCGACCAGGCGCGGCTCCCGGTGAAAGGTGATCCGCTCCCGCAACGCCGAGCGCAGCGGGTCGAACAGTCGCGCGCCGGCCCGGGCCAGCCCGCCGCCGATCACCATGGCCTCCACGTCGAACAACGCCTGGGCGGTGGCCAGCCCGTCGGCGAGCGCCCCGACGGCCTCCTGCCAGACCTGCCCGGCCAGTGCCTCCCCGGCCGCCGCCCGGTCGGCCACCTCGGCAGCGCTGAAGGTCGCACCGCCCAGGGAGACGTCGGCGGTACGCGGGATGGCCGCCCCGCCGCCCGGCCGGGCCGGCACGTCGAGGTCGCCGGGGGAGTGCGCCGCCGACCGGGCCAGCGCGGTGTAGCGGCGGCCGATCGCCGAGGCCGAGGCGACCGCCTCCAGGCAGCCGGGTCGCCCGCAGCCGCAGCGCGGCCCGTCGGGGCGTACCAGGATGTGCCCCAGCTCGCCGGCCGCGCCGTGCGCCCCGGCGGTGGCCGACCCGCCGACCAGGTGGGCGGCGGCGATTCCGGTGCCGACGGCGACGAAGAGGACGTGGCCGACGCCCCGGCCCGCGCCGAGCCGGGACTCGGCCAGGCCCCCGAGGCGCACGTCGTGGCCGAGCGCCGTGGGCAGCCCGGTCCGGGCGCGGGCCAGTTCCCGCAGCGGTACCTGCCGCAGGCCGAGGTTGGCCGACCAGACCGCCACCCCGGCGCTCTGGTCGATCAGACCGGGCAGGCCAATCCCACAGGCCACCGGGGTGCGCCCGGCGGCGCGGGCCCGCTCCACCAGCCCTTGCGCGACGTCGAGGATGGTGTCGACCACGGCGACCGGGCCGCGTTCCGCGCCGGTGGGGTGCCGTTCGGCGTGCACCACCGCACCGTCCTGGCCGACCAGGGCGCACTTGATCCCGGTGCCGCCGACGTCCAGCGCGACGACGACGGGTTCTGCACGCCCGGCGGGGGCGTCGGTCACGCGAGGACCACGGAACGGCTGAGGTGCCGGGGCGCGTCCGGGTCGAGTCCCCGGCTGGTGGCGAGCGCGACGGCGAAGCGCTGCGCGAGGATCAGGTCGGCCATCGGGTCGACCGGGGTACGCCCCGCCGCCCAGCTGCCCAGCACCGCCCGGCAGCCGTGGTGCCGGCTGTGCACGAACGCGGCGCCGGTGGCCGCGACGTCCTCGGGCAGCCCGTCGGGCAGCTCGCCGAACGCCCAGACCAGGCGGCCCGGGCCGGCGACCGAGATGGGACCGTGCCGGTAGTCCATCGCCGGGTACGCCTCGGCCCAGAAGGTGGCCGCCTCGCGGCACTTGAGGGCGGCCTCCTGGGCCAGCCCGACCGTCCAGCCCCGGCCGAGGAAGGTGGCCTGTTCGATGCGGGCCGGGTCGATCGGCAGCGGGGCCCGGACGGCCACCTCAGCGTCCGCGGCGAGGGCCTCCACGTTGTCGCCCAGGTGGGCGCGGAGCAGTGCCAGCGCGGTGGTGGCGAAGCGGGTCTGCACGACCGACCGCTCGTCGGCGAAGGGCATGGTCACGGCCGCGTCGGCCAGACCGACAGCCGGGGAGGTGCAGTCGCCGACGAGCACCGTGCCGGGCACCCGGCCGCGTAGCGCGGCGAGCAGGTCGAGCACCTCGGTGGTGGTGCCGGAACGAGTGATGGCGATCAGCCGGTCGTAGCGGCGGCCGGTGGGGAACTCGCTGGCCTGGAAGGCGTCGGTCTCGCCGTGGCCGGCGCGTTCGCGCAGCCCGGCGTAGGCCATCGCCATGAACCACGACGTGCCGCAACCGACGACGGCGACCCGCTCGCCGGGACGGGGCAGGTCGGCGGTGGCGGTGCCGGCGAGCCGGGCCGCCTCCCGCCAGCAATCGGGCTGGCTCGCGATCTCCGCGTCGACGTACGCCATGAGAACTCCTCGTGCCGGGCGGCGGCTGCGCAATACGGCTCGTTACTGCCTTCTTTCGCGCGTCATTCTGCGCGCGCGAGGGCTGCCGTGGCAACCGGCTTGGGCATCGCGCAACACAGGGTTTTGCGCCCACCTAGTTTCGCGCACTACTGTGCACGCAATCAATCACCGTTCGTGCAGAGTCAACGGAGGCCCCGCGGTGGACCGGTACGCCAGATGGAACGCTCTGCTCGAGATGCTGACCGACAACGGCCGGGTCAGCGTCGAGGAGGCGGCCGAGCGCCTGGACGTCTCCCAGGCCACCATCCGGCGGGACTTCGACCAGCTCGCCCAGCAGCAGATGATCACGCGGACCCGGGGTGGTGCGGTCGCCAACGGGGTCAGCTACGACCTGCCGCTGCGCTACAAGACCGCGAAGCACTCGGCGGAGAAGCAGCGGATCGGCGCGGCCGCGGCGGCGCTGGTCAGCCCCGGCACCGTGGTCGGTCTCAACGGCGGCACCACCAGCACCGAGGTCGCCCGGGCCCTGGCCGTGCGGCCCGACCTCAACACCAGCGCCGAGGGTGCCCAGCTCACCGTGGTCACCAACGCGCTCAACATCGCCAACGAGCTGCTGGTGCGGTCGCGGATGAAGGTCGTGGTGGCCGGCGGGGTGGTGCGACCCAAGTCGTTCGAGCTGGTCGGCCCGCTGGGCGGGGCGCTGCTGCGCGAGGTCACCCTGGACGTGGCTCTGCTCGGCGTGGACGCGGTCGACCCGCAGCTCGGTGCCGCGGCCCACCACGAGGGTGAGGCGGCGATGAACAACCTGATGGTGGCCCGGGCCAAGCGGGTGGTCATCATCGCGGACTCGTCCAAGCTCGGCGGGCACGCCTTCGCCCGGATCTGCCCGGTGGACCGGGTCGAGACGCTGGTGACCGACTCCGGTGCCGCGCCCGAGCTCGTCGAGGCGTTTCGGGCTGCCGGGGTGCACGTCATCTGCGCCTGATCCGGCGCCGCGTGGCCAGTGTGCCGGGGATGATCTGAGCGGCGATGCATACCGGGTATTGCCCGACGGGCCATACCGAGTATGGTGTCCGCTGTCACGCCATCCAACGGGGGAGGCACAGCTTGTCCGCTGTCCTGGAGATCGAAGGCTTACGTAAGACGTACAAGAGCCGCCGGCGCGGCGTCCGCAACGCGCTGGACGGGTTCGACATGCGGGTCGAGACCGGGCAGGTGCACGGCTTCCTCGGACCCAACGGGTCGGGCAAGACCACCACGCTGCGCACCCTGCTCGGCCTGATCCGGCCCGACGGCGGCCGGATGGCCATCCTCGGCCACGAGGTGCCGGCCGCGCTGCCCACGGTGGCCGGCCAGATCGGGGCGATCGTGGAGAGCCCGCAGTTCTTCCCGCACTTCACCGCGCGGGACACTCTGTCCCTGCTCGCCAACGCCGGCCAGGTGCCGGCCACCCGGGTCGACGAGGTGCTGGAACTGGTCGGGCTGCGCGACCGGGCCGGCGATCGGGTCAAGACGTACTCGCTGGGCATGAAGCAGCGACTGGCGGTCGCGTCCGCCCTGCTGAAGAACCCGAAGCTGCTGATCCTCGACGAGCCGGCCAACGGTCTCGACCCGGGCGGCATCCGGGAGATGCGGAGCCTGATGCGCGATCTCGCCGAGTCCGGGATGACCGTGGTGGTCTCCAGTCACATCCTCGGCGAGATCCAGCTCATCTGCGACTCGGTCACCATCATCTCGCTGGGCCGGCGGGTCGCCTTCGGCCCGGTCGATGAGGTGCTCGCCGCCCACTCGCACGGCACCGTCCGGGTTCGCCTGGACGCCGCGGAGGACCTGGCCGCCGCCGCCGAGGTGCTCAGCCGCAACGGGGTGCCCGTCGCCCGACACCCCGACCACCTGCTGCTCAACGGCGTGGAGAAGCCGGCCATGGTGAACCGGCTCCTCGCCGAACACCACCTGTACGCCAGCGAACTGGCCCCGGTCTCGGTGGACCTGGAGAGCGTCTTCCTGGAACTGACCAACACCGCGCCGGTGCCCGGTCAGCACCGCCAGGTCGACGAGTCCGTGCGGATCGGCGGGGCGGAGCAGTCCGGTCGCGCCGGAGGGGGTTGGGGAGCATGAGTCTGTACGTCACCGAACTTCGCCGGCTGGCCAAGCGCCGGCTGACCCGGATCATGCTCGTCCTGCTGGTGCTCGGGCTGGCCGGTGTCGCCACCGCCCTGGCCTTCTCCAGCCAGCAGCGCTCCCCGGCCGTCGTCGCCCAGGCCCAGGCCGACGCGGACGCCCAGTACCGGCAGGCCGCGAAGGACTGGGAAAAGATGGTCGCCGAATGCGACGCGGCCCAGGCGCGCGGCGAGCAGACCGAGGAGAGGTACGGCCCGAACTGTGGCCGGGACTGGCAGCCGCAACCGGACATGTTCGATCCGGAGTGGAGCCTGCCGTACGAGTTCAACTTCCGTGGCGAGTTCGAGATGATCGTGGCGGTCTTCGCCGGAGCGGTCGCACTGTTCGGGTTCGTGGTCGGGGCGTCCTTCGTCGGTGCCGAATGGAGCACCGGCGGGATGATGAACCTGCTGCTCTGGCGACCGAGGCGGCTGGCCGTGCTCGGCACGAAGCTGGCCGCGCTGCTGAGCCTGCTCGCCGGGGTGACCGTGCTGCTCGGCGCGCTCTGGACGGCCGCCTTCTGGCTGATCGCCAGCACCCGCGGCAGCACCGAGAAGGTCACCGCCGGGGTGTGGCAGTCCGTCGGACTCGGTGGACTGCGGGCACTGGCACTGATCCTGGTCGCGGGGGCGGTGGCCTTCGCGCTCGCCTCACTCGGCCGGCACACCGCGATGGCGCTCGGCGTCGCGGTCGGGATCGGCGTCATCAGCGAGATCGGCATCCGCATCGGCACCGCGATCGCCGGCGTCTCGTTCGGGGACCGGTACGTCCTGTCCACCTACGCGATGGCCTGGTTCGAGAAGCAGCACAAGCTGCTCGACTATGAGGCGTGCAACCTCGTACAGGGCGCCTGCGAGCCCGCGGAAATGATCATCACCTGGCAGCAGTCCGGGCTGCTGTTCGGGATCGGTTCGGCGCTGATCCTGTTCGCGGCATTCTGGATCATGCGTCGACGCGACGTGGCCTGACCAACGCCGAACGGTTGGCGTCCGGTGCCGGACTCGCCGGTGCCCCGCACGCCGCCCCGTCGGCTCCTGTCCGCCGGAGCACCGTCCCGAGGTCCGTACCGAGCCCGACTCGGTACGGGCCTCGTCCGCTGCGATCGTCGCCCAGCCTGGTTAGGCTGGACGTCCGCCGGTCGGCCCCCGCCACACCGGACGTCCGCCCTGCTGAGGAGCGCCATGCCCCCCGCCGACGCCGTCCCGGCCGACGTCGACCGGCCCGAGCCGCCGCCGACGCGGGCCGGCACGGACGTCACCGGACGGGCCGTCCCGCCCCCGCGCTCCGTACCCGAGGTGGAGATCACGTCGGGCGAGTCCGCGCCGCGCGCCGGTGCTGCGTCGGGCACCGCCGGTACCGGTGATGCGGCGGTTGCCGCCGGGCTTGCTGATGCCGCCGGGCTCGCTGCCGGGGGCACGGCCGGTGCCGGGGCTCAGCCCGACGAGGCCCTGACCGAGCGGGAACAGCGGATCCTCGCCTTCGAACGGCAGTGGTGGCGGCACGCCGGAGCCAAGGAACAGGCCATCCGGGACACTTTCGGCCTCTCGGCGACCCGCTACTACCAACTGCTCAACGCCCTGCTGGACCGGCCGGCCGCGCTCGCCGCCGAGCCATTGCTGGTGGGGCGGCTGCGTCGCCTACGCGCGTCCCGCGCCCGCACCCGCCGCCGCTGACGCTCAGCCCCCGCACCCGGCGGTCGGCCCTGTTCGTCATGTGCGGCATGCGGGGGTATCCCGTGGTGGGGAGGCTGCGATATGCCGCAGCCGGTGTGGCAGCTACAAGGCCGGCAAGGCCCGCCCAAGCCCTCGCCTGCATGACCCACAGCAGGGCGGGTAGCCCGGGACCGGGACACCCTCGGCCGGGCGGGTTGCGGGCTCGGTGCGGCGTCCACGGCGACTTGCCGCAATCGTGGACCTCGCGCAACCTGGTCCAGGCTTCGGGCCGAGGACAGGCGGGCGGCGCCGCGATCTCGACGGCGTTGACCGGTGGTGTCGGCATCGGGGTGGACCTCGGCGGCGTGGCCCGGCGGATCGTGGTGAGTCTGGTGCCGGTACGGATGACGCACCGGCGTGCGGAGAGGAGCGGCCGATGGCGGGACCGGAGGCGCGACACCCGGCGGGGCACACCGTCCGGACGGTCGGAGCGGTGTCGACCATGCGGGTCCGTTCCGTCTCGGTACCCGCGCCAGGCCGGCTGGAGAACGAGGACGTGGTGTTCCGGTTCGGCCCGCTGGTGGGGGTGCTCGACGGTGCGACCGTGCCGGAGGGCTTCGACACCGGGTGCGTACACGGGCCGGCCTGGTTCGTCCGCCACCTGGCCGCCCGGATCGGGCTGGCGGTCGCCGCCCGGCCGGCGGCGACCCTGGTGAGCAGCCTGGCGGCGGCGCTGCTCGGGGTCCGCGCCGACCACGGGGACCTCTGCGACCTCGATCATCCGGGGACCCCATCGTCGACGGTCTGCCTGCTGCGGGAGGGCGTCGACGAGGTCGACTACCTGGTGCTCTGCGACAGCCCGCTGGTGTTCGAGGCCGGCGGCCGGGTCACGGTGGTCTCGGACGACCGGCTCGACTCGGCCACAGCCGACCTGCGCCGGATCGCGGCAACCCTGCCGGGGGACATCGAACCGGAAACCCGGTTCCGGCGGGCGGTCACAGCACAGCGGGAACGGATGAACCGTACCCACGGCTACTGGGTCGCCGCGACCGACCCGGACGCGGCGTACCACGCGCTCACCGGCACGCTGCCGCTGCGCGGACCGGACGCGGTCCGACGGGCCGTGCTGCTCAGCGACGGCGCCTCCTGCGCGGTCGAGCAGTTCGGGCTTCTCGACTGGGCCGGCCTGCTCGACCTGGTCACCGCCGAGGGGCCGGGGGCGCTGGTCGATCGGGTACGCGCCGCCGAGCGCGAGCATCCGGAGCGGCTGCGTCGGCACAAGCGCGCCGACGACGCCTCGGTGCTGCTGTGCGAGTTCCCGTCCCGGGAGTGACCGCCCGTGTGCCGGGCCGCCGCCCGGCAGCGGACGCACGATCGGTCAAGGTCGTCGGCACCGCTCACGGCCGATCGCCAATCGACAGGGCGGCTACGGCGACCAGACGGCGAAGGGGACAGCAGAGGGTGACGGGACGCTCCGATGGCCGACCGGCCGGAACCGGCTGACGGAGGGGCGGTCCAGAACCAAAACGCTGGACGAGTGGCTGGCGTAGCGGCAGACTCCGGCACGTGACGGGTGCGGTACGACTGGAGCCGGTGGACGAGCGAAACCTGGAGCCCTTGCTCTCCGTAGCGGTGGCCGAGGCGGAACCCGAGGACGTGATGCCCCCGGTCGACGCGCCGGCCGGCTGGTCGGCGGCCCGCCGGGATGCCTTTCGGGACTACTACCGGGCCAGCTTCACCGGCCTGGACGGCCCGACCCGCACCCGGATGTACGCCGTCGTGGTCGGCGGTGAGGTCGTCGGAATGATACGCATGCGCCGTTGTGACGAGCCCGGGGTGGTGGAGACCGGGATGTGGCTGGGTCGCTCCGCCCGGGGGCGGGGCATCGGGGTGGCTGCCCTGCGGGAGTTGATGGACGCCGCGGCGGCGGCCGGTATGCACGCCGTCGTGGCCGACACCACCCGGGCCAACGCGGGCGCTGTCGAGGTGCTCAGGAAATGCGGCGCGAAACTGTTCGACGATGGTGATCGGGTACGCGCCGAAATCTCCCTCGACGCCACGCCGCCAGTGCTCTGACAATTACCCGAACGTCGGGAGTACTTCGGTCTCGCCCCGAGGACCTCAACCTCGACCTGGGCCCGCTGGGTCATCTTCTCCCCACCGACTGACCGGCGGGCGGGCTCGGGTGAGGGTG
>NZ_SMKF01000016.1 GCF_004348325.1 Micromonospora sp. KC213 | reverse complement strand
GGGCGGCGGGGTGCCGTCGCCGAAGGGCCGCCCGCCGAGTTCCTCCCGGCCGTGCGGGGTGAGCCAGCTCGCCAGGTCGGGGCCGACCGGCACCACGCCGGTCGGGTTGATGTCCCGGTGCACCTCGTAGTAGTGCCGCTTGATGTGGTCGAAGTCGACGGTGTCCCCGAAGCCGGGGGTGGTGAACAGGTCCCGCGCGTACGCCCACAGCACCGGCATCTCGGACAGCTTCTGCCGGTTGCACTTGAAGTGGCCGTGGTAGACCGGGTCGAAACGGACCAGGGTGGTGAACAGTCGCACGTCCGCCTCGGTGATCGTGTCGCCGACCAGGTACCGCTGCCCGGACAACCGCTCGGTCAACCAGTCCAGCCGCTCGAAGAGCCGGTGGTACGCCTGCTCGTACGCGTCCTGGCTGCCGGCGAAGCCGCACCGGTAGACGCCGTTGTTCACGTCGGCGAAGACCACCGCGTTGACCTCGTCAATCTCCTCGCGCAGGTGCTCGGGGTAGAGCTGCGGCGCGCCCTTGCGGTGGTACGCCGTCCACTCGGTCGACAGGTCCAGGCTCATCTGCGCGTAGTCGTTGGTGACCACCTGCCCGGTCGGCACGTCCACCAGCGCCGGCACGGTAATCCCCCGCTCGTAGCCGGGGAACCGCGCGAAGTACGCCTCCTGAAGACGCTCGATGCCCAGCACCGGGTCGCGCCCGTCCGGGTCCAGGTCGAAGGTCCAGCTCCGGGCGTCGTGGGTCGGACCGGCCACCGCCATCGAGATGACGTCCTCCAACCCGAGCAGCCGCCGGACGATGATCAACCGGTTGGCCCACGGGCAGGCGCGGCTGACCGCCAACCGGTACCGGCCGGGCTCCACCGGCCAGCCGTCCCGGCCGTCGGCGGTGATCCGGGTGGCGATGTAGCGCTGGTCCCGGGTGAACTCGCCACCCGGCTCGACGTACTTCCCGCCGGTCGTCTCGCCCACGTCGCCCCCTGGTGTCCCGCCTGCCGTCGCCCCCTCATCTTCGCCGATCACCGGCCGGTCGGCTCGGCGAGCGAGCTGGATCACGCCGCTCCCTGGTGGCCCGCTCAGCGGCCCCGGGGCGTGATCCGGGCCAGCGGAATGTCCATCTCCCACGGCTCGGGCAGCAGGATGCCGTCGGTCATCCGCGCCTGCTCGACGTAGATCTGCTTGACCGGGTCGAGCTTGTGGGCGTGCACGACGATTCCCGCCTCGGTCTCGATCCGCCAGAAGTACGGGATGTCCGCCTCGGCGTACAGCGCGGGCTTGAGCACCCGGTCAATGCTGCGCGAGCCCTCGGAGACGATCTCGACCACCAGCAGGACCTCGTTCGGCCGGTACTGCGACGGGTTGCGCACCGACGCGTCCAGCTCGGTGACCAGCAGATCGGGGATGAAGGACCGGCGGCGGGAGATCCGTACCTCGACGCCCTGGGTGACGTCGAGGTCGGCGGGGCAGGTCTCCTCCAGAGCGGCCATCAGGCGGCCGGCGATGGACTGGTGGAGTCGCCTGGGGGAGGGCGACATCAGCAGGTTTCCGTCCAGGAGCTCGGGACGGCGGCGGCCGTCGTCGGGCAGGCGGTCGAGGTCGTCGGTCGTCCACTCACCCGGCGGCGGAAACTCGTCGTGCATAGCGGCGGTCATCGACCGGTCCTTCCCGGTGGTCGTTCTCCCCGTGCTCACGATAACGCCGGGAAGGGCCGGGTGGTGGTCGCGCGCGCCGGGGCCACAGGGCAGGATGAGCGGCATGAGCGAGCGCAGCGGTCTTCCCGGCACGGGGCTGGTGAAGGGCCTGGCGGTCACCCTGAAGACGATGACCAGCCGGTCGACCACCCAGCAGTACCCGGACGTCGCCCCCGAGCTGCCACCCCGCTCCCGGGGCGTGATCGCGCTGCTGGCGGAGAACTGCACGGTCTGCATGCTCTGCGCCCGGGAGTGCCCGGACTGGTGCATCTACATCGACTCGCACAAGGAGGAGGTGGCGGTGCCCGGGGCCGCCCGCCCCCGCCAGCGCAACGTGCTCGACAAGTTCGACATCGACTTCTCGCTCTGCATGTACTGCGGCATCTGCGTCGAGGTCTGCCCGTTCGACGCGCTCTACTGGTCGCCGGAGTTCGAGTACGCCGAGTACGACATCAAGGACCTGCTGCACGACAAGGACCACCTCGGCGAGTGGATGGGCACCGTCCCACCGCCGCCCGCGCACGACCGCAACGGCGAGCCGGCCAAGGAGGAGGCCACCGCCGCGCGCAAGGCCGCGGCCCCCAGCAGCCCTCCCACCGGGGTACGCCCCGAGCCGGGCCCCGCCGCCGACCGGGGTACGACCTGATGACCGGGGCGGACGTTCTGCTGCTCGCCCTCGGCGCGGTGGCGGTCGGCGCGGGGGTGCTCGTGGTCGCGACGAAGCACCTGGTCCGGGCCGGCCTCTACCTGGTGGTCTGCCTGGGCGCGCTGGCCGGCGACTACCTGGTGCTCACCGCAGAGCTGGTGGCCTGGGTGCAGGTGCTGATCTACGTCGGCGCGGTGGTGGTGCTGCTGCTGTTCGCGGTGATGCTGACCCGCGCCCCGATCGGCGCCTCCGACGACCTGGACCGTCCCGGCTGGCCCGCCGCCCTCATCGGCGGCGGTGCCGGGCTGGGGCTGGCCGTGCTGCTGGTGGACGCGTTCCGCTGGTCCCGGGTGGAGCTGCCCGCCGCCGGCACCGCCGAACGCCTCGGCGAGCAGGTGTTCCGCGCCTGGGTGCTGCCGTTCGAGGTGCTGTCGGTGCTGCTGCTGGCCGCTCTGGTGGGGGCGATCGTGCTCTCGCGTCCCGACATCGGCCGCCGCCCCGACGCCACGTCCGGCGGTCCGGACCGCAACGCCGCGACGCCGGCCCCCGGGGCCGTGGCCGGCGCCGTCGACGAGGGCGGTCGCGGGTGAGGCCGGTCATCCCGTACCTCACCGCCGCGTTCCTGTTCGGCCTCGGCGTGTACGGCGTGCTGCGCCGGCGCAACGCGGTGCTGGTGCTGATGGCGGTCGAGTTGATGCTCAACGCCGTCAACCTGGTGCTGGTCACCGCGGACACCACCGCGCGGGCCGTGTTGCCGCACGGCGGGCAGGTCTTCGCGCTGTTCGTGATCGTGCTGGCCGCCGCCGAGATCGGCGTCGGTCTGGCCATCGTGCTCCAGCTCTACCGGATGCGCGCCAGTGTGGCGGTCGACGAGGTCCCGCTGGCCGAGCCACCGGCACCGGTCCTCGCCGCCGGGCCGGGTGCCCGGGCGGCCACGGCGCACGGTGGCGTCGGTGTGGACGGCCCGGGCACGGACGCCGGGGCCGCCGACCGGACGGAGGAAAGCCGGTGACCGGGCTGCTCGGGGTCGCGCTGCCGACCGTACCGCTGGTCGCGGGACTGGCCGGGTTGCTGCTGCCACCGTCGCCGAAGGGCGCGACCACCGGGCAGGACCGGGCCCGGCGGGCGGCGATCGGCCTGGGTGTGGCGGGCGCGGCCGGCGCGCTGGTCGTCGCGCTGGCCCTGCTGGCCCGGGTCGGCGAGCCGGTGGAGACCTCGACCACCTGGATCGACCTGGGTGGCCTGCGGGTCACCCTGGGTGTCCGGCTGGACGGGGTGGCCGTGCTGGTGGCGGTGGCGGTGGCGGCGGTCGCCCTGGCCGTGCAGGTGTACTCGACCGCCTACCTGCGCCGGGGGCCGCACGACGACGTCGAGGTGGACCACCGCTACCCGCCGTACGCGGCACAGATCAGCCTCTTCACCGCCGCGATGCTGCTGGTGGTGGTCGCCGGTGACCTGATCCTGCTGCTGGTCGGCTGGGAGGTGATGGGGCTCTGCTCCTACCTGCTCATCGCACACGACCGGCGGCTGCCCGAGGCGCCGGCCGCCGCGATGAAGGCGTTCCTGGTGACCCGGGTGGGGGACGTCGGTTTCCTGCTCGGCATCGCGCTGCTCGGCGTCTCGGCGGGCAGTTTCCGGATCGCCGACGTGCTCGCCCACGACCACGCCACCGGCCCGCTCACCGTCGCCTGCCTGCTGCTGCTCGCCGGGGTGGCCGGCAAGAGCGCGCAGTTCCCGCTGCACACCTGGCTGCCCGACGCGATGGCCGGCCCCACCCCGATCTCCGCGCTGATCCACGCGGCCACCATGGTCGCCGCCGGCGTGTACGCGGTCGCCCGGCTCTTCCCGCTGTTCGAGGCGGCTCCGGTGGCGCTGGCCGTGCTCGGTGTGCTGGGCGCGACGACCCTGCTGCTGGGCGCGCTTGCGGCCACCGCGCAGGACGACCTCAAACGGGTGCTCGCCTGGTCGACGGTCTCCCAGATCGGGTACATGACCGGGGCACTCGCCGTCGGTGCGCCGGCCGCCGCGCTGTTCCACCTGCTCACCCACGCCGCCTTCAAGGCGCTGCTCTTCCTCGCCGCCGGTGCGGTGATCCACGCCGTGGGCACCACCCTGATGTCCCGGATGGGCGGGTTGCGGCGGGACATGCCCGTCACCTTCTGGTGCACCCTGGTCGGGCTCGGCGCGCTGGCCGGGGTGCCGCCGCTGTCCGGCTTCTGGAGCAAGGACGGCGTACTCGCGGTCGCCCGGGCCGCCGCGCTGGACGGCACCGGACCGGCCCCGGCCTGGGTGGGCTGGCTGGTCTGGCTGGCCGGACTGCTCGGGGTGGTGGTCACCGCCTGGTACGCCACCCGCCTGCTGCTGCGTACCTTCCTCGGCGAGCGCCGGCTGCCGCTGCTGCGTCCGCACGATCCGACGGCGGCGATGCGCTGGCCGGTGCTGCTGCTGGCCGTTGCGGCGGCGCTGCTGGGGCTGGCCGGCTTCGTCCAGCCCTTCGCCGACCGGTTGCTCTTCCCGGTGGCGCCGACGGTGCCGCCGGACGACGTGCTGCTCGTGCACGTCGGTCCGGAACTGGTGCTGCCCACCGTGCTGCTGCTGGTCGGGGCGGCGCTGGCCTGGGCCGGCTGGCGGCGGGCGCCGGCAGGTGACCCGGCGACCGTGCTGGGCCCGCTGCGGCCGGTGTTCGCCCGCGCGCTCCGGCTCGACGACGTCCAGCACGCCCTGGTCGTACGACCGGTCACCGCCCTGGCCCGGCTGGCCCGTACCGGGGACGAGGTCGGGGTGGACGGGCTGGTGGAGGCCACCGGACGCGCGGCGCGCGGCCTCGGTGGCGTACTCGCCGCGGGGCACCGGGCGGCACTGCCTCGCGCGGCAGGCGCGGTGCTCGCCGGAGCCCTGCTGATCGGCCTCGCGGCCGTCCTGATCGGTGGTGCGCCATGACCGTTTCGCGAGCCGCGCAGTCGCGAGCCGAGGGGAAACCGTGAGTTTCGGAGAGTTCCTGCTGGTCGCGGTGTTGGCGCTGCCGGCGGTCGGGGCGGTGCTGGTGGCGGCGACCCCCCGGGACCGGGCCGCCCGGCTGGTCGGTACGGCGGTCGCCGGACTGACCCTGGTCGCCGCGGTGCTGCTGGCCGTCGGCGACCGTGGCTGGGTCGGCTACGGCCCGGCGCCGGCCGTGCTGCCCTGGCACCGGCTCGACCTGCCCTGGGTGCCGGGCCTCGACCTGCGCTTCCATCTCGGGGTGGACGGCCTCTCCTGGCCGCTGGTGGTGCTGACCGCGCTGCTCACCGTGCTCTGCTGCGGCTACACCGTCTGGCGGGTGCCGGCGGGCGGCAGTGGCCGGGCCCTGGTGGCGTTGCTGCTGGTGGTCGAGGTCGGCATCCTCGGTACGTTCCTCGCCCTGGATCTGGTGCTGTTCTTCGTCTTCTTCGAGGTCGTCCTGCTGCCGATGTACGCGATCATCGCGGGTTGGGGCGGCGACGGGCGGCGGCGGGCGGCCCGCAGGTTCGCGCTCTACACCCTGCTCGGTTCCGTGTTGCTGCTCGTCGGCGTCTTCGTGGTGGTCGCCGACGCCGGGACCGCCGACGTGGTGGCCCTCACCGGTGGCACGGGCCTGTCCCGGGGCACCCAACTGGCCGCGTTCACCCTGCTGGCGCTCGCCTTCGCGGTGAAGAGCCCACTCTGGCCGCTGCACTCCTGGCTGCCCGACGCGCACACCCAGGCCCCCACCGTGGGCAGTGTCATCCTCGCCGGGGTGCTGCTCAAGATGGGCACGTACGGTCTGGTGCGGATGGCGGTCGGGGTGGCGCCGGAGGGGGCGCGGTGGGCTGCCCCGGTGCTCGGCGTGCTCGCCGTCGCCGCGATCATCGTGGGTTCGCTGGTCTGCCTCGCCCAGGACGACCTGAAGCGGCTCATCGCGTATTCCAGCGTCGGGCACATGGGTTTCGTGCTGCTCGGGGTGGCCACGCTGACCGCCACCGGCATCCAGGCCGCGCTGATCGGCAACATCGCGCACGGCGTGATCACCGGCCTGCTCTTCTTCCTCGCCGGCGCGATCAAGGACCGCACCGGCACCGGCTCGCTGGCCGAACTGTCCGGGTTGCGGGAGACCGCGCCCCGGCTCGCCGGGCTGCTCGGCTTCGCGGCGGTCGCCTCGTTGGGCCTGCCCGGGCTGGCCGGTTTCTGGGGGGAGGCGTTCGCCGTCGTCGCCGCCGTCCAACGCGGTGGTGGGCTCTGGACCACGCTGGCCGTCCTGGCCGCGATCGGCGGCGCGCTCACCGCCGCGTACTTTCTGCGGCTGCTGCGGCAGGTCACCCACGGGCGGCCCACCCCGGCGGTGGCCCGGGTCGCCCCCGGCCTGGCCGGGGCGGAGTTGGCCGCCTGGACGCCGCTGGTGCTGCTGGCCCTGGCGGTGGGGCTGGTACCGGCACTGGTGCTCGGCTACGCCACCGCTCCGGTGGACGCCCTGACAGCGGTGCTCCCATGAGCGCGGGCGGTGGCCTGGTGGAGGTGCGGCGGAAGTGGGCGGCATGAGTCTGGTGCAGAGCGTCGACAACGTGGCGCTGCTGCCGGCGTACCTGGCGGCCGGCACCGCCGTCCTGGTGCTCCTGGCCGACCTGCTGCTGGCCCGGGCGGGCGCGACCGTGGCGGTGGCCGCCGCGGGCGCCATCGCCACGGTGGCCGGCGCGGCGGCGGTGGGCGCGGTGGGAACCCGGCGCACCTTCTGCGTCGGGGGCGACTGCTCCTGGGTGTTCGACGCTCGTGCGGCTCTGGTCGCTGCCGTCTTCGGTCTGCTCACCCTCGGGGTGCTCGGGCTCTCCGGACCGCTGCTGGGCACGGGCCCGACCCCGGTGGGGGAGTACTGCTTCCTGCTCGCCTGCTCGATGACCGGCGGCGTGGTGCTCGGCGCGGCCGGTGACCTGATCACCCTGATCGTCGCGTTGGAGACCCTCACCCTGCCGCTGTACGTCCTGGTCGGGCTGCGTCGGGGCAGCCTCGCCAGCGCCGAGGCGGCGGTCACCTTCTTCGTGGTCAGCGTGGTGGCGACCACGCTGACCCTGCTCGGCGCGGCGCTGCTGTACGCGGTCACCGGCGCTCTGCACCTCGACCGGCTCGGTGCGCTGCTCGGCGCCGCCGGCGACCTGCCGTTGACGACCGCCGCGGTCGCGCTGGTGGTGGCCGGGCTCGGCTTCAAGGTGGCGGCGGTGCCGTTCCACGCCTGGGCCCCGGCCACCTACGACGGCGCACCGCTGCCGGTGGCGGCGTACCTCTCCACCGCCTCGAAACTCGGTGGGGTGGTCGCGCTGCTCGCCGTGGTGCAGCGGGCGTTGCCGGCCGAGGTCACCGGCCCGGTGCTCGCCGGGCTGGCCGTGCTCACCATGACCGTCGGCAACCTGGTGGCGCTGCGCCAGCGGCGTACCGTCCGGTTGCTGGCCTGGTCGTCGGTGGCTCAGGCCGGCTACATCCTGGCGCCGCTGGGCGCGCTGGCGCTGGCCACCGGCCGCACCGCGGACGCCCGTGCCACCGCCTACGCGGCGGTGGTCGCGTACGCGGTCTTCTTCGTGGCGCTGGAACTGGTCGCGTTCGCGGCGCTGGTGGCGTTGCGGCCGGTGGGCACGGACGGCGGCACGCTCGACGACCTGCGCGGCGCGGCCCGCCGGCAGCCCTGGATCGGTGCGGCGTTCGTACTGGCGCTGACCGGTCTGGCCGGGCTGCCACCGGGCCTGGCCGGCCTCTTCGCCAAGGTGATAGTGGTCCGTTCGGTGCTGGACGGCGGCGCGGGCTGGCTGGCCCTGGTGGTGGCGGTCAACGCGGTGGTCGGTCTCGCGTACTACCTGCGTCTCACCGCCGTCCTCTACGCCGACGCCGCCCACGCCGTCCCGGCCGGCCGACCGGCCTGGCCGGTGAGCGCGGCGTTGGCGGTCGCGACCGCCGTGACCGTGGTGCTCGGCTTCGCTCCCCAACTGGTCCTGGCCCTCGCCGCCGGCTGACCACTGCCCCACAGGCGGTGGCCGCGCTCCCAGCGGGCGCACAGGATGCTCCAGGCAACTCCCAGTCATGAGCAGGATGGTTGCGGGGTACCGGTGATGTTGTACGGGTCGGCGGGTCCCGCGACCCGCGCACCGAAGGAGTGACCGTGCATCACAACCGTCTGAAGACCGCCGCGCTGCTCGGCCTGCTCACCTCGCTGATCCTGGCGGTGGGCTACTGGTTCGGCGGCAGCGGTGGTCTGGTCATCGCCGTCATCGTCTCGCTGCTGATGAACGGCATCACCTACTTCTACTCCGACAAGCTCGCGCTGCGGTCGATGCGGGCGCAGCCGGTCAGCGAGGCGGAATTCCCCGAGCTGTACCGGATGGTCCGGGAGTTGGCTACCGAGGCACGGCAACCGATGCCTCGGCTGTACGTCAGCCCCACCTCGCAGCCCAACGCGTTCGCCACCGGGCGTAACCCGCAGAACGCGGCGGTTTGCGTGACACAGGGGATCACCGAGATCCTGGACTACCGCGAGCTGCGCGGCGTGATCGGCCACGAGCTGTCGCACGTCTACAACCGGGACATCCTGATCTCCAGTGTGGCGGCGGGTTTGGCCGGCATCATCACCATGCTGGCCAACATCGCCTGGTTCATCCCGTTGGGTGGCGGCGACGACGAGGACGCCCCGAACCCGGCGGTGTTGCTGCTCACGTTGATCCTCGGGCCGATCGCGGCCACCCTGATCCAGTTGGCGATCAGCCGCAGCCGCGAGTTCCAGGCCGACGCCTCCGGTGCCCAGCTGACCCGGGACCCGCTGGCCCTGGCCAGCGCGCTCCGGAAGATCCACATGGGTACGCAGATGCGTCCGCTGCCCGCGCAGGGCCAGCTGACCAGCACCGCCCACCTGATGATCGACAACCCGTTCAAGCGGGGTGGTGCCATCGCGGCGCTCTTCTCCACCCACCCCCGGATGGAGGAGCGGGTCGCCCGGCTGGAGCAGATGGCCGTCAACAGCGGCCCGGTGCGGTTCCAGCGCTGACCCCGTAGAGCCCGAATCCGCCCGGGGCCGGTTCGCCGGCCCCGGCGGATCGCGCTGCGCACAGGCGTATACCGGCATAATCGGTTCCCGGCGGCGGCACCCCGGCGTTAGGGTCGGCACGGCTTCTCACCCATTACCCCCTTCCGGAGGTCGGCCGTGGTCGCACTGCGCCAGTACCTGGGCGTCTGGCGGATTCCCGGTGCGCCGGTGCTGCTGCTCCTCGGCATCCTCGGGCGGCTCGGGATCGGCATGACGCCACTGGCGCTGCTGCTGGTGGTGGAGCAGGTGACCGGCCGATACTCGCTGGCCGCCGTCGCCGGCGGCTGCTACGCCCTCTCCGGGGCCGCGTTCAGCCCGGTCGCCGGCCGGATCGCCGACCGGCTCGGCCCGACCCCGGTCCTGCTGACCACCGCCGTGGCCCACCCGCTCGCCCTGGCCGGGCTGCTCTGGGCCAGCCGTGCCGACCGGGGCAACATCGCGATCTACCTCGCCGCCGGTCTGGCCGGCGCCACGTACCCGCCGCTGACCGCGGCGCTGCGGGGCGCCTGGAACGACCTCACCGACCCGGCCTCCGGCCGGTACCACCTGCGCAACACGGCGCTCGCCGCGGAGACCACGCTCTTCGAGCTCGTCTTCGTGCTCGGTCCCCTGCTGGTGGCCGGTTTCGTGCTGGTCGCCGACGCCGCCGCCGCACTCGTCGGCGCCGCCGTGGTCACCCTGGTCGGCACCACGGCGGTGGCACTCGGGCAGGTAATGCGTGGCTGGCGGCCACATCCGCGTGAGCACCACGCCCGAGGGCTCGGCCCGCTCCGGGTCGGCGGCTTCCCCGCCCTGCTGGTCTGCGTCGCCGGCCTCGGCATCGCGTTCGGAGCGGCCGGCGTGACGGTGCCGGCCTTCGCCGCCGACCGGTCCACCGGCGGCGACCCGGAGAGCCTCGCCGGCCTGCTGCTGGCCGTCTGGGGCGTTGGCAGCGCCCTCGGTGGCCTCTGGTTCGGCCTGCGCGAGCCGTCAACCGCCATGACCCGACAGTTCGCCTGGCTGCTCGGCGCAGTGGCCGGCAGCTTCGCGGTCTTCGCGGTGATGCCCACCCCACTGGCGCTCGGCATTGCCCTGGTGGCCGGTGGGGCCACCATCGCGCCCGCACTCACCCTGGAGAACACCCTGGTCGGGCGGATCGCCCCGACGAGCATGCTGAACGAGGCGTACACCTGGGTCGTCACCATGTCGGTCGCGGCTAGCGCCGCGGGCGGTGCCGTCGCCGGACTGATCGTCGACCACGGCGGCGGGACGACCTGGGCGTTCCTGTTCGCCGGGGCGGCGGTCGCCGTCGGGGCCGGGGTCGCCGCCCTGCCGGCCGGGCCGATCGCCCGAGCGGAGGCCGACGCGGTACGCGTCGAGCAACCGGTTGCGGTCTGACCGGTTTCTGGCCTGCCTTGCTGCTGTCGGGGTAGCCGTCAGGTGTGCGGGTCGGGGTGACGGGTACCCCGGCGATCATGTTCCTCTTCTTCTCGAACCGGATCGGCTGCCTTGGTTCGATCCTGGTGAGCGCGATCCTGACCGTGCTGCTGTTGCTGATCTTCTCGCGCTGAGCGGAGCGCGCGCCGCTGGGTCCGCCCGCCGACCGGCCCGGGGAGCCGGCCGGCGGTCGGGGCTTACCGGTAGTTGGTGAACTGGAGGGCGACGCCGAAGTCCTCACCCTTGAGCAGGGTGATGACGGCCTGGAGGTCGTCCTTCTTCTTGCCGGTGACCCGCAGCTGGTCGCCCTGGATCTGGGCCTGCACGCCCTTGGGGCCTTCGTCGCGGATCTTCTTGCTGATCGCCTTGGCTTTGTCGGAGTCGATGCCCTGGATCACCTTGGCGTCGATCTTGAAAATCTTCCCCGAGGCGCGGGGGTCACCGGCGTCCAGCGACTTCAGCGAGATGTTCCGCTTCACCAGCTTCTCCTTGAAGACCTCCAGGGCGGCCCGGACCCGCTCCTCGGTCTCTGCCTGGAGGCTGATCGCCTCCTCACCCGACCAGGAGATCTCGGCGCCGGTGCCCCGGAAGTCGAACCGCGTCGCGAGCTCCTTCTCCGCCTGACGGAGGGCGTTGTCGACCTCCTGGCGGTCGACCTTGCTCACGATGTCGAACGACGGGTTCGCTGCCATGCTCATGCTCCTGCTGTCCGGCGGTCTGTGCTCGTATGTCCCCCGCTGAGCAGCGGTGCGACCCCCTGACGGTACCCGGTTGCGACGTACCCGGGAGCAACCGCTATCCTTGGCTCCGCTGCTGCGCGACGCGCGGTGGCACGCCCTGGCGGGTTGCCCGAGCGGCCAATGGGAGCGGACTGTAAATCCGTCGCGAAAGCTACAGAGGTTCGAATCCTCTACCCGCCACCAGGTGCAGAAACGGCCCTTGACCAGCAGGAATGCTGATCAGGGGCCGTTGTCGCTCGTTCGGTGGAGTCCGGCTGCGTCCAGCGGTTAACGACTGGTTGTGGGCAGATCGTGGGCGGGTTGATCTTGCTTCTGGCGGTCTGGTGGCTCCCGCCCGGGGTCTCGGGTGGGTAGCTGCCCGGCGCGGGCGTACGGGCTGGCTGAGGGGCGTTGGCTGGCGGTCCACGGCGGCTGCGGGAGGCGGTCCGGGGGGCAAGCCAGTCCCGGGGTTGGACTGGCGCGGCAGCCGGAAGCCCCGACCACGACGGAGGCTGGGGCGACGGCTTTCGTAGCGGGCTTCGTGGTCCAATCCGTGGATGGGGTGGGACGAGCGGGTGCCGGAGTTGCTGGCGCGCCTGGGGGAGCTGGGCCTGGTTGGGATCGTCAAGATTGACGGGGAGCGGGACCACAAGCCCTGGACGGTGGTGATCTCGGGCCAGCGGCTCGGCGGGGCGTCGATCAGGTGCGACGGCAACAGCCTGGACTACTGCTTGCGGAGTGCGGTTGCCGCGCTTTGTGAACGCTACCCTGACGAGCTCGTCCTGGACTGACTGTGCCTGTTGCGGGGCGGGTCCCGGCGGCTGTCGGTGGCTGACCGCCCCGGCGCCGTGGGCGGCCGGGGCGGCTTGCCGCCGGCCGGGCTTGCCGCCCCGCACCGCGCGGAGCGCGGTGCCTTGATCATCACTAGGACAATTCAGCAAACCGTTCGGACAGGAGCCCGTGCTCCGTCGGGAGGTGCGCGACAGTCTTCCGCCAGGTGATGCGCGACAGTGGTTCATGATCGGTCAGTCTGGCCGGCCACCGAGGCTAAATGTCGGTGGCCGGGGGCAGGATGCTCGCATGACTGTTCTACTGCTCGGTGACAGCAACCTCGTGCTGCTCCAGAACCAGCACCCGGACCTGATGCCGGTCGCCTTCGGTGCCGATGTCGAGTCTCGGGCTGTTGGTGGCGCCTGGTCGGGGTCCCTGCGCGGCCAGGTCGGCGATCGGAATCCGGCGGCGTATGACGCGGTCGTGCTGTCGATCGGGAGTAGCGACAGCCATCCCGACTACTCGAGCTCCCCAGACCTCTTCCGGGAGAACGTGACCCGAGAGTTGGAACGCGGGGGTCGGTGGGTCGCCCTCGTGCCGCCGGGCGTGGCTCGCGCGCACGGGCCGTTCGACACCGGCGAGGTCAACGCCCTGATAAAGGAGTACGCCGCGGTGCTGGCCGAGTTGGTCACGACGCATGGCGGTACGGCGATCGAGGTGCGGGCGGTGACCGACCGGCTCGGGTCGGCCGCGTTCGATCCCGACGGCAGGCACCTGTCGCGCGCGACCTACGAGGCCCTGGTACCGCAGATCGCCGCAGCGCTCGACACCATGTCCCGGTGACCGGTCAGCCGGCCCGATAACGTCCTGCCGGCACACGACGACCGGCCCCGGCTCGGGAACGCCGAGCCACGGACCTTCGTCTGCGACCCACAACCGCAGCCGCGAGCCCAGCGCTATCGGCTGTCGGCGGTGTCCTACCTTGAACCAGCCGCCCCAGGGACGGCACCCTCGGCTTCCTAGACCATCTGTCGTACTTCAGGTGACGGAGATCCGTCGCACCTCTCCTGTCGGATCACAATCACAGGAGGCGATTGTCTTGTCACGGGACATGCTTGACACTCCCCGTCCCACTACATGCCTGACATGATCGATTGCGGTTGCCTTCATCGCGTGATGGTTGCGGTCATCGCGGGCTGGGGAGGTCGGGATTGGCGCTGGTGGAGTTGTCGATCGTTGAGCAGCGGTATCGGGCGGTCCTCCGTCCGGGGGCAGATGGTGGGCGGCCCTCCTGCAAATCCGTCGCGAAAGCTACAGAGGTTCGAGACCTCTCCCCGCCATCATGTGCACCAAAGGTTCCTGAACAGCAGGAATCCTGATCAGGAACTGTCGGCGTTGATCCTGCGGAGGTCCGGCTGAACCGGCGCATGCTCGGTTTCCGGCTATCCACGAGCTGTGGTGGAGGGAGCTTCCGTGTCTACATGCGCGCTTGGTCGCGGCCTACGGCCGTTCCGGCTGCGATCGTGATCACCATGGCCGCCGTGAGGACGAGGCTCGCGGTAATAGAGGTTTCGACTTCCCACCCTGCTTGTAGGGAACACAGCAGGGTGGTGGCTTGTGCCAAGGCTGGCGCTCCGCCACTGTGATCGATCCGGGGGAGGCGCGACAGCGCGGAGTGGAGGTGATCGGGATCGAGCAGCTCTTCGGGTTCGGGCCCCATATGCGGCGGTGGGCCGAGCAGATGATGTCGTACGCGGTGGCGGACCGGGTTCGGCCGGTCATCGGGCAGACCTTTCCGCTGGAGCGCGCCTCCGATGCGCATGCCGTGATCGAGGCCCGCAACGGCCTGGGTAAGACTCTGCTCCTGGTTTGACTGTGAGGCCCGGCCCGTCGTGCCGACGACTGATGCGGCGCAGGGTTGGTCGGCCGGCGGAAGAGGGTGCAGTGGTCGGGGAGGGCCTTGCGGGCCTGACTCAGGACGGCAGCGAACGGTATGGTGGTCGATGTGTCATCCAGTGGCGATCAGATGGCTCTCCGTGGGTCGACTCTTCCGTCAGGCGAGACGTGCCGCTATGCTCGGTACCACCCCTTTGCGACCTTGGTCGTTTCTCCCGCCCGGGGAGGGCTGGCCGGGCCGGGAATGACCTGGCCACACGGCCCATTGTCGGCAACCGGACGGTTCGCTCTTCCGGCGCGGGCGGTCCGACCTCGGCCGTCACGACTTCTCACGCCCGATGCGCCTGTGGCACCATCGTGGAATCTCCATCGTCTTCCCCCCTGCCGACAGGAGCGTACTGATGTCTGGTCGTCGTAGGCTTGGCCGGCTGCTCGGCACGACTCTCGCGACACTCACCCTGGCTGCGCTCGCTCTCGGGGTTCTTCCCTTCAGCGGCGAGCCGATGCTCGACTACGACTGGACGGCCGCCGTGACGCAGGCCGTCGTCAGGTGACCGTTCGTCCCTGAAGGGCCGCTCGTACACACGTGCCCGGGCGGCCCGGGCGAGCCTACGAGGGAGCGGGATGGCTCGGCGTCAACCCCCGGCACGTAGGCCGACCGACTCGGCCTGGCTGATCACCGGCCCGCTGGCCCTTTTCGCCGTCGCCTGTTGCGCCGTGCTTCTCGCCTTCCGGCCACCGGGCCCAGGCGATCTGCTGCCGGGAGCGCTCCTCCTGGTCACGATGGTCACCGCCGGGACCCAGGTCCTGCACTTCGTCGTACGGCGGCACACGTTCTCGGTCACTCTCACCGAGATTCCGCTGGTCCTCGTCTTCTACTATCTCGAACCGGCGTCGGTCATCATCGTCGTGACCCTCGCGGCGGGGATCGGTCACCTACGCCGGCGGATCAGCGCCGCGAAGACCTGGTTCAACATCGCCAAGGCGGGGGCGGCCGGTTCGTTGGCCAGCCTCGTCCTGCTCGCCCTGCCGCCCATCGACGGGGTGGGGCCGGTCACCTGGGGCGCGCTCTTCGTGGCGGTCGGCACCTACACGCTGTTCGCCCTCGCCGCGGTCAGCGGAGTGATCAGTCTGATCCAGGGTTGGCAGGCGGGCTGGGACATGGTCCGCGCGGCGGCGCCGACACTGCTCGCCCCGGCGGTCAACGTCGCCATCGGACTCGTCGTCCTGATCGTGGTGGAGAGCAACGCGTGGGCGAGCCTGCTGCTCGCGGCGGTGGCGGTCGCGGTCACCCTGGTCTATCACTCGTACTCGCGGTTCTTCCGCCAGCACCGGACGCTGAGTGACCTGTACGAACTGACCCGGGCGATGACGCAGAGCGGCCAGGACGGCACGCTCGTCGACGCTCTGCTCGGCCGGGTCCGCGGCCTGATGCAGGCGGAGTTCGCCACGCTCTGGCTCCCGCCGCAGGGCCGGCACCCGGAGGTGCTGCTCACCGCCCGGGTCGATGACCCGGGGCTGCTGGACTTCGCGCCGGCGCCGATGGAGATCCGGGAACAGGTACGCCGGACGGGGGAGACCGCGACCGCGGGCCGCCGGCTCGGCACCGAGGTCGACCAGCGGACCGTCGTCGGTGACCACCCCGTCAAAGAGTTGATCGTCGCCCCGCTGCGGTCCGGGCAGGCGGTGATCGGCACCCTCGAGGTGGTCAACCGGCTCAGCGACACCAACCACTTCACCTCCGCCGACATCCCCGTCTTCGAGACGGTCGCCGCGCACGCCGCGGTCGCGCTGGAGAATTCCCGCCTGGTCGACCGGCTACGGCATGACGCGTACCACGATGCGCTGACCAAGCTGCCGAACCGGCGGCGGATCACCGCGGCACTGGACGAGGCCGTCAAGATCAGGGCACCGGGCGAGGTGGTGGCGCTGCTGCTGTTCGACGTGGATCGGCTGCGGCGGGTCAACGAGTCGCTCGGGCACGCCGCCGGGGACAAGGTCCTGGTCGAGGTCGCCGACCGGTTGCGCGCGTACGCGCCCGCCGGCGCACTGGTCGGCCGAGCCGGCGGGGACGAGTTCCTGGTCACACTTCGGTTGGAGAGCGCCGAGGCGGCCCTGGAGTTGGCCGGGCAGATCCGCGAACAGATCCGAGACGAGATGGTTTTCGACGCGCTCACCCTGGACGTCGACACGGCCGTCGGCGTGGCGGTCCATCCGGAGCACGGCAGCGACGCGGCGACGCTGTTGCAGCGGGTGGACCTGGCGGCGACGGCGGCGAAGTCGGTGCCGGGCAGCGTGCAGCTGTTCAATCCCGCGCTGGAGTCCCGGTCGCTGCGCCGGCTGGGGCTCGCCGGTGACCTGCGCCGGGCGCTGGACGAGGGCGGCTTGGACGTCTACTTCCAGCCCAAGGTGACCCTGCGGGACCGCCGGCTGGTGGGGGTGGAGTGCCTGGCCCGGTGGGAGCATCCGGCGCACGGCACGGTCGCACCGGACGACTTCGTCCCGGTGGCCGAGCACACCGGCCAGATGGGTCGGCTGACCGAGGTCGTGCTCCGCGAGGGGTTGCGCCGCAGCCGGGACTGGGGCAACGCCGACCAGGCGCTTGCCGTGGCGGTGAACATCTCTGCCCGTACGCTCACCGACCAGCACTTTCCCGCCCGGGTCCGGGAACTGCTCGACGAGTACGGCGTGCCGCCGCAGCGACTCACGCTGGAGATCAAGGAGTCGGGGGTGCTGGACGGCACGGACCGGCCGATCCCCGCCCTGCGCCGTCTGCGGGATCTCGGGGTACGGCTCTCGGTGGACGACTTCGGCACCGGTGACTCGTCCCTGGCCCACCTGCGCCAACTGCCGGTGCACGAGGTGAAGGTGGACCGCTCGTTCGTGCAGGGCATGGCGACCGACCCCGGTGACCTGGCGATTGTCAACGCGGTGGTCACCCTCTCCCAGCAGTTCGGGCTGGCCGTGGTGGCCGAGGGGGTGGAGAGCGAGTTGACGCTGGAGTTGCTGCAGGACATCGGCTGTGAGATCGGCCAGGGTTTCCTGTTCAGCCGTCCGTTGCCGTACGAGCGACTGGAGGCGTGGTTCGGTGCCCAGGTGGACCCGGAGACGCTGCACGGCGACGAGTTGCCGCGCCTGCGGGTGGTGCCCTGACCAGGGCGGAGGCCGTACGAGGGGAGTCGATTTCGTGCCCGGCCCGAGGCCGTGTAATGTGTCTCCTGCGCGACGCCCTCCGGGGTGATCGGGTAGGCCCCCTTAGCTCAGTCGGCAGAGCGTCTCCATGGTAAGGAGAAGGTCTACGGTTCGATTCCGTAAGGGGGCTCAGAGGGTCCGGCTGGACCCGCCTGCGGCGGTGTAGCTCAGATGGCAGAGCAAGCGGCTCATAATCGCTGTGTCGCCGGTTCAAGTCCGGCCACCGCTACTCTCGTCCTCCGGGCACATCCCGGTGGTCGGTGAAACGGGCGCCATGGGCGCCCACTTTGCATGTCCGCGCATTGACCGCGTAGGCTGATGCGCTGTAGTTGTCACCCGTTAGCGAGGAAGGCACTCCGCCGTGGCGAAGGCGACCGATGTCCGGCCGAAGATCACTTTGGCGTGTGTGGAGTGCAAGGAGCGCAACTACATCACGCGCAAGAACCGCCGCAATGACCCGGACCGCATCGAGCTGAAGAAGTTCTGCCCCCGGGAGGGCAAGCACACGCTCCACCGCGAGACCCGCTGACCGTCGGGCCTCGGCCCGGTCCCGCGACAACACCCGAACGCCGATCCGTACGACGGCGTGGCGACAGCCGCGCCTCCCGTACGGATCGGCGTTCGTGCTGTGCGTGTAGGTTCGGCGGCATGTCCCTGGACCCGTCGTTCGTCGGCCGGACCTATCCGCCGACCGCCCCCTACCAGGTGGGCCGAGAAAAGATCCGCGAGTTCGCCACCGCCATCGGCGCCACCGATCCCGCCCACCACGACCCGGCGGCGGCCCGGGCGCTGGGTCATCCGGACGTGGTCGCCCCGCCGACCTTCCCCGTGCTGATCACCATGGCGGCCAGCCGGCAGATCGTCGAGGACCCGGAGCTCGGCGTCGACTACAGCCGGGTCGTCCACGGCGACCAGCGCTTCGCGTACACCCGACCGGTGGTGGCCGGGGACGAACTGGTCTGCGTCAACACCATCGAGGAGGTCACCAACCGGGGCGGGCACGGCTTCCTGACCACCCGCACCGAGGTGACCGACGCCGCCGGTGAGCCGGTGGTCGCCGTCTGGTCCAAGCTCGTCGTACGCGGAGAGGCCTGACATGGAGTTGCCCACCCAGACCTTCCGGGTCACCCGGGCGGACCTGGTCCGCTACGCGGGTGCCTCGGGTGACTTCAACCCGATTCACTGGAGCGACCGGATCGCCACCGCGGTGGGCCTGCCCGGGGTGATCGCCCACGGGATGTTCACCATGGCGCTGGTCGGCCGGGCCGTGACCACCTGGGCCGGCGCGGCCGACGCGGTGGTCGACTTCGGGGTGCGGTTCACCCGGCCGGTCGTGGTGCCGGACGACGACGAGGGCACCGAGATCGAGGTCGCCGCCGTGGTGAAGGAGGTCACCGAGGCGGGCCTGACCAGGCTCGACGTGACGGCGACCTGCCGTGGTGAGAAAGTCCTGTCGCAGGCCCGGGCGACGGTGAGGACGCCGCGCTGAGCGGTGATGGGCGGTACCGGTTGGGAAAGTCGGGGCACTACCCGTACACTGGTCCGCCGTGGGGCAAGTGAACCCTGCCCGGCCGCGTAGGTCGAGCGGGGCGAGCGTCGCCGCACAGGGGTGTAGCTCAATTGGCAGAGCAGCGGTCTCCAAAACCGCAGGCTGCAGGTTCAAGTCCTGTCACCCCTGCGCCTCAGGCCTGACCGTTCCCGTGGGTCGCGCCGCCAAACGGCGGCGTCCGGCCCGTGGTGGTGGCATCGGCGGGGTGGCTCCGAGGCATTCGGGGCACCTTCGTCCGGTCCGCCGGCCGCGGCCCGTCGCGGGACGGTTGGTCCGGCCGGCGTGACCAGCGCCGCGTACGCCGCATCGGCGTACGACCCGATACCCGCGACGGAGGGCGAAGTGGCCGACAGCAAGCGGCGCGGCGAGGACGCCGGCGACGACGGTCTGCGCGACGGCGACGAGATCGTTGACGAGGTGGCCGCCGACGACGACGCCACCGGCGCGGACGAGCCAGTCTCCCGGGGCGGTACCGCGACCCGTGAGCGGGCGGCCGACAGCAAGCCGAAGACCCGCACCGAGACCGACAAGGTGGGGCTCTTCGCCCGCATCGCGCGTTTCTTCCGCGAGGTGGTCGCCGAGCTGCGTAAGGTCATCTGGCCGACCCGCAAGGAGCTGCTGACCTACACGGCCGTGGTGGTGACGTTC
Source organism: Micromonospora sp. KC213 (assembly GCF_004348325.1). GTDB lineage: Bacteria > Actinomycetota > Actinomycetes > Mycobacteriales > Micromonosporaceae > Micromonospora. The sequence continues at coordinate 37,371 of NZ_SMKF01000016.1, read as the reverse complement.
GTCGCGGTGGTGCTGACGATCGTGGGCCTGCTTGACTTCGCGTTCGCGAAGGGCGTGCTGTGGGTCTTCGGCAACCCCAGCTGACCGGCCGACTGAGCCGATAGTGACGGAAGTGAGCGAGCGTGCCTGAGTACGACGAGACCGCCGAGACCACGGGCGAGCAGTCCACGGTGGCGACGGCGGCCAGTGACGAGTCGGTCGAGGCCGCCAGCGAGCCGGAGTTCCCGGCCACCGAGCCGGCGCCGGAGGAGGATTACGACCCGGTCGCCGAACTGCGCCAGAAGCTGCGCTACGCGCCCGGCGACTGGTACGTGGTGCACTCGTACGCCGGTTATGAAAACAAGGTGAAGACCAACCTCGAGACCCGGATCACGTCCCTCGACATGGAGGACTACATCTACCAGGTCGAGGTGCCGACCCGGGAAGAGGTCGAGGTCAAGAACGGCAAGCGGTCCCAGGTCCAGGCCAAGGTCTTCCCCGGCTACATCCTGGTCCGGATGGAGCTGACCGCCGAGTCCTACTCCTGCGTGCGCAACACCCCCGGGGTCACCGGCTTCGTGGGTGCGACCGATCGGGCCGACCGACCCGCGCCGCTGAGTCTGGACGAGGTGCTGAAGTGGCTGGCTCCGACGGTCGAGGCCGTGGAGAAGAAAGCCAAGCCCGAGGTCAGGGTTCTCGACTTCGAGGTCGGTGACTCGGTCACCGTCACCGACGGCGCGTTCGCGTCGCTGCCGGCGACGATCAGCGAGATCAATGCCGACCAGCAGAAGCTCAAGGTGCTGGTGTCGATCTTCGGCCGGGAGACTCCGGTCGAGCTGAACTTCAACCAGGTCACCAAGATCTGACACGCCCGGTCGCCGGCGGTGGGCAGCAGCCCTCCGCCGGCGTACTCGTTCCGGCTGCTGGCGGCGAAGCTGGACGGACCTCGACGGACGGGCGGCGGAGTGTTGCGCTAGGCTAGAACGTCGCCGTTGTCGTACCGCGTTGACCGTGCGCGTCCGCGGCCGGTGAATATTCCAGTTCCAAGCCCCAGGAAGAGACATGCCTCCGAAGAAGAAGCTCGTCAAGACGTTCACGCTTCAGCTGCCGGCGGGCCAGGCCACTCCGGCGCCGCCGGTCGGTCCCGCGCTCGGCCAGCACGGCGTGAACATCATGGAGTTCTGCAAGTCCTACAACGCGCAGACCGAGTCCCAGCGGGGCGACATCGTCCCCGCCGAGATCAGCGTGTACGAGGACCGGACCTTCACCTTCGTGCTGAAGACCCCGCCCGCCGCCCGGCTGCTGATCAAGGCCGCCGGTGTGCAGAAGGGCTCGGGCGTCCCGCACAAGGAGAAGGTGGGCTCCGTGACCCGCGCCCAGCTGCGTGAGATCGCCGAGAAGAAGATGGCCGACCTCAACGCCAACGACGTCGACCAGGCCGAGAAGATCATCGCCGGCACCGCCCGGTCGATGGGCCTGAACGTCACCGACTGACCTCGGTCATCGCTCTTTCCGATCAGTTCGTGGGAGGGTTCGCGGACGCCGCGGCCCGCCAGAGACCACAGGAGTAACCAGAGATGCAGCGCAGCAAGAGCTACCGCAAGGCCGCCGAGGTCATCGACCGGTCGAAGCTCTACACCCCCGCCGAGGCCGTCAAGCTGGCCAAGGAAACCACCAACGTCAAGTTCGACGCCACGGTCGAGGTCGCGATGCGCCTCGGCGTCGACCCCCGCAAGGCGGACCAGATGGTCCGCGGCACGGTCAACCTGCCGCACGGCACCGGCAAGACCGCCCGCGTGATCGTGTTCGCCGCCGGCGCGAAGGCCGAGGAGGCCGCCGCCGCCGGTGCGGACGAGGTGGGCACCGACGAGCTCGTTGCTCGGATCCAGGGTGGTTGGCTGGACTTCGACGCCGCGATCGCCACTCCGGACCAGATGGCCAAGATCGGCCGGATCGCGCGGATCCTGGGCCCGCGCGGCCTGATGCCGAACCCGAAGACGGGCACGGTGACCATGGACGTCACCAAGGCCGTCGCGGACATCAAGGGCGGCAAGATCACCTTCCGGGTGGACAAGCACTCCAACCTGCACCTGATCATCGGCAAGGCCTCGTTCTCCGAGGCTCAGCTGATCGACAACTACGCCGCCGTCCTCGACGAGGTGCTGCGGGCCAAGCCGTCCGCGGCCAAGGGCAAGTACCTCAAGAAGGTCACCCTGACCACCACCATGGGCCCGGGCGTTCCGGTCGACCCGAACGTGGTGAAGAACCTCCAGGAGGCCGGCGCCGAGGCCTGACCCGCGCCCGTACCGGAAGGGGCCCCGCCACGCCGTGGTGGGGCCCCTTCCGTTCGCCCGCGCACCCAGCACCGGGGTGACGTAACCTTGGGGCGAAGTTCCACCCAGAGACCGCTGGTCACCGTGCCCCGGCACGGTCGAAGGTCCCACGATGACGGGCGACCCGCGCAGGGCGGTAAGCGAAAATCGGTAGTGTACGCGGTCCGTCGACCGTGTCCATCTCGCCGGCCCTCGCCCCGTGCGCCCTGCGCCGGGGCTTTTCTCGTTGTCGTGATGCCTACGCCGCTGTCGACAGGGCCGACCGGCCCGATGACGGCGACCAGCTCCGAGTAACGAGAGAGGAGGGACATGGCGGACAAGCCGATCCGGGCCGACAAGGCCACGGCCGTCGCTGAGCTGACCGAGAGCTTCCGCAACGCGGGTGCCGCGGTGCTCACCGAGTACCGTGGTCTGACGGTTTCCCAGCTCACCCAGCTGCGGCGCTCGCTCGGCAAGGAGACCACCTACACCGTCGCCAAGAACACGCTGGCGAAGCGTGCCGCGACGGATGCGGGCATCTCCGGCCTCGACGAGCTGTTCACCGGTCCTACCGCGCTGACTTTCGTTTCGGGCGACGTCGTCGAGGCGGCGAAGGGGCTTCGCGACTTCGCGAAGGCCAACCCGAAGCTCGTCATCAAGGGCGGTGTCTTCGAGGGCAAGGCCATTTCCGCGGCCGAGGTCACGAAGCTCGCCGACCTGGAGTCCCGTGAGGTGCTGCTGGCCAAGCTGGCCGGCGCGATGAAGGGCAACCTGAGCAAGGCCGCGGCCCTGTTCCAGGCTCCGCTCTCCAAGACCGCCCGTCTGGCGGCCGCCCTGCAGGACAAGCGCGAGAAGGAGGGCGCCGAGGCGGCCTGAGGTCACCCGGCGCACCCACGTTCTTAGTTAAACCATTCAGGAAAGGACGCCAGACATGGCGAAGCTCAGCACCGAAGAGCTGCTCGACGCGTTCAAAGAGATGACGCTGATCGAGCTCTCCGAGTTCGTGAAGCAGTTCGAGGAGACCTTCGAGGTCACCGCGGCCGCTCCGGTCGCCATCGCCGGCCCGGCTGGCCCGGCTGGCCCGGCCGCCGAGGCCGAGCCGGAGAAGGACGAGTTCGACGTCGTCCTCGAGGCCGACGGGGGCAAGAAGATCCAGGTCATCAAGGTCGTGCGTGAGCTGACCGGCCTGGGCCTCAAGGAGGCCAAGGACGTGGTCGAGGCCGCTCCGAAGGCGGTTCTGGAGAAGGTCAACAAGGAGACCGCCGAGAAGGCCAAGGCCAAGCTCGAGGGCGAGGGCGCCAAGGTCACCCTCAAGTGACCTGAGTCGGCCTCTGGTCGACTCTCGGCGCGCGTCCGGCTCACGTGAGCCGGACGCGCGCCGCGTCGCAGCGGGCGGTGATCCGGAAACGGGTCACCGCCCGCTGTTGGTTGGTAGCTCACCGGCGGCAGCGGCGTGAGCAGGACTTCCGGCGCCCGACATACGGTCTGAGGGCGGGACGGGGCGGTGGCCCGCCGCTGGGAAAGAGGATGGCGGGCACGGCCGGCCCTTGACGTGACACGGGCCTGCCAGGCACGCTGACACCAGCAAGACCTTCCGCGCTTGCGACGGCCTCCTCTCGGGTAGTGCCAGCGGCAGCACCATCGTCGTGACCCGAGCGGTCCGGCAGGGACGACGCGTTCCGAGCGGCCCGGTGAGACCCGGTTTTTCAGGGTCCCGAGGCGCGTTCCGCGGCGACCTGCGGGATGGGCTGGACAGCGGTTAGCCTCTCGGCTACACTGCTAGTTTGCGCTGCCTTCCGAATTGACCCCTGCTCGGAAATGTCCGTTTATGGATATTTCTGGTGGGGTCATTGGAGTGCACGCGTACCAGCCGTTCTGCAGCACCGGTCCTCGGAAGGACGCATCTTGGCAGCTTCCCGCCCTGCGAAGACCAGTCGTACGTCGAGCGCATTCGCGCCCCGCCGAGTTTCTTTCGGCAGGATCACCGAACACCTCGAGGTCCCCAACCTCCTCGCCATCCAGAACGAGTCCTTCGACTGGCTCGTCGGCAACGAGGCTTGGCAGGGCCGGTCGGCGGACGACCCGCACGCACGCTCGGGTCTCGCGGAGATCCTCGACGAGATCAGTCCCATTGAGGACTTCTCCGGCACCATGTCGCTCTCCTTCTCGGCTCCGCGCTTCGACGAGGTCAAGGCCTCGATCGAGGAGTGCAAGGAGAAGGACCTGACCTACTGCGCCCCGCTGTTCGTGACCGCGGAGTTCACCAACAACACCACCGGCGAGATCAAGAGCCAGACGGTGTTCATGGGTGACTTCCCGATGATGACGCCGAAGGGCACCTTCATCATCAACGGCACCGAGCGCGTCGTGGTCAGCCAGCTCGTCCGGTCTCCGGGCGTCTACTTCGACAAGCAGCCGGACAAGACCTCCGACCGCGACCTCTCCAGCGTCAAGGTCATCCCGAGCCGGGGTGCCTGGCTGGAGTTCGACATCGACAAGCGCGACACGGTCGGCGTCCGCATCGACCGCAAGCGTCGGCAGGCCGTCACCGTGCTGCTCAAGGCCATCGGATGGTCCGCGGAGCAGATCCGCGAGCGGTTCGGTTGGTCCGAGCTGATGATGACCACGCTCGAGAAGGACCACATCGCCGGCCAGGACGAGGCCCTGCTCGACATCTACCGCAAGCTCCGCCCCGGCGAGCCGCCGACCCGCGAGAACGCGCAGACCCTGCTCGACAACCTCTTCTTCAACCCGAAGCGGTACGACGTCGCCAAGGTCGGCCGGTACAAGTTCAACAAGAAGCTCCAGCTGAACGTGCCGATCACCACGGGCACGCTCACCGAGGACGACATCGTCGCCACCGTGGAGTACCTCTGCCGGCTGCACGCCGGTGAGGAGGGCTACGAGGCCGACGACATCGACCACTTCGGCAACCGGCGCCTGCGTACGGTCGGCGAGCTGATCCAGAACCAGGTCCGGGTCGGTCTGTCCCGGATGGAGCGGGTCGTCCGTGAGCGGATGACCACCCAGGACGTCGAGGCGATCACGCCGCAGACCCTGATCAACATCCGCCCGGTGGTGGCGGCGATCAAGGAGTTCTTCGGCACCTCGCAGCTGTCCCAGTTCATGGACCAGACCAACCCGCTGGCGGGCCTGACCCACCGGCGGCGGCTGAGCGCGCTCGGCCCGGGTGGTCTGTCCCGGGAGCGGGCCGGCTTCGAGGTCCGCGACGTGCACCCGTCCCACTACGGCCGGATGTGCCCGATCGAGACGCCGGAAGGCCCGAACATCGGTCTGATCGGCGCGCTGTCCACCTTCGCCCGGGTCAACCCGTTCGGCTTCATCGAGACGCCGTACCGGAAGGTCGTCGAGGGTCGGGTCACCGACCAGATCGACTACCTGACCGCGGACGAGGAGGACCGGTTCGTCAAGGCGCAGGCCAACGCCCCGCTGAAGGCGGACGGCACCTTCGCCGAGGACCGCGTCCTGGTCCGTCGTAAGGGTGGCGAGACCGAGGACGTCGCGCCGGGCGCCGTGGACTACATGGACGTCTCGCCGCGGCAGATGACCTCCGTCGCGACCGCGATGATCCCGTTCCTCGAGCACGACGACGCCAACCGCGCGCTGATGGGCGCGAACATGCAGCGCCAGGCCGTGCCGCTGGTCAAGGCCGAAGCGCCGCTGGTCGGCACCGGCATGGAGTACCGCGCCGCGGTCGACGCCGGTGACGTGGTGGTGGCCGAGGTCGGCGGGGTCATCGAGGACCTCTGCGCCGACTACATCACCATCCACCAGGACGACGGCCACCGCCGGACGTACCTGCTGCACAAGTTCCGCCGCTCCAACGCCGGCTCCTGCGTGAACCAGAAGCCGGTCGTCTTCGAGGGCGACCGGGTCGAGGCCGGTCAGGTCATCGCCGACGGTCCGTGCACCGACGAGGGCGAGATGGCGCTCGGGCGCAACCTGCTCGTGGCGTTCATGTGCTGGGAGGGCCACAACTACGAGGACGCGATCATCCTGTCGCAGCGCCTCGTGCAGCAGGACGTGCTCACCTCGATCCACATCGAGGAGCACGAGGTCGACGCGCGGGACACCAAGCTCGGCCCGGAGGAGATCACCCGGGACATCCCGAACGTCAGCGAGGAGATGCTCGCCGACCTCGACGAGCGCGGCATCATCCGGATCGGCGCCGAGGTCGTCCCCGGTGACATCCTGGTCGGCAAGGTCACCCCGAAGGGTGAGACCGAGCTGACCCCGGAGGAGCGGCTGCTCCGCGCGATCTTCGGCGAGAAGGCGCGCGAGGTGCGCGACACCTCGCTGAAGGTGCCGCACGGCGAGACCGGCACGGTCATCGGTGTGCGTACCTTCTCCCGCGAGGACGGGGACGAGCTGCCGCCGGGCGTCAACGAGCTGGTCCGGGTCTACGTCGCCCAGAAGCGCAAGATCCAGGACGGTGACAAGCTCGCCGGCCGGCACGGCAACAAGGGCGTCATCTCCAAGATCCTGCCGGTCGAGGACATGCCGTTCCTGGAGGACGGCACCCCGGTCGACATCGTGCTGAACCCGCTGGGTGTGCCGTCGCGGATGAACATCGGTCAGGTCCTGGAGACCCACCTGGGGTGGGTGGCCAAGACCGGTTGGAAGGTCGACGGCGACGACGCCGAGTGGAAGCGCCAGCTCCGCTCGATCGAGGCGCACGAGTCCGAGCCGGACACCAACGTGGCCACGCCGGTCTTCGACGGTGCCCGCGAGGAGGAGATCTCCGGTCTGCTCTCGTCGACCCTGCCCAACCGGGACGGCAAGCAGCTGATCGGTTCCTCCGGCAAGGCGCAGCTGTTCGACGGCCGGTCCGGCGAGCCGCTGCCGGATCCGATCGCGGTCGGCTATATCTACATCCTGAAGCTCAACCACCTGGTCGACGACAAGATCCACGCACGGTCGACCGGCCCGTACTCGATGATCACGCAGCAGCCGCTGGGTGGTAAGGCGCAGTTCGGTGGCCAGCGTTTCGGTGAGATGGAGTGCTGGGCGATGCAGGCGTACGGCGCCGCGTACGCCCTGCAGGAGCTACTGACGATCAAGTCCGACGACGTCCTCGGCCGGGTGAAGGTCTACGAGGCGATCGTCAAGGGCGAGAACATCCCCGAGCCGGGCATCCCGGAGTCGTTCAAGGTGCTGCTCAAGGAGCTGCAGTCGCTGTGCCTCAACGTCGAGGTGCTCTCCAGCGACGGTGTGGCTCTGGAGATGCGCGAGACCGACGACGAGGTGTTCCGGGCTGCGGAGGAGCTGGGCATCGACCTGTCCCGGCGCGAGCCGAGCTCGGTCGAAGAGGTGTAAGTGGTGGAGGTTCGGGGGCCGACCGACCCGCTCTGGGCGGTCAGGCTTGATCCCGACGCGGGTCGGTCGGCCCCCGAACCCCGCCCATGATCTAGCTGTAAAGACGACGACATAGGGGACATAGTGCTCGACGTCAACTTCTTCGACGAGCTGCGCATTGGCCTCGCCACCGCCGACGACATCCGTCAGTGGTCGCACGGTGAGGTCAAGAAGCCTGAGACGATCAACTACCGCACCCTCAAGCCGGAGAAGGACGGGCTCTTCTGCGAGAAGATCTTCGGTCCGCAGCGGGACTGGGAGTGCTACTGCGGTAAGTACAAGCGGGTCCGTTTCAAGGGCATCATCTGCGAGCGCTGCGGCGTCGAGGTGACCCGCTCCAAGGTGCGCCGGGAGCGGATGGGGCACATCGAGCTCGCCGCTCCGGTGACCCACATCTGGTACTTCAAGGGCGTGCCGAGCCGGCTGGGCTACCTGCTGGACCTCGCCCCCAAGGACCTCGAGAAGATCATTTACTTCGCCTCGTACGTCGTGACCAGCGTGGACGCCGAGGCGCGTCACCGCGACCTCTCGACCATCGAGAACGAGATCCTGGCCGAGAAGCGGCAGTCCGAGAACAGCCGCGACTCGGAGATCGAGAAGCGGGCCGCCAAGCTCGAGGCCGACCTGGCCGAGCTGGAGGCCGAGGGCGCGAAGGCGGACGTCCGGCGCAAGGTCAAGGAGGGCGGAGAGCGCGAGATGCGCCAGATCCGCGACCGGGCCCAGCGCGAGATCGACCGTCTCGACGAGGTGCTGGAAACCTTCCGCAAGCTCGAGCCGAAGCAGCTGGTCACCGACGAACTGCTCTACCGCGAGCTGCGGGACCGCTTCGGCGAGTACTTCACCGGCGGCATGGGCGCCGAGGCCATCAAGGCCCTGGTCCAGAACATGGACCTCGACGCCGAGGCCGAGAGCCTGCGCGAGACCATCCGCTCCGGCAAGGGCCAGCGGAAGATCCGAGCCCTCAAGCGGCTGAAGGTCGTCGCGGCCTTCCAGAATACCCGCAACTCGCCGCTCGGCATGGTGCTCGACTGCGTCCCGGTCATCCCGCCGGACCTGCGCCCGATGGTGCAGCTCGACGGTGGCCGCTTCGCCACCTCCGACCTGAACGACCTGTACCGCCGGGTCATCAACCGGAACAACCGCCTCAAGCGGCTGATCGACCTCGGTGCGCCCGAGATCATCGTCAACAACGAGAAGCGGATGCTCCAGGAGGCCGTCGACGCGCTGTTCGACAACGGCCGTCGTGGCCGGCCGGTCACCGGTCCGGGTAACCGCCCGCTGAAGTCGCTGTCGGACATGCTCAAGGGCAAGCAGGGCCGGTTCCGGCAGAACCTGCTCGGCAAGCGCGTCGACTACTCCGGCCGTTCGGTCATCGTGGTCGGCCCGAAGCTGAAGCTGCACCAGTGCGGCCTGCCCAAGCAGATGGCGCTGGAGCTGTTCAAGCCGTTCGTCATGAAGCGGCTGGTCGACCTCAACCACGCGCAGAACATCAAGTCCGCCAAGCGGATGGTCGAGCGGCAGCGGCCGGTCGTGTGGGACGTGCTGGAAGAGGTCATCGGCGAGCACCCGGTGCTGCTCAACCGTGCCCCCACCCTGCACCGTCTGGGCATCCAGGCCTTCGAGCCGCAGCTGGTCGAGGGCAAGGCGATCCAGATCCACCCGCTGGTCTGCACCGCCTTCAACGCCGACTTCGACGGCGACCAGATGGCGGTGCACGTGCCGCTGTCCGCCGAGGCCCAGGCCGAGGCGCGGATCCTGATGCTCTCGTCGAACAACATCCTCAAGCCGGCGGACGGCAAGCCGGTCACCATGCCCACCCAGGACATGGTCATCGGCCTGTACCACCTCACGCACCTCACCCCCGGTGCGAAGGGCGAGGGTCGGGCGTTCAGCTCGGACGCCGAGGCGCGGATGGCCTTCGACAACGGTGAGCTGCACCTGCAGTCGCCGGTCCGGATCCGGCTGCGGGGCGTGACCGACGTCGACAACGGTGCCGGCGCCGAGCCGTGGATCGCGCCCGAGGGCTGGGTCGAGGGCGACCCGCTGACGGTGGAGACCACGCTCGGCCGGGTCCTGTTCAACGAGACGCTGCCGCAGGGCTACCGCTTCGTGAACTACGAGATCCGCAAGGGCCAGCTCTCCGCGATCGTCAACGACCTCGCCGAGCGCTTCCCGAAGGTGGCCCTGGCCGCCACCCTGGACGGCCTCAAGGAGGCCGGCTTCCACTGGGCGACCTGGTCCGGCGTCACCATCGGCATGGAGGACGTCATCGCTCCGCCGCGCAAGGCGGAGATCCTGGCGCGGTACGAGACGGATGCCGACAAGATCGACCGCCAGTACCAGCGCGGTCTGATCACCGCCGAGGAGCGCCGTAGCGAGCTGATCTCCATCTGGACCAACGCGACCAACGAGGTCGCCAAGGAGATGGACACCGCGCTGCCGCAGGAGAACCCGCTGTGGAAGATGATCAACTCGGGTGCCCGCGGTAACCTGCTCCAGCTCCGGCAGATCGCGGCGATCCGTGGTCTGGTGGCCAACCCGAAGGGCGAGATCATCCCGCGGCCCATCAAGGCCTCGTACCGGGAGGGCCTGTCCGTGCTGGAGTACTTCATCTCCACGCACGGTGCCCGTAAGGGTCTGGCCGACACCGCGCTGCGGACCGCCGACTCGGGTTACCTGACCCGACGGCTGGTGGACGTCTCGCAGGACGTCATCATCCGCGAGGAGGACTGCGGCACCGACCGGGCGATCCCGATGCAGATCGGGCAGCGTCTGGACGGCCGGCTGGTCACCCACGAGCACGTCGAGACCAGCGTGCACGCCCGTACCCTGGCCGACGACATCAAGGGGCCGGACGGCACCGTGGTCGCCGAGCGGGGTTCGGACCTGAACTCCATTCTGGTTGACAAGATCGTCGCGGCCGGGGTGGAGACGGTCCGGGTGCGCAGCGTGCTCACCTGCGAGTCGAAGCTGGGTGTCTGCGGTGCGTGCTACGGCCGCTCGCTGCCGACCGGCAAGACCGTGGACGTCGGCGAGGCGGTCGGCATCATCGCCGCCCAGTCGATCGGTGAGCCCGGTACGCAGTTGACGATGCGGACCTTCCACACCGGTGGTGTCGCGGGTGAGGACATCACCCAGGGTCTGCCCCGGGTCACGGAGATCTTCGAGGCCCGGGTGCCGAAGGGCAAGGCGCCGATCGCCGACACCCCGGGTCGGGTCCGGATCGAGGACGGCGAGCGGTCGCGCAAGATCATCGTGGTGCCGGACGACGGCAGCGACGAGATCGTGTACGACAAGATCTCCAAGCGGGTCCGCCTGCGGGCCCACGACGGCGACCACGTCGAGGTCGGCGAGAAGCTCACCGAGGGCACCATCGACCCCCACGAGCTGCTGCGCATCCTCGGCCCGCGCGCGGTCCAGGTCCACCTGACGCAGGAGGTCCAGGAGGTCTACCGCTCGCAGGGTGTGCTCATCCACGACAAGCACATCGAGATCATCATCCGGCAGATGCTCAAGCGGGTGACGGTCATCGACTCCGGCTCGACCGAGTTCCTGCCGGGCGTGCTGGTCGACCGGGCGCTGTTCGAGTCGGAGAACCGCCGACTCGTCTCCGAGGGCGGCGAGCCCGCCGCCGGTCGCCCGGTGCTGATGGGTATCACCAAGGCCTCGCTGGCCACCGACTCCTGGCTCTCGGCGGCCTCCTTCCAGGAGACCACCCGGGTGCTGACCGACGCGGCGATCAACTCCCGCAGCGACTCGCTCGTCGGCCTCAAGGAGAACGTGATCATCGGTAAGCTCATCCCGGCCGGTACGGGCATCAGCAAGTACCGCAACGTCCGGGTCGAGCCGACCGAGGAGGCGAAGGCCAAGGTCTACTCGATGACCGGCTACCCGGAGACCGACTACGGCTTCGGGCCGGCCAGCGGCCAGGCGGTGCCGCTGGACGACTTCGACTTCGGGTCGTACCGCTGACGTAGTTCCTGACGAGGCCCCCGGCAACCGCCGGGGGCCTCGTCGCAGGTGTGGGCGGGCGAGCCGGGGCATGATGGGAGCATGACGACCGCTCCCGGGCAGGTGCCCGTGGTGTACCAGCCGCCCCGCCATCCGCTCGACCCGGACCCGGCACCGGCGTCGAAGGCGCGCGCGGTCTTCGCCCTCGGGCTGATGGCGGCGCTCACCGGGTTGTTCGTCGGCGGTGTGGTGCCGGCGACGGTCGCGCTCCACCTCGCCCGCGAGGCCCGGCGCGAGGCGTACGCCTCCGGCGGGTACCTCACCGGGGCCGCCCGGCTGCGGCGCGGGGAACGGCTGGCCTGGACCGGCCTGGTGCTGGCCGCGCTGGCCGTGGTGACCCTGGTGGTGATCGGTGTGGTCCGCTACGCCGAGGCGCCCTTCGGGCGGGACTTCGCCCCGAACGTCGACTGATCCCGGTGACGGCCGCCCGCGCGGCGGGTCGGCCGTGCGCGCCGGCGGTAGCCTGGCCGATGTCCGCCGCGCGAGCGCTGGACCCACAGCTTCCCAGGAGGTTCACGTGACGGAACCGGCGTCGCCGTCGGGAGCCGACCCGGGCGGCCGGCCCGCGCAGTCACCGCAGGTCGTCGCTCCCGGCGCCGATGCGCCGGCTCCCACCCCGCCCGGTCCCGTGGTGCCCGCCGGTCCCGCCCCGACCGGGCCGGTCTCGCCGGGGCAGGACGGTGGCCGGTCGCCCTGGGCGGCCCCGCCGCCCGACGGCGACCAGGGCCAGGGGCGTGTCGACGAAGGTCACGCCGCTGGTGCCGGCGCTTTTCCGCAGACCCCCGCCCCCGGGTACGCTCCGCAGTTCGCTCCGTACGGGCCGCCCCCCATCTCGGCCGGCCCGCACCCGTACCAGCCGGGCGGGCTCCACCCGTACCAGCCAGGCGGGCACTTCGGGGCCTACCCGGGCCGGCAGCCGGCGGGTCATCCGGGGCAGCCGGGCGCGCCGGTCGGGGCGTACCCGGGTGGGCCGCCGGCACCCGGGTGGCCGCCACCGGCGCACGGCTTGCGGCCGCTGCCGCCGCCCCCGCAGGAGACGCCGCGCCCGCCGAAGCGGGTGGACCCGGTCCCCGGTACGCCCTTCGGCGTGGTCCATCTCGACGTGCCCGCGGTGACCTCCGGCCCGGCGGTGGGCTCGCTGGTGGCCGGCGTCGGGTCGATCGTGGTCTCCCTGGTGGTGATCTGCTTCGGGGTCGCCGGAGCGCGGCTCGGCGGGGCCTGGGCGGCCGGGGCGTTCACGGTGCCGGGTGTGCTGGCCGGCGCCGCGGCGATCGTCGCCGGACTGCTCGGCCGGCGGCAGATCCGTCGAGTCGCACCGCCGCCGGCGGTCCGGTTCACCGGCCGGGGTCTCGCCGTGGCGGGGATCAGCTGCGGCGCGGCCGGATGCCTGCTCGGCCTGTCGGGCCTGGGACTGGCGCTGCTGTTGCAGTTCGCGTGACATCGGTCCCCCGGGGCCGACGGGCCGCTTCGGCGGGCAGCCGGTACACTCGGGTGTGTAGGTGCCCATCACGGGTGAGCAGGCACGACGGGCGGGGTGACCGGCGGGATCTGAGATCCGTCGGACCGATCCGTTTTGACCTGCGAGGCTGTGATAGGTACTCTTTCCCCTTGTGCCCGGGCCTTCCTGGGCGACTCGTGCGTGCGCATGATCCGGTTCTTCCAGCGATCAGGTGGCGGCACGACACAGTCAAAGACCCGGTACGCGGCCCGCCGTGCGCCGGTGAACACATCCGGTGCGGACGCGTGAGCGACAACGCCGGGGACCGTGATCTGGGCGACACGCCCGACCGCGGGTGCTGGGACCTCCGCTAGGTGGCCCTGGTTGGAATGTAGGAGAGCCGTCCATCAGGTCGGCTAACGAGCAGACGGCGCGGTCGCCTCGCGGCGACCGAAGGGAGCGGAGAAACCCGGTGCCCACCATTCAGCAGCTGGTCCGAAAGGGCCGCCAGGCCAAGACGACCAAGACCAAGACCCCGGCGCTGAAGGGGTCCCCTCAGCGGCGCGGTGTGTGCACCCGCGTGTACACCACCACCCCCAAGAAGCCGAACTCCGCGCTCCGCAAGGTCGCGCGTGTCAAGCTCAGCAGCCAGATCGAGGTGACCGCCTACATCCCGGGCGTGGGTCACAACCTGCAGGAGCACTCGATCGTGCTCGTCCGCGGTGGCCGGGTGAAGGACCTCCCCGGCGTGCGTTACAAGATCGTCCGCGGTTCGCTGGACACGCAGGGCGTCCGTAACCGCAAGCAGGCGCGCAGCCGCTACGGCGCGAAGAAGGAGAAGAGCTGACATGCCGCGTAAGGGACCCGCTCCGCGGAAGCCGCTGGTCGCTGACCCGGTGTACAACTCGCCGTTGGTCACCCAGCTGGTGAACAAGATCCTCATGCGCGGTAAGCGTCAGCTCGCCGAGCGCATCGTGTACGCGGCCCTTGAGGGCTGCCGCGAGAAGACCGGCACCGACCCGGTCGTCACGCTCAAGCGCGCGATGGACAACGTCAAGCCGACCCTTGAGGTCCGCAGCCGCCGGGTCGGTGGCGCGACCTACCAGGTGCCGGTTGAGGTCCGCCCCGCCCGGGCGACCACCCTCGGGCTGCGCTGGCTGGTCAGCTACTCCCGCGCCCGCCGCGAGAAGACGATGATCGAGCGGCTGATGAACGAGCTGCTGGACGCGAGCAACGGTCTGGGCGCCGCCGTCAAGCGGCGCGAGGACACGCACAAGATGGCCGAGTCGAACAAGGCCTTCGCGCACTACCGCTGGTAACACCCTGGTTCCGGCGCCGGGCCGGCGCCGGAACCGCAACCAGTTGTGTCGAGACGACGATAAGTAGGGATTGAAGTGGCCGCCGCAGACGCGCTCGCCAACGTACGCAACATCGGCATCATGGCGCACATCGATGCCGGTAAGACCACTACCACCGAGCGGATCCTCTTCTACACCGGTATCACGTACAAGATCGGTGAGGTCCACGAGGGCGCTGCCGTCATGGACTGGATGGAGCAGGAGCAGGAGCGTGGTATCACCATCACCTCCGCTGCCACCAAGTGTGAGTGGAAGGGCCACACGATCCAGATCATCGACACGCCCGGTCACGTCGACTTCACGGTCGAGGTCGAGCGGTCGCTGCGGGTGCTGGACGGTGCGGTCGCGGTCTACGACGGTGTCGCCGGCGTGGAGCCGCAGACGGAGAACGTCTGGCGTCAGGCCGACAAGTACCACGTCCCCCGGATGTGCTTCGTCAACAAGCTCGACCGGACCGGTGCCGACTTCTTCCGCTGCGTGCAGATGATGATCGACCGGCTCAACGCCACCCCGCTGGTGCTCCAGATCCCGATCGGCCTCGAGGGCGACCACATCGGTGTCGTCGACCTGATCGGCATGCGCGCCCTCACCTGGCGCGGGGAGACCCAGAAGGGTGAGGACTACGCCATCGAGGAGATCCCGGCCGAGCTGGCCGACTCCGCGGCGGAGTGGCGCGAGAAGCTGATGGAGACCCTGGCCGACGTCGACGACGCGGTGATGGAGAAGTACCTGGAGGGCGAGGAGATCTCCGTCGAGGAGATCAAGGCCGCCATCCGTCGGGCCACCATCGCCAGCAAGGCCAACCCGGTGCTCTGCGGCTCGGCGTTCAAGAACAAGGGCGTGCAGCCCATGCTCGACGCCGTCGTCGACTTCCTGCCGTCGCCGCTGGACGTTCCGGCGATCGAGGGTACGGCCACCGACGGCGAGACCCCGATGCAGCGGAAGCCGTCCAAGTCGGAGCCCTTCGCCGGCCTGGCCTTCAAGATCCAGACCGACAAGCACCTCGGCAAGCTCACCTACGTCCGGGTCTACTCCGGCGTGGTCGAGACCGGTACCCAGGTGGTCAACTCCACCAAGGACCGCAAGGAGCGGATCGGCAAGATCTACCAGATGCACGCCAACAAGCGGGAAGAGCGCGGCTCGGCCCAGGCTGGCGACATCATCGCGGTGCAGGGTCTCAAGCAGACCACCACCGGTGACACGCTGTGCGACCCGGCGAACCCGGTCATCCTGGAGTCGATGACCTTCCCGGAGCCGGTCATCGAGGTCGCCATCGAGCCGAAGACCAAGGCCGACCAGGAGAAGCTCAGCACCGCCATCCAGCGGCTGGCCGAGGAGGACCCGACCTTCCGCGTCAAGCTGGACGAGGAGACCGGTCAGACGGTCATCTCCGGCATGGGTGAGCTGCACCTGGACATCCTGGTCGACCGGATGCGCCGCGAGTTCAACGTCGAGGCGAACATCGGCAAGCCGCAGGTGGCGTACCGCGAGACGATCCGCCGCAAGGTGGAGAAGATCGAGTACACCCACAAGAAGCAGACCGGTGGTTCCGGCCAGTACGCCCGCGTCATCGTGAGCGTCGAGCCGCTGCCGCTGGACAACGAGTCGCCGACCTACGAGTTCGCCAACGCCGTCACCGGTGGCCGCATCCCCCGGGAGTTCATCCCCTCCGTGGACGCGGGCGCCCAGGACGCGATGCAGTACGGCATCCTCGCCGGCTTCCCGCTGGTGGGTGTCAAGCTGACGCTGCTGGACGGCCAGTACCACGAGGTCGACTCGTCGGAGATGGCATTCAAGATCGCCGGTTCGATGGTGATGAAGGAGGCGGCCCGCAAGGCCGACCCCGCGCTCCTCGAGCCGATGATGGCCGTTGAAGTCACCACTCCGGAGGAGAACATGGGTGACGTCATCGGCGACCTCAACTCCCGGCGCGGCATCATCCAGGCGATGGAGGAGCGCAGCGGCGCTCGTATCGTCCGGGCCCTGGTGCCGCTGTCGGAGATGTTCGGCTACGTCGGCGACCTGCGGTCGAAGACCCAGGGCCGGGCTAGCTACAGCATGCAGTTCGACTCCTACGCCGAGGTTCCGCAGAGCGTGGCGAAGGAGATCATCGCCAAGGCGACTGGTGAGTGACGCTCACCTGAGTTGATCCGATGGTTCGAGGCTGGTCGTGGGAGGGCGCTCCCCGTCCGCGGCCACCTCGATCGGGTTGTGTGAGACCGGGCCTGTAGGCTTCATCGCCGCAGAACCCACCAAAGCTCTCCGGCCGCCAGGCCGGAAAGGCTGTCGACAGAGTCCTAAGCGCCAATCGGCGCGCCGGGGCGAACGAACCAAGAAGTCCACAGGAGGACACCAGTGGCGAAGGCGAAGTTCGAGCGGACTAAGCCGCACGTCAACATCGGCACCATTGGTCACATCGACCACGGTAAGACGACGCTGACGGCGGCCATCACCAAGGTCCTGCACGACCAGTTCCCGGACCTGAACCCGTACACGCCGTTCGACGAGATCGACAAGGCGCCGGAGGAGAAGGCCCGCGGCATCACGATCTCCATCGCGCACGTCGAGTACCAGACCGAGGCGCGTCACTACGCGCACGTCGACTGCCCCGGTCACGCCGACTACATCAAGAACATGATCACCGGTGCCGCCCAGATGGACGGCGCGATCCTGGTGGTGGCGGCGACCGACGGCCCGATGCCGCAGACCCGCGAGCACGTGCTGCTGGCCCGCCAGGTCGGCGTGCCGTACATCGTCGTGGCGCTCAACAAGAGCGACATGGTCGACGACGAGGAGCTCCTGGAGCTCGTCGAGCTCGAGGTGCGTGAGCTGCTGTCGAACCAGGACTACCCGGGTGACGACCTGCCGGTCGTCCGGGTCTCGGCGCTCAAGGCCCTGGAGGGCGACCCGGAGTGGACCGGGCGCCTGCTGGAGCTCATGAACGCTGTCGACACCGCGATCCCGCAGCCGGAGCGCGAGACCGAGAAGCCGTTCCTGATGCCGATCGAGGACGTCTTCACGATCACCGGTCGTGGCACCGTCGTCACCGGTCGCGCGGAGCGCGGCATCCTCAAGCCGAACGAGGAGGTGGAGATCGTCGGCATCCGTGAGAAGTCGATGAAGACCACCTGCACCGGCATCGAGATGTTCCGCAAGCTGCTCGACGAGGCTCGCGCGGGCGAGAACGTCGGTCTGCTGTTGCGCGGCATCAAGCGCGAGGACGTCGAGCGCGGCATGGTCGTCATCAAGCCGGGCACCACGACCCCGCACACGGAGTTCGAGGCCACGGTCTACATCCTCTCCAAGGAGGAGGGCGGCCGGCACACCCCGTTCTTCCAGAACTACCGTCCGCAGTTCTACTTCCGGACCACGGACGTCACCGGCGTCGTCACGCTGCCTGAGGGCACCGAGATGGTCATGCCGGGCGACAACACCACCATGACCGTGAAGCTCATCCAGCCGATCGCGATGGAGGAGAACCTCAAGTTCGCGATCCGCGAGGGTGGTCGTACGGTCGGCGCTGGTCGCGTCACCAAGATCATCAAGTGAGCTGGGTAACCCCGATTAGCGTCGCCGCCGGTCGTGCGGCATACTAGTCAGGTTGCGTAACGACGGTTAGTCGCCCGCGTCCGGTGCAAGCTGGACCTCCGGGAAGACCAACAGTCGCGCGTCGGGTGGTTGATCACCCCTGGTGATCAACCACCCTCGCACGGCGTCCAGATCGCTGTGATGCGATCGGCGCCTTGACCCACCGCGTGGTCAGGAGAGTCGCTCCGGAGTCCCGGGGCGGAGCCTGATCCGAGGGCGCGACACGCCCGACCGCGGGGGTCGGCGAAGTGGGCCTGTGCCAGCCGGTACAGGTGCCCGCAACACAGCGGCATCGAGAGAAGGAACAGAAGCCACCATGGCGGGACAGAAGATCCGCATCCGGCTCAAGGCCTATGACCACGAGGTCGTCGACTCCTCGGCTCGGAAGATCGTCGAGACGGTGACGCGTACCGGGGCGCAGGTCGCGGGCCCGGTGCCGCTGCCCACGGAGATCAACCGTTTCTGCGTTATCCGCTCGCCGCACAAGTACAAGGACTCGCGCGAGCACTTCGAGATGCGCACGCACAAGCGGCTGATCGACATCATCGACCCGACCCCGAAGACGGTCGACTCGCTCATGCGCCTCGACCTGCCGGCTGGCGTCGACATCGAGATCAAGCTGTAGGGACCGGACAGATGGACAGGCAAGTCAAGGGGATCCTGGGCGCCAAGCTCGGCATGACCCAGGTCTGGGACAACAACAAGGTTGTTCCCGTGACCGTGGTGCAGGCCGGCCCGTGCGTCGTCAGCCAGGTTCGTAGCGCCGAGAAGGACGGGTACTCCGCCATCCAGCTCGCCTACGGCACGATCGACCCGCGCAAGGTCAAGAAGCCGATCAGCGGGCACTACGCGAAGGCGGACGTGGCGCCGCGCCGGCACATCGTCGAGCTGCGCACCGTCGACGCCGCGGACTACTCGCCGGGCCAGGAGGTCACGGTCGAGGAGTTCCCGGTGGGCGTCGTCATCGACGTCACCGGCAAGACCAAGGGCAAGGGCTACGCCGGCCCGATGAAGCGGCACGGTTTCCACGGTCTGCGCGCCAGCCACGGTGTGGAGCGCAAGCACCGCTCACCGGGCTCCATCGGCGCCTGCGCCACCCCGGGTCGCGTCTTCAAGGGCACCCGGATGGCGGGTCGGATGGGCGGCGTGCGCTACACCGTCCAGAACCTGACCGTCCAGGCGGTGGACACCGAGAACAACCTCCTGCTCGTCCGCGGCGCCATCCCCGGCCCGAAGGGCGCGCTGGTCCTGGTCCGTACCGCGGCCAAGAGCAAGGTGAAGAAGGGCGGTGCGGCCAAGTGACCACCGTTGACGTTCTCAGCGTCGAAGGCACCAAGGCCGGCTCCGTCGAGCTGCCCGCCGACATCTTCGACGTCCAGGCCAACATCGCGCTGATGCACCAGGTAGTGGTGGCTCAGCTCGCGGCGGCCCGGCAGGGTACGCACAAGGTCAAGACCCGCGGCGAGGTCGCCGGTGGCGGCAAGAAGCCGTACAAGCAGAAGGGCACCGGACGGGCCCGCCAGGGTTCGATCCGCGCGCCGCAGTTCGCCGGCGGTGGCGTGGTGCACGGCCCGGTTCCGCGTGACTACAGCCAGCGGACCCCGAAGAAGATGAAGGCCGCCGCCCTGCGTGGCGCCCTCTCCGACCGGGCCCGCGCCGGCCAGGTGCACGTCGTCGAGGCGTTCGTCTCGGGCGAGAAGCCGTCGACCAAGGCCGCGCTGGCCACGCTGACGAAGCTGACCGACGCCCGGCGCGTCCTGGTCGTGCTGAGCAGCACCGACGAGCTGAACTGGGTGTCGCTGCGCAACGAGCCGCGGGTGCACCTGATCGAGGCCGGCCAGCTCAACACGTACGACGTGCTGGTGGCCGACGACGTGGTCTTCACCAAGGACGCCCTGGACGAGTTCCTCGGTGTTCCCGCCGAGACCACCGAGGAGGATGGCAAGTGAGCACGATCGCCGACCCGCGGGACGTCATCGTCGCGCCGGTCGTCTCGGAGAAGAGCTACAGCGAGCTGAACCGGAACTGGTACACCTTCCTGGTGCACCCGGACGCCAACAAGACCGAGATCAAGATCGCTATCCAGCAGATCTTCAACGTCCGCGTCCTGACGGTCAACACGCTCAACCGCCAGGGCAAGCGCAAGCGCACCAAGACCGGCTTCGGTCAGCGCAAGGCGACCAAGCGGGCGATCGTGAAGCTGGCTGACGGTGACCGTATCGAGGCCTTCGGCGGCCCGGTCAGCTGAGGGGTGTAGACAATGGCTATCCGTAAGTACAAGCCGACGACGCCGGGCCGGCGTGGCTCCAGCGTCGCCGACTTCGCCGAGATCACCCGGTCGACGCCGGAGAAGTCGCTACTGGCTCCGTTGCCGAAGAAGGGCGGTCGCAACGCCCACGGTCGGATCACCGCCCGGCACCACGGCGGTGGGCACAAGCGGCAGTACCGTCTGATCGACTTCAAGCGGGTCGACAAGGACGGCGTGCCGGCGAAGGTCGCCCACATCGAGTACGACCCGAACCGCACCGCGCGCATCGCGCTGCTGCACTACGCCGACGGCGAGAAGCGCTACATCCTCGCGCCGAAGGACCTGAAGCAGGGCGACGCGGTCGAGTCGGGCCCGAGCGCGGACATCAAGCCGGGCAACAACCTGCCGCTGCGCAACATCCCGGTCGGTACGACGATCCACAACGTGGAGCTTCGTCCGGGTGGTGGCGCCAAGCTGGCCCGTTCGGCCGGCGTCGGCATCCAGCTGCTCGGCCGGGAGGGCGCGTACGCGACCCTGCGCATGCCGTCCGGCGAGATCCGGCGGGTCGACGTGCGGTGCCGCGCGAGCATCGGCGAGATCGGCAACGCCGACCAGTCGAACATCAACTGGGGTAAGGCCGGCCGGATGCGGTGGAAGGGCAAGCGCCCGACCGTCCGTGGTGTCGCGATGAACCCGGTCGACCACCCGCACGGTGGTGGTGAGGGTAAGACCTCCGGTGGCCGCCACCCGGTCAACCCGCAGGGTAAGCCCGAGGGCCGCACCCGTCGTAAGGGCCAGCCGAGCGACCGGCTGATCGTCCGCCGCCGCTACGCCACGCGTAAGCGCGGCTGAGGGAGATAGAGCATGCCTCGCAGCCTGAAGAAGGGCCCGTTCATCGACGACCACCTGCTCAAGAAGGTGGAGACGCAGAACGACAAGGGCTCGAAGAACGTCATCAAGACCTGGTCGCGGCGCTCGACGATCATTCCCGAGATGCTCGGGCACACGATCGCCGTGCACGACGGACGCAAGCACGTCCCGGTGTTCGTGACCGAGGCCATGGTCGGGCACAAGCTCGGCGAGTTCGCGCTGACCCGCACGTTCAAGGGTCACGAGAAGGACGACCGGAAGAGCCGCCGGCGCTGACGCCGCGGGCATACGGATAGAGGAACAAGGGGTTACAGCGATGCCAGGAAAGGGCGACGCTCCGGTGCTTCCGGGCGCGCGGGCGGTTGCGCGACACGTGCGCATCTCGCCGATGAAGGCGCGCCGGGTGGTCAACCTCGTCCGCGGCCTGCCCGCGAAGGAGGCGCTCACGGTGCTGCAGTTCGCGCCGCAGGCTGCGAGCGAGCAGGTGTACAAGGTGCTCGCGAGCGCGATCGCCAACGCGGAGAACAACGAGCGGCTGGACCCCGACGCGCTGCTCGTCAGCGAGGCGTTCGTCGACGAGGGCCCGACGATGAAGCGGTTCCGGCCGCGGGCGCAGGGCCGGGCGTACCGGATCCGCAAGCGCACCTGCCACATCACCGTGGCGGTGGAGGCGGTCGCGCCGGCCGCGCCGAAGAAGTCGGCGAAGAAGGCCGAGCCGGCGAACCAGGCCGGGGCGGCTGAGGGGCAGAGCACGACGGAGGGTGCCGAGTAATGGGTCAGAAGGTTCACCCCACTGGGTTCCGGCTCGGCATCTCGACCGACTGGAAGTCCCGCTGGTTCGCAGACAAGCTCTACAAGGACTACATCGGCGAGGACGTCAAGATCCGCCGGATGATGTCCAAGGGCCTGGAGCGCGCCGGCATTTCCAAGGTCGACATCGAGCGCACCCGGGACCGGGTCCGCGTGGACATCCACACCGCCCGGCCGGGCATCGTCATCGGCCGTAAGGGTGCGGAGGCCGACCGGATCCGCGGCGAGCTGGAGAAGCTCACCGGCAAGCAGGTCCAGCTGAACATCATCGAGGTGAAGAGCCCCGAGTCGGACGCGCAGCTGGTCGCCCAGGGCGTCGCCGAGCAGCTCTCCAGCCGGGTCAGCTTCCGCCGTGCGATGCGCAAGGCGATGCAGTCGGCGATGAAGAACCCGGTCTGCAAGGGCATCCGGGTCCAGGTCTCGGGCCGCCTCGGCGGCGCCGAGATGAGCCGGACCGAGTTCTACCGCGAGGGTCGGGTCCCGCTGCACACGCTGCGGGCCAACATCGAGTACGGCTTCTTCGAGGCCCGGACCACCTTCGGCCGGATCGGCGTGAAGGTCTGGATCTACAAGGGCGACGCCGTCCCGGGCCGGGAGGCTCCGGCCGAGACCGGCCCGTCCCGCCCGCGCCGTGACCGTGGCGACCGCCCCGAGCGGCCGCGCCGTGGCCGGTCGGGTTCGTCCGGCACGACCGCCGGTGGCACCGAGGCCGGCCGGGCTGCCGCGACCACCATCGCGCAGCAGGCGGAGACGCCGGCCGGTGAGCCGGTCGACGCCGGGGCCGTGGCCGCAGCCGCGACTCAGCCGGCAGAAACGCAGCAGGAGGGCTGACAGATGCTGATGCCGCGCAAGCCCCCGAAGGGCTTCCGCAAGCCGCACCACCCGGACCGCAGTGGCGCGTCCAAGGGTGGTAACCGGGTGGTGTTCGGCGAGTTCGGGATCCAGGCTCTCGAGCCGGCGTACGTGACCAACCGCCAGATCGAGTCGGCGCGTATCGCGATGACCCGCCACATCAAGCGTGGCGGCAAGGTCTGGATCACGATCTTCCCGGACCAGGCCCTGACCAAGAAGCCGGCGGAAACCCGGATGGGTTCCGGTAAGGGCTCGCCCGAGTGGTGGGTCGCCAACGTGAAGCCGGGGCGGGTTCTCTTCGAGATGTCCTTCCCCAACGAGCAGATCGCGCGAGAGGCGATGCGTCGCGCGATCCACAAGCTCCCGATGAAGTGCCGCATTGTGACGCGCGAAGTGGGTGAATCCTGATGGCAGCGGGCGTCAAGCCTTCCGAGCTGCGTGAGCTCTCCGAGGAGGAGCTGGTCACGAAGCTGCGCGAGGCCAAGGCGGAGCTGTTCAACCTCCGCGTGCAGGCCGCAACCGGGCAGCTGGACAACAACCGGCGGCTGCAGGTCATCCGTCGGGAGATCGCCCGGATCTACACGATCATGCGTGAGCGCGAGCTGGGGCTCTCGGCCGCGCCGACTGAGGTGACTGCATCATGAGCGAGAACACCACCGCCGCCGCGCGGGCCCGCCGTAAGGTGCGTGAGGGCCTCGTAGTCAGCGACAAGATGGAAAAGACCGTCGTGGTCGAGGTCGAGGACCGGGTCAAGCACGCGCTGTACGGCAAGATCATGCGCCGGACCAGCAAGCTGAAGGTGCACGACGAGCAGAACTCGGCCGGCATCGGCGACCGGGTCCTGATCATGGAGACCCGGCCGCTCTCCGCCACCAAGCGGTGGCGGCTCGTGGAGATCCTCGAGAAGGCCAAGTAGCGAAGGCTCGAGCTCGGCCGGCATCGGTCGGGCGCAGGTTCCGCCAGGCTCCGGCCGCCCGCGGGCGGCCGGAGAACCGGCAGACATAGGAGATAGACGTGATTCAGCAGGAGTCGCGACTGCGCGTCGCCGACAACACGGGTGCCCGGGAGATCCTGTGCATCCGGGTTCTCGGTGGCTCCGGTCGGCGCTACGCGAGCATCGGCGACGTCATCGTGGCCACGGTCAAGGACGCGATCCCGGGTGCCGGTGTGAAGAAGGGCGACGTCGTCAAGGCCGTCGTCGTCCGCACCGCCAAGGAGAAGCGGCGGCCGGACGGCTCGTACATCCGCTTCGACGAGAACGCCGCCGTCATCATCAAGGACGGTGGGGACCCGCGCGGTACCCGTATCTTCGGCCCGGTGGGCCGGGAGCTGCGGGACAAGCGGTTCATGAAGATCATTTCTCTCGCGCCGGAGGTGTTGTGACCGTGAAGGTCAAGAAGGGCGACACGGTCGTCGTCATCGCCGGCAAGGACAAGGGCGCCAAGGGCAAGGTCATCGCGGCCTACCCGCGGCAGGACAAGGTCCTGGTCGAGGGCGTGAACCGGGTCAAGAAGCACACCCGCATCAGCACCACCCAGCGTGGCGCCAAGACCGGTGGCATCGTCACCCAGGAGGCCCCGATCCACGTCTCGAACGTGCAGGTCCTGGACTCCGACGGGAACCCGACCCGCGTCGGCTACCGCATCGACGACAACGGCCAGAAGGTCCGCATCGCGCGTAGCACCGGTAAGGACCTGTGATGACCACGGCTACCGAAACCAAAACCATGCCGCGCCTCAAGGAGCGGTACCGTAACGAGATCGTGGCCGAGCTGCAGAAGCAGCACAACTACGCGAACCCCATGCAGGTTCCGCGGTTGGTCAAGATCGTCGTCAACATGGGTGTCGGCGAGGCCGCTCGCGACGCCAAGCTGATCGACGGCGCGGTCCGCGACCTGGCCACCATCACCGGCCAGAAGCCGCTGGTGCGGCGCGCGACCAAGTCGATCGCGCAGTTCAAGCTGCGCGAGGGCATGCCGATCGGCGCGAAGGTCACCCTCCGCGGCGACCGGATGTGGGAGTTCCTGGACCGGCTGCTGTCCATCGCGCTGCCGCGTATCCGTGACTTCCGCGGCCTGGACGGGCGCAAGCTCGACGGGCACGGCAACTACACGTTCGGTCTGACCGAGCAGTCGGTGTTCCACGAGATCGACCAGGACAAGATCGATCGCCAGCGGGGCATGGACATCACGGTGGTCACGACCGCCACGACCGACGACGAGGGCCGGGCGCTGCTCAAGCTCCTGGGCTTCCCGTTCAAGGAGAACTGAGCGAATGGCCAAGAAGGCGCTGATCCTCAAGGCGGCCGCGAAGCCGAAGTTCTCGGTTCGCGCGTACACCCGCTGCCAGCGGTGCGGGCGTCCGAAGGCGGTCTACCGCAAGTTCGGTCTCTGCCGGGTGTGCATCCGGGAGATGGCCCACCGCGGTGAGCTGCCCGGCGTGTCCAAGGCTTCCTGGTAATAGCCCGGCGCGCTTCGCGCGTCAGCTGAACTGTCTCTTCGCCGTAGGCCCCGGGCCCTGCCCGGGGAACCCCGGCGAGAAAGGTTGACGAATTTCATGACGATGACCGACCCGATCGCAGACATGCTCACGCGTCTGCGTAACGCCAACCAGGCGTACCACGACCGGGTGACGATGCCGTACTCCAAGATCAAGGCCAACATCGCCGAGGTCCTGAAGGCCGAGGGCTACATCGCCACCTGGTCGGTCGAGGAGCCCGAGGAGGGCGCCGTCGGCAAGCGACTGGTCGTCGAGCTGAAGTACGGCCAGAACCGCGAGCGCAGCCTGGCCGGCATCAAGCGAGTGTCCAAGCCCGGTCTCCGGGTGTACGCCAAGTCGGACGGGCTCCCGCGGGTGCTCGGCGGGCTGGGCGTGGCGATCATTTCGACGTCCCAGGGGCTGCTCACCGACCGGCAGGCCCGCAAGCGGAGCGTTGGCGGGGAAGTCCTCGCCTTCGTCTGGTAACGGGAGACAGGTAGAAATGTCGCGTATTGGACGTAAGTCGATCCCGGTACCGGCCGGCGTCGACATCACGATCGAGGGCCAGACCGTCAAGGTCAAGGGCCCCAAGGGCGAGCTGTCCCACACGCTCGCGGAGCCGATCACGGCGGAGCGGGGCGAGGACGGCCAGCTGCACGTCAGCCGGCCCAACGACGAGCGCAAGGCCAAGGAGCTGCACGGCCTGAGCCGTACCCTGGTCGCCAACATGATCGTCGGGGTGACCGAGGGCTACCGCAAGAGCCTGGAGATCGCCGGCACCGGTTACCGCGTCACCGCCAAGGGCAAGGACCTCGAGTTCGCGCTCGGGTTCTCGCACCCGGTGCTGGTGCCCGCCCCGGACGGCATCACCTTCACGGTGGAGAGGCCGACGCTGTTCCACGTGGCCGGCATCGACAAGCAGCAGGTCGGTGAGGTCGCCGCCAACATCCGGAAGATCCGCCCGCCGGAGCCCTACAAGGGCAAGGGCGTGAAGTACCAGGGCGAGGTCATCCGCCGTAAGGCCGGAAAGGCAGGTAAGAAGTGAGCGCCACGCTGCTCAAGCGCCGCCGCGGCGTCGCCGCCAAGCGCGCCGTCGGGCGTGCGCGTCGGCACTTCCGGGTCCGCAAGAACATCAGCGGTACGCCCGAGCGTCCCCGCTTGGTGGTCACCCGCTCCCTGCGGCACATCGTCGCCCAGATCGTGGACGACACCAAGGGTCACACCCTGGCGTCGGCCTCGACTCTGGACGCCTCGCTGCGCGGTGCGGAGGGCGACAAGAGCGCCCTGGCCGGCAAGGTCGGCGCTCTGCTCGCCGAGCGGGCCAAGGCGGTCGGTGTGT
Source organism: Micromonospora sp. KC213 (assembly GCF_004348325.1). GTDB lineage: Bacteria > Actinomycetota > Actinomycetes > Mycobacteriales > Micromonosporaceae > Micromonospora. The sequence continues at coordinate 10,713 of NZ_SMKF01000016.1, read as the reverse complement.
CCAAGGTCGTCTTCGACCGCGGTGGCAACCGGTACGCGGGGCGGGTAGCCGCGCTTGCCGACGCCGCCCGCGAAGCCGGGCTCGAGTTCTAGAAACCCCGTCACGAGAGAGAAGGAAGGCTGCTGATGCCAGGTCAACAGCGCCGTGGCGGCGGGTCCGGTGGCAACGAGGGTGGTCGCCGCGACAACCGCCGTGAGGGCGGCCGCGGAAACGCGCCCGTCGAGAAGACCCCGCACCTCGAGCGGGTCGTCGCGATCAACCGCGTCGCCAAGGTCGTGAAGGGTGGTCGTCGCTTCAGCTTCACCGCCCTGGTGATCGTGGGCGACGGCGACGGCACCGTCGGCGTGGGCTACGGAAAGGCCAAGGAGGTGCCCGCGGCGATCGCCAAGGGTGTCGAGGAGGCCAAGAAGCACTTCTTCAAGGTGCCGCGGATCGGTCAGTCGATCCCGCACCCGGTGCAGGGCGAGGAAGCCGCCGGTGTGGTGCTGCTCAAGCCGGCCTCCGCCGGTACGGGTGTCATCGCCGGTGGTCCGGTGCGCGCCGTCCTGGAGTGCGCGGGCATCCACGACGTGCTCTCCAAGAGCCTCGGCTCGTCCAACCCGATCAACATCGTGCACGCCACGGTGGCCGCGCTGAAGGGGCTCGAGTCCCCGGAGGCGGTGGCGGCCCGTCGGGGTCTGCCGGTCGAGGACGTCGCGCCGGCCGCCATGCTGGCGTCGCGGGCGGGGGTGGCCTCCTGATGGCACGCCTGAAGGTCACCCAGGTCCGGTCCGAGATCGGGACCAAGCAGAACCAGCGTGACTCGCTGCGTTCGCTCGGTCTGAAGCGGATCAACGACGTGGTGGTCAAGGAGGATCGTCCGGAGATCCGCGGCATGATCTTCGCGGTCAACCACCTCGTGAAGGTCGAGGAGGTCGAGTAATGACGATCAAGGTTCACCACCTGCGTCCGGCTCCGGGCGCCAAGACCGCGAAGACCCGGGTGGGTCGTGGTGAGGCGTCCAAGGGCAAGACCGCCGGTCGCGGTACCAAGGGCTCGAAGGCCCGCAAGAACATCTCGGCGGCGTTCGAGGGTGGCCAGATGCCCATCCACATGCGCCTGCCCAAGATGAAGGGCTTCAAGAACAAGTTCAAGGTCGTCTTCCAGGTGGTCAACCTGGACCGGCTGGCCGAGCTGTTCCCCAACGGCGGCCAGGTCGGCCCGCAGGAGCTGGTGGACGCCGGCGCGGTCCGCAAGGGCCAGCCGGTGAAGGTCCTCGGCAGCGGCGACCTCGGTGGTGTGGCTCTCCAGGTGTCGGCGCACGCGTTCAGCGCGTCGGCCAAGGAGAAGATCACCGCCGCCGGTGGCTCGGTGACCGAGCTGTAAGGCACGGATTCATGGCGCCCGCCCAGTTTTCCTCTACTGGGCGGGCGCCATGGTCTACCAGGCGCGTGTGCGCCGGGTAACATCGGATTCGTTTTATGTAGCCGGGCGCATCTGCCCGGACCGGGATCGGGCTGTTAGAGTCCCTTCCCAGCCATGGATATCGGGCACTCGCCCGAAACCACCCCGACCCGCCAGGGATCACCGGCGGCCCGCCTCGCGCAGGAGGAAGAAGTTGCTGTCCGCCTTTCTCAGTGCGTTCCGTACGCCTGACCTGCGCAAGAAGCTGCTGTTCACAGTAGGCATCATCGCGGTCTACCGGCTGGGCGCGACGCTGCCCAGCCCGGGCGTCTCGTACGGCAACGTGCAGAAGTGCCTCGACAAGGTCCAGGAGGGTGGGAGCACCGGTGTGCTCAACCTGCTGGACCTGTTCTCCGGTGGCGCGCTGCTGCAGCTGTCGGTCTTCGCGCTGGGCATCATGCCCTACATCACCGCGTCGATCATCCTGCAGCTGCTGACGGTGGTCATCCCGCGGCTGGAGCAGCTCCGCAAGGAGGGCCAGGCCGGCCAGGCGAAGATCACCCAGTACACCCGCTACCTGACCCTGGGGCTGGGTATCCTGCAGTCGTCGGCGTTCGTGGCGCTGGCCCGCTCCGGGCAGCTGTTCAACAACCAGTGCGACGAGTTCCCGATCGTGCCCGAGGGCACCGGCATCCCGAACTGGCTCACCCTGAGCATCCTGGTCATGACGATGACCGCCGGCACCGGCATGGTGATGTGGCTCGGCGAGCTGATCACCGACCGCGGCGTCGGCAACGGCATGTCCGTCCTCATCTTCACCTCGATCGCCGCCCGGCTCCCCAGCGAGGGCTGGAAGATCAAGACCAACGAGGGCTGGGCCAAGTTCGCTCTGGTGCTCGCCCTGGTCCTGCTGGTCATCACCGCGGTCTGCTTCATCGAGCAGGCGCAGCGCCGGATCCCGGTGCAGTACGCCAAGCGGATGATCGGCCGACGGATGTACGGCGGCACCTCGACCTACATCCCGCTGAAGGTCAACCAGGCGGGTGTCATCCCGGTCATCTTCGCCTCGTCGCTGCTCTACCTGCCGCAGCTGGCCCTGCAGTTCTTCGACCCGAACGACCCGGGCAAGGTCCAGGCGTGGATCCAGAACCACATCGTCAAGGCGACCGCGCCCGAGCACATCATCATCTACTTCCTGCTCATCATCTTCTTCACGTACTTCTACGTGTCGATCACGTTCAACCCGACCGAGGTCGCGGACAACATGAAGAAGTACGGCGGCTTCGTGCCGGGCATCCGCCCGGGCAAGCCGACCGCGGAGTACCTCGACTTCATCCTCAGCCGGATCACCCTGCCGGGTGCGCTCTACCTGGGTCTGGTCGCGGTCCTGCCGAACTTCTTCTTCATCTGGCTGAACAGCGAGCAGTTCCTCAACTTCCCGTTCGGCGGCACCGCTGTGCTCATCATGGTCGGCGTCGGTCTGGAGACCGTGAAGCAGATCGAGAGCCAACTCATGCAGCGGAACTACGAAGGGTTCCTGCGGTAGATGCGACTCGTTCTGGTTGGCCCGCCGGGCGCGGGCAAGGGCACACAGGCGGAGTTCATCGCCGCGCACCTCGCGGTGCCGAAGATCTCGACCGGTGACATCTTCCGGTCGAACGTCTCGCAGGGCACTCCGCTGGGTGTCGAGGCCAGGCGCTACATGGATGCCGGCAAGCTGGTCCCGGACGAGGTCACCATCAACATGGTCCGGGACCGGCTCGCCGAGCCGGACGCCGCCGACGGCTTCCTGCTCGACGGCTTTCCCCGGACCACCCCGCAGGCCGCCGCGCTGGACAAGCTCCTCGCCGACCTCGGCAGCGCGCTGGACCTGGTGCTGGAGCTGGTCGTCGACGACGACGAGGTGATTCGGCGGCTGTCCGGGCGGCGCACCTGCCGGGGCTGCGGCAAGATCTGGCACGTCGAGTTCGACGCCACCACGCGTGAGGGTGTCTGCGACCGCTGTGGTGCCGCGTTGTTCCAACGGGACGACGACAAGCCGGAGACCATCGCGGCCCGGTTGCGGGAGTACGCCGACAAGACCGCGCCGCTGGTGGACTACTACGGCGCCCAGGGCAAGCTGGTCGGCATCGACGCCACCGGCCCGGTGGAGGACGTCACGGTCCGCGCCATCGACGCGCTGCGCTCGTACGGCGGGTGACACCTCCGCCGGGAGCCGGCGGATAGAGTGGCAACAGCGGGGTACGTGCCGACGTGCCCCGCTGTTCGCTGTCCGGTAACGAAAGGTGATCGCTCGATGCGCCGTCCCCAGCTGGACATCCAGCTGAAGACCCCCGACCAGATCGAGAAGATGCGGGCCGCCGGTCTGGTGGTCGCCGAGGCCCTGCGTCGGATGCGGGAGGCGGTGGCTCCCGGGGTCAGCACCGCCGACCTGGACGCGATCGCCGAGGCGACCATCCGTGAGGCGGGTGCGGTCCCGTCGTTCAAGGGCTACCACGGCTTCCCCGCCTCGATCTGCTCCTCGGTCAACGAACAGGTGGTGCACGCCATCCCGTCGCCGCAGCAGGTGCTCCGCGACGGTGACCTGATCTCGATCGACTGCGGGGCGGTGCTGGACGGATGGCACGGCGACGCGGCGATCACCGTCGGCGTGGGTGACGTCGCCCCGGCGCTGCTGAGAATGGCCGCTGTCGCCGAGGACGCGATGTGGGCGGGCATCGCGGCTGCCGCGCGTGGTGCCGCCAGTGGGAAGGGTCGGCTGACCGACATCTCTCACGCGGTGGAGGTCGCGGTCCGCAAGGGCGGCCGGTACGGCATCGTCGACGGCTACGGCGGGCACGGCATCGGCACCGAGATGCACCAGGATCCGCACGTGCTGAACCATGGCCGCCCGGGCAAGGGCCCCCGACTGGTGCCCGGCATGGCGCTGGCCATCGAGCCGATGATCACCATGGGTTCGCCGCGTACGGTCGAACTGGCCGACGGCTGGACGGTCGTCACCCGGGACAGGTCGATGGCCGTACACGTCGAACACTCGATGGCCCTGCTGCCGGACGGGGTCTGGGTGCTCACCGCGTTCGACGGCGGCCGGGCCCGCCTCGGCGATCTGGTCACCGCCCGCCAGCCCGCCGACTTCCCGGCGGCCTGACCGCGCCGCCGGGTGGAGGATCGGCTCCGGTTGCGGACGCTTGGAGTCCCCGGCAGTGGGGACGCCGCGGTTTGCGGCAGCTTGTGAAGGCGTGCCGGCGGAAGCGCTCTCGGGCGGCGGGGGAGTGGCGTGGGTCACGCGAAATCCTCCGGCCGGGCGACCGACCGGGTGGCCGGTTTGGCGAGCGCCGCCGGCCGGCGTACACTTTCTGATCGGCGCACAGCGTCCACTCCGGCATGCCCACTAGCGCTTCAGTGGGAGCCGGAGCCGCGGCTGGCGCGGGCTCTCGATCATGATCGGAAGCCCGTGTAAGACGTTGTGGGCCGTCCGGAGTAACCGACGTCAGGACAGCGGAGGACATGCCGAAAAAAGACGGAGCCATCGAGATCGAGGGTCGGGTCATCGAGCCCCTGCCGAACGCCATGTTCCGGGTGGAGCTCGCGAACGGCCACAAGGTGCTGGCTCACATCAGCGGCAAGATGCGGCAGCACTACATCCGTATCCTGCCGGAGGACCGGGTCGTCGTCGAACTCTCGCCGTACGATCTGACCCGCGGGCGCATCGTCTACCGCTACAAGTAAGCCTGACGACGGCCGGGACGTCCCCGTGTCCGTCTTCGACGTCCGGCGTCGCGCGTCGTCGCGACTCCGGGCCAGATGGGAAGTAAGGCAACCGTGAAGGTCAAGCCGAGCGTCAAGAGGATCTGCAACAAGTGCCGGGTGATCCGCCGGCACGGCCGGGTCATGGTCATCTGCCAGGACCCGCGCCACAAGCAGCGCCAGGGCTGAGTCGTCCCCGCCGACCGTGACGAGCGGCGGCGGAGCCTCACCCGGCGGGCAGATCCCCACCGCACACATCATCAGCTCGTCCCAGCCGCGAGCGGTACGCAGGGCGTACTCGATCGTGGCTGACCCCCGGTCGGAGGCCGGGGCCCGCTTGGGCAGCGACCATCCCCGGTCGGCGGCGCGAAGGCGCCGGAGGGACAGGGCGGTCGGTAGCGGGGTGGGACGGGTCCACACCTCCGCCACAACATCACGAGGAGTACGCCCGCACATGGCACGTCTAGTCGGCGTGGACCTCCCCCGCGAGAAGCGGATGGAGATCGCGCTCACCTACATCTTCGGGGTCGGCCGCACGCGCGCCCTGGAGACGCTCGCCGCCACCGGCATCTCGCCGGACAAGCGCGCTCGGGACCTCACGGACGAGGAGCTGGTGCAGCTCCGCGACCACATCGAGGCGAACTACAAGGTTGAAGGTGACCTGCGCCGCGAGGTCGCCGCTGACATCCGCCGCAAGGTTGAGATCGGCTGCTACGCCGGCATCCGGCACCGCCGGGGCCTGCCTGTGCGTGGCCAGCGGACCCGGACCAACGCGCGGACCCGCAAGGGCCCGAAGCGGACCGTGGCCGGCAAGAAGAAGCCCGGCAAGAAGTAAGACGTAGACCGGAATACGGGTCTAGGTCCGCCGAGCAAGGCCAGGCCGCAACCTGTATCGGGAAGTCAACTAGGAGCGCACAGACTTATGCCACCGAAGGCTCGTGCCGGAGCCGCTGTCAAGAAGGTCCGGCGCAAGGAACGCAAGAACGTCGCCCACGGGCAGGCGCACATCAAGAGCACCTTCAACAACACCATCGTGTCCATCACGGACCCGACCGGTGCGGTCATCTCCTGGGCCTCCGCGGGCCAGGTGGGTTTCAAGGGCTCCCGCAAGTCGACTCCGTTCGCCGCGCAGCTGGCCGCCGAGGCCGCCGCGCGTCGGGCCATGGAGCACGGCATGCGCAAGGTCGACGTGTTCGTCAAGGGCCCCGGCTCCGGTCGGGAGACCGCCATCCGTTCGCTGCAGGCCGTGGGCCTCGAGGTCGGGCAGATCTCCGACGTCACCCCGCAGCCGCACAACGGCTGCCGTCCGCCGAAGCGTCGCCGGGTCTGAGAGGTTAGAGAGAGATGGCTCGTTACACCGGTGCTGACTGCCGCCGTTGCCGGCGGGAGAAGATGAAGCTGTTCCTCAAGGGCAGCAAGTGCGATGGACCGAAGTGCCCGTTCGAGTCCCGGCCGTTCCCGCCCGGGCAGCACGGCCGCGGCCGCACCAAGGAGACGGAGTACCTGCTCCAGCTCCGTGAGAAGCAGAAGGCCCGTCGCGTCTACGGCGTGCTGGAGAAGCAGTTCCGCGGTTACTACGAGGAGGCTGTGGCCAAGCAGGCCAAGACCGGTGAGGTCCTCCTGCAGATCCTCGAGTCGCGGCTGGACAACGTGGTCTACCGGGCCGGTTACGCCGGTTCCCGGGACATGGCCCGCCAGTTGGTCAAGCACGGACACTTCACCGTGAACGGCAAAAAGGTCGACATCCCGTCGTACCGGGTCAAGGAGCACGACATCATCGAGGTCCGGGAGAAGAGCAAGCAGCTCACCCCGTTCCTGGTGGCGCAGGCTCAGGCCGGTTCGCGGTCGGTGCCGGCCTGGCTGGAGGCGATCCCCAGCCAGATGAAGATCCTCGTGCACTCGCTGCCGGCCCGCCAGGTGATCGACACCCAGGTGCAGGAGCAGCTGATCGTCGAGCTCTACTCGAAGTAGGGGCTCGTTGCGGTGGTCCGCCCTTCGGGGCGGACCACCGGAACAGTTTTGTCGTGGGCGTCATATAGCGGGCGTCCCGGAAGAGAAGAGAAGAAATGCTCATCAGCCAGCGACCGACCCTCTCCGAGGAGTCGATCAACGAGACCCGGTCCCGGTTCACCATCGAGCCGCTGGAGCCCGGCTTCGGCTACACCCTGGGCAACTCGCTGCGGCGTACGCTGCTGTCGTCCATCCCGGGTGCGGCCGTCACCTCGATCAAGATCGACGGCGTGCTGCACGAGTTCACCACCATCCCCGGGGTCAAGGAGGACGTGGTCGAGCTCGTCATGAACATCAAGGAGCTCTGCGTCAGCTCCGAGCACGATGAGCCGGTCAGCATGTACCTGCGCAAGCAGGGTCCGGGCGACGTGACCGCGGGTGACATCCAGCCCCCGGCCGGCGTCTCGGTGCACAACCCCGACCTCAAGCTCGCCACCCTCAACGGCAAGGGCCGGCTCGACATGGAGCTGACCGTCGAGCGGGGGCGTGGCTACGTCACGGCGGCGCAGAACAAGCAGGCGGGCGCCGAGATCGGCCGGATCCCGGTCGACTCGATCTACTCGCCGGTGCTCAAGGTGACCTACCGGGTCGAGGCGACCCGGGTCGAGCAGCGGACCGACTTCGACCGGCTGATCATCGACGTCGAGACCAAGGCGTCGATGGGGCCGCGTACCGCGCTGGCCTCGGCCGGTTCGACGCTGGTGGAACTCTTCGGCCTGGCCCGGGAGCTGGACGAGACCGCCGAGGGTATCGACATCGGGCCGTCTCCGCAGGACGCTCAGCTCGCGGCGGACCTGGCCCTGCCGATCGAGGAGCTGGACCTCACCGTCCGCTCCTACAACTGCCTCAAGCGCGAGGGCATCAACTCCGTTGGTGAGCTGATCGGGCGCACCGAGGCCGACCTCCTCGACATCCGCAATTTCGGTCAGAAGTCGATCGACGAGGTCAAGATGAAGCTCGCCGGGATGGGTCTGGGGCTGAAGGACTCGGCCCCGAACTTCGACCCGGCGCACGTCGTGGACGCCTTCGGCGAGGCCGACTACGACACCGACGACTACCGCGAGACCGAGCAGCTCTAGTCCGCGCTGCCGCCACACCTGAGGAGCACCAACAATGCCCACGCCCACCAAGGGCCCCCGCCTCGGCGGCAGCCCCGCGCACGAGCGGCTGATGCTGGCCAACCTGGCCACCGCGCTGTTCCAGCACGGCAAGATCCAGACCACCGAGACGAAGGCCCGGCGGCTGCGTCCGCTGGCCGAGCAGCTCATCACCAAGGCCAAGCGGGGCGACCTCGCGTCGCGGCGGCGGGTGCTGGGCGTCGTCAAGGACAAGGACGTGGTCTACGCCCTGTTCGACCAGATCGCGCCCCGGTACGCCAACCGCAACGGTGGCTACACCCGGATCGTGAAGACCGGTCCGCGCAAGGGTGACGCCGCTCCCATGGCGATCATCGAGTTGGTCGAGGAGCTTCAGGTCGCCGAGCCCAAGGCGAACAAGAAGACCGCTGCCCGCAAGACCGCCCAGCAGGACAAGGTCGAGGCGCTCGCGCCGGCGGAGGAGACCCCGAAGTCGACCGACGACGACCAGGACGCCGAGGCTCCGGTGTCGGCGTCCGGCGACACCGCCGCGGCGCGCGAGGACAGCGACCTCGCCGTCGAGGAGAACAACGAGCAGAACAAGGCCTGAGCAAGGTCTTCGTCGGGCCCGGCATCCCTGTGGGTGCCGGGCCCGACCCGTGACTGGAGGTACGCGGTGGACGGACGGACCCGGCTGCGGCTGGACGTGTCGTACGACGGCACCGACTTCTCCGGCTGGGCGGTCCAGCCGACCCGCCGTACGGTCGCCGGGGTGCTCACCGAGACGCTGGACCTGGTGCTCGGGGCGGGCGCCGCGACCGGCCTGACCGTGGCCGGCCGGACCGACGCCGGGGTGCACGCCACCGGGCAGGTCTGCCACCTCGACCTGCCCGCGACCGTGTGGCGGGAGCACGAGGGACGGCTGCTGCGCCGGCTGGCCCGGCTGCTCCCCGGCGACGTGCGGGTCCGGGCGATGACCGAGGTGCCGGCCGACTTCGACGCCCGGTTCTCGGCGACCTTCCGGCGCTACGAATACCGGGTCACCGACGCGCCCTGGGGCGTCGAGCCGCTGCGCCGACGGGACACCCTGGCCTGGCCCAGGCCACTGGACCTGGCCGCGGTGAACGCGGCGGCGGCGGGCCTGGTGGGGGAACACGACTTCGCCGCGTACTGCCGGCGCAAGGAGAACGCCACCACGCTGCGCGAGGTGACCCGGCTGGACTGGCGACGCGACCCGGACGGCATTCTGGTCGCCACCGTGCAGGCCGACGCCTTCTGCCAGAACATGGTGCGCAGCCTGGTCGGCGCGATGCTGGTCGCCGGGGACGGCCGCCGCCCGGCGGCGTGGCCGGCCAGCCTGCTGACCCGGCGGGAACGGTCCAGCGAGGTGACCGTCGCGCCCGCGCACGGGCTGGCCCTGGTCGAGGTCGGCTACCCGGCCGACCCGGCGGAGTACGCCCGCCGTGCCGACCTCACCCGTCGGCTGCGGGTACCCGCCGAGGCGTGAGCCGGGCGAGGCCCGGCCCGCTGCGCGGACCGGGCCTCGCCCGCTGTCGGCCGGTTCAGTCCTGCGGCGGGTCCTCCCCGCCGTGGCGGTCGGCGCCCTCCCGGGTGGTGGGCTGTCCGGCGTAGCCGCCGGTGGTGCGCCGCTGGAGCACGCTCTGGTCGAGGTGCAGTTCCAGCATGTCGTACAGGATCTCGCGGGCGGTGGTGTCGTTGGCCGGCAGCGGCTCGCCGTCGGCCCGTACCACCAGGCAGTAGGCGACGTAGTGGCCGCGTACCTGCCAACCGACCCGGGCAGCGGCGGTGCTGACCGCCTCGGTGCCGTCGCCGGCGGCCATCCCCCGGAAGCGGCCCTGTCGCTCGTCGAGCAACTCCCGGATCCGCCCCTGGACCTGCTGGGCGGTGCCCCGGTCGGGGAGGTTGAACAGGCCGACGGTGGCCAGGCGCCGGCGGTCGGCGGTGCGTACCGTCGCCCGGACCACCTGGCTGCATCCGAGCCGGACCAGCAAATCACCGAGCTCCCCGGTGGCCGCCACCGCGCAACTGCCGCTGGAGTGGGTCTTCAGTACCTCGTACGCGGGCTCGCCGGCGGTGATCACCAGCGTCTTGCCGGGAAACACCTCCTTGGCGGTCAGCGGCTGTCGGTCGGTGTCCCGGGAGTCGAGGTCGCCTCCGGCCGGCTCGGCACCGGGGACGGTCGTGCCCGGCGATGGGTCCGGCGCGGCCTGCTCGGTACGTTCGATCAGGACGGCGGCGGCGCCGATGCCGCAGAGTGCCAGCAGCACCAGCACCGCGGCGCCGCCCACGACGGCCTGCCAGAACCGGCTGCCGGCGCCGCCACGTCCGGCGGCGGAACGACGGGTCGGTTGTGGTTCCGGTGCGGCGCCCGGGGCGGACCCGTGGGTGTGCGGTGGGTCTGGAACCGGGACCGACTCGGTCGCCGGGGGCGGGTCCGGGGTTGGCGGTGGAGCGGGTGCCGGCGGCGGTGCGGGTG
>NZ_SMKF01000169.1 GCF_004348325.1 Micromonospora sp. KC213 | reverse complement strand
GCCGATGTCGTGGTGCTGTCCGAGGTCGATCCGAGCATCACCACCGATATCCGGTACGCCACCGGCCACAACTTCCTCGGCCGGCCCGTCGACGGCTACCAGCAACCGGTCTGCCTGCTCACCCGTTCGGCCGCCGAGGCGCTGAGCCGGGTCCAGGCCACCGCCCGCGGGTACGGGTACGGCCTGCGGGTGTACGACTGCTACCGCCCGCGGCGGGCCGTCGACGACTTCGTCCGTTGGGCGAAAGATCCCACCGACCAGCGGATGAAGGCCGAGTTCTACCCCCGGGTGGCCAAGGACCGGCTCTTCGCTGACGGGTACCTCGGTGCGCCCACCTCGCACAGTCGGGGCAGCACGGTCGACCTCACCCTGCAACCGCTGCCCGTACCGCCCGGGGCGAGCCGCCCGCCGGGGCAGCCGGTGGTGGCCTGCACCGCGCCCGCCGACCGCCGGTTCGCCGACGGCAGCGTGGACATGGGCACCGGCTTCGACTGCTTCGATCCCCTCGCGCACACCGACGACCCGCGGATCACCGGCGCCGCCCGGCAGCACCGCCAGTTGTTGAAACGGCTGATGACGCAGCAGGGATTCGTCAACTACGACCGGGAATGGTGGCACTACCGCCTCGTCGACGAGCCGTACCCCGACACCTACTTCGACTTCCCGGTGGCGGCGTCCTCGCTGCCGCCCCGGTAGTCGCCGGCCCGGCTCCGCGGGCCGGACTCAGGGGGTACGCCGTCGGTGCGGGTACGCAGCGGCAGCCAGGACAGCACGTCCTGGATCTTCGCGTCCCAGTACGCCCAGTCGTGGTCGCCGGGGGAGAAGTCAACGGTGAGAGGCACACCCCGCTCCCGCGCCGCCTCGACGAACGTCAGATTGTCCTCATGCAGGAAATCCTCGGTGCCGCAGGCCACGTAGAGCGCCGGTGTGTCCGGTCCGGCGCTGCGCACCAGGGCCACCGTGTCGTCGTCGCCGTCGGCCACCGCCCGGTCGCCCCACACGGTGTGCCACACCCGGGCGTCCGGCGGGCGGGTCGGGTGGTTGCGCCGGTGGGCGACGTTGAGGGCCCCGGAGAGGCTGGCGGCGGCGGCGAACCGGTCCGGGTGACGCAGCGCCCACTTCACCGCCCCGTAGCCGCCCATCGACAGACCGGCGACGAAGGTGTCCTCCCGACGGTCGGACAGCCGGAACAACGACCGGCACACCTGGGGCAGTTCGTCGGTGAGGAACGCCCAGAACCGGTTGCCGTGCTCCTCGTCGGTGTAGAAGCTCCGCTCGGCGCGCGGCATCACGACGGCCAGTCCCAGGGGCTGCGCGTACCGCTCGATCGAGGTCCGGCGTAGCCAACCGGTCTCGTCGTCGGTGAGGCCGTGCAGCAGGTACAACACGGGCGGGTCCCGGTCGGCCGGTCGGCTCGGGGACGTGGCGGGCTCGGGCAGGATCACCTGCATCGAGGTGTCGAGGCCGAGCGCCGCGGAGGAGAAGTCGCAGCGGACCAGTGCCATGGTCGGTCACCGTACCGCCTCGCGGTGCGGCGCGGTGGCCGCTGCGCGCGGGCGACCGCCCATCGTGGTACGGCGATTATCCGTTGCGCCTGCCGGGCGGTCCACCTACGGTCGACGACACACCAGCACGCCGAAGATCTCCGGGAGCCCACCGTGCCGCAGCTGATCAGCACCCACCCGACGCGGCTGTGGCCCTGTGGTGGTGCCACGCTGTCGGCCGGCGAACCAGACCGAGGCCGGTGTGGTCGGCGACCAGGGCGGCGACGCGGATAGCGCACGCGTCGCCGACACGGCCGCCCACCCCACCCGGGACCGGGCGGCTTTCTCGTTCCCGGGCCACGCCGACGGCTTCGGCCGCACACCGGCGGGAACCTACCCTCCGCACACCCCGACGCCGGCCCCGGCACCCACCGGAGCGGGTACCGCCCGCGCGAACGCGGGTCGGCCGGCCGCACCCGCCTGGGCGGGACACGACGACCAAGGAGACGACCATGGCATTCACCCCGTTGCCGGGCACCCGGGCACCGGTACGCGTCTGGACCGACCCGCACGGCATCGAGCCGCAGGCGGCCCGGCAGCTGCGCAACATCGGCGCGCTGCCCTGGGTGCACGGTGTCGCTGTCATGCCCGACGTGCACTACGGCAAGGGCGCCACGGTCGGTTCCGTCATCGCCATGCGTCAGGCCGTGTCTCCGGCCGCCGTCGGCGTGGACATCGGCTGTGGGATGAGCGCGGTGCGTACCTCGCTGACCGCCGCCGACCTGCCCGACAGCCTCTCCGCGCTGCGGTCGGCGATCGAGGCGACCATCCCGGTCGGTTTCCAGCAGCGCGCCGACGCCGTCGACCCGCGTCGGGTGCCGGGCCTGGAGCAGGCCGGCTGGGTGGAGTTCTGGCGGCGCTTCGGCGAGCTGGACCGCCGGGTGGCCCAGCTGGAGACCCGGGCCCAGCGGCAGCTGGGCACCCTCGGTGGCGGCAACCACTTCATCGAGGTCTGCCTGGAGCAGGGCGGTCCGGACGCCGGGCAGGTGTGGCTGATGCTGCACTCCGGTTCCCGCAACATCGGCAAGGAGTTGGCCGAGCGGCACATCGGGGTGGCCCGGGGGTTGCCGCACAACGCCGACCTGCCCGACCGCGACCTGGCGGTTTTCCTCGCCGGTACGCCGGAGATGGCCGCGTACCGCCGGGACCTGTGGTGGGCGCAGGAGTACGCCCGGCGCAACCGGGCGGTCATGCTGGCCCTGCTCTGCGCCGTGCTGCGGGAGCACTTCCCGCAGGTCAGCTACGGCGAGCCGATCTCGTGTCACCACAACTACGTGGCGGAGGAGAGCTACGACGGCGTGGACCTGCTGGTCACCCGCAAGGGGGCGATCCGCGCCGGGCGGGGGGACCTGGGCATCATCCCGGGATCGATGGGCACCGGCTCGTACATCGTGCGGGGGCGGGGCAATCCGGACGCGTACTGCTCGGCGTCGCACGGCGCGGGACGGCGGATGTCGCGTGCGCAGGCGAAGCGGACGTACGGCATCGAGGATCTGCGGCGGCAGACCGAGGGGGTGGAGTGCCGCAAGGACGCCGGGGTGGTCGACGAGATCCCCGGCGCGTACAAGGACATCACCCGGGTGATGGCCCAGCAGGACGATCTGGTCGAGGTGGTGGCGCACCTCAAGCAGGTGGTCTGCGTGAAGGGTTGAGCCGGCCGGCGCCGAGAAGTGCCGGCCGTTGCCGTCGCCCCGGCGGCCCGGACGTGTGACGCCGTCCGGCCGATTGACCATGTGATTGATGCATGCCAGTGTCTCAATCACCGGTGTGGCCGCCGCGACCTCACCCCCGGGTCGCGGGCGTCCCGCGTACCCCGGATCGGGGCCGGTCACGCCCCGGCGGCCATGAGGAGCCCACATGAGATTGAGAACGTCGACGACCGGACTCGCCGTGGCCGTGCTCGCCGCGGTGACGATGACGCTGGCCGCGCCACCGGCCACCGCCATCCGGCCGACCGCCGCCCCGGTGGCCGCGCTGGCGGCGCCGGACATCTCGGTGGCGAACGTCCAGGCCCACGTGAGCCGGTTCCACACGATCGCCACCGGCAACGGCGGCAACCGCCGGGCCGGCTCGGCCGGCTACACCGCCTCGGTCGCCTACGTGAGGTCCACGCTTGAGGCGGCCGGTTACACCGTCACCGAGCAGACCTGCACGACCTGCGTGTACCGGTCGAACAATCTCCTCGCCGAGTGGCCGCACGGCCCTGCCGACCAGGTCGTCATGTTCGGGGCGCACCTCGACGGCGTCGCCGCCGGCCCCGGCGTCAACGACAACGGCTCCGGCTCGGCGGTCCTGTTGGAGAACGCGCTGGTGCTGGCCCAGCAGAACCCGACCATGACCAAACGGGTCCGGTTCGCCTGGTGGACCGACGAGGAGCAGGGCCTCAACGGCTCCGAGTTCTATGTCAACTCGCTCACCGCCACCCAGCGCGGTCACATCAAGGGCTACTACAACTTCGACATGGTCGCCTCGACCAACGGCGGCTACTTCATCAACCGGCTCACCTCCACCACCGCGGCTCCGCTGAAGGCGTACTGGGACTCGCTGGGGCTGCAGCCGGAGGAGAACGTCGAGGGACAGGGCCGCTCGGACGACTACTCCTTCCAGCAGGCCGGCATTCCCACCTCCGGGTACGCCACCGGCGCCAGCGCCCGCAAGACCAGCGCCCAGGCCGCCAAGTGGGGCGGCACCGCCAACGCCTCCTACGATCCCTGCTACCACCGTTCCTGCGACACGATCAGCAACATCAGCTCCACCCACCTCGACCGCAGCGCCGACGGGGTGGCCTACGCCCTCTGGCAGCTCGCGGTCGGCACCGGCAACCCGACCGACGACTTCTCCGTCACGGTGAGCCCGACCTCCGGCACCGTCGCCCGCGGCGCGTCCGCCACCGCCACCGTCCGCACCGCCACCACTGGCGGCAGCGCCCAGACCGTGACCCTGTCGGCCTCCGGCGTGCCTGCCGGCGTCACCGTGTCGTTCAGTCCCGCGTCGGTCACCTCCGGTGGCTCCGCCACGATGACCGTGACCGCCTCGCCGACGGCCACCGCCGGCGCCTTCACCGTCACGGTCACCGGCACCGGCTCGGTGAGTCGGACGGCCACCTACCGCCTCACCGTCACCGACGGCGGGAACTGCGCCGGTGGTCAGGTGGTCGGCAACACCAGTTTCGAGTCCGGCACCGCGCCGTGGACCGCCACCTCCGGCGTGATCACCAACTCGGCCGGACAGCCGGCGCGCACCGGGTCGTACAAGGCGTGGCTGGGCGGGGACGGCAGAACCCGCACCGAGACCCTGTCGCAGTCGTTGACGGTCCCGGCCGGCTGCACGACGTACACCCTCGCCTTCCACCTGCACATCGACACGGCCGAGACCACCACGCGCACCGCGTACGACAAGCTGACCGTGCAGCTCGGCACCACCACCCTGGCGACCTACTCCAACCTCGACGCCGCCAGCGGCTACCTGCTGCGCTCGTTCGACGCGGCGTCGTACGCCGGTCAGACCGTCACGCTGAGGTTCACCGGCACCGAGGACGCGTCCCTGCAGACCAGTTTCGTCATCGACGACGTGACCCTGCAGGCGAGCTGATCCACCCGGGGCGGGGTGGGGCACCGCCCACCCCGCCCCGGCATCGCGTCCACCTGCGTCACCGGCCCCGCAGGACCTGATGGTGGTAAATGTCGTACCCGGGCCGCAACATGGAGTCATGGCTGCCCCCGCGCTGACCCACCACAGTGGTCGACCCCGATCCATGCCGCTGCGCGAGCTGCGCACCCGGCTGACCCAGGTGATCGCCATGGCCGAACTGACGGACACGGTCACCCTGGTCACCCGCGACGGCGACCCCCGCCCGCTCGCCGCGGTCGTGCCGGCCGCCGCGGCGCGGTCCGCCGCCCAGGCCCGTGCCGACGACGAGCGGCTCGCCGCCGTCACCGCGGGCTGGGCCCGTCGACTGGAGGAGACCCATCGGCAGGGTGCCCGCCGGCACGCCGCCGAGCTGCGCGCGGTCACCGACGCCCTCGCCGAGGTCTGGGCGGAGCTGGACCGGCGCGTCCCGCCCGGCACCGACGCCACCGTCGACCGGCTGCGCGCCGCCCACCGGGACCTGTCCCGCGGCTGACCCCCGCCGTGCCGTCCGGCGGCCCCGCAGGTTGCGGCATTCCGGGTGTTGCGACGTCGTGTGCCGCCGTCAGGTGGCGTTCGGGTCGCCGGTGGTCAACCGCAGCGTGAAGCCGTCCGGGCCGCGCTGCATCGCCACATGGTCGCAGGACTGGTAGGTGATCCAGAGCCCCAGGCCACCGCAGGCGACATTTCGTGCCGGCAGCAGCCCGGCGTACGGATCGGTCGGCCCCGTGCCGGCGTCACCGACCGTCACCACCACCCGTCCGTCGCCGGCCCAGAGCCGGAACCGCACCGGCGGTCGACCGTGCCGCAGCGCCTTGGTCACCGCCTCGCTCACCGCCACGGACAGATCGTCCACCTCGTCGGCGCCTACGTGGTCGGTGGCCACCGCGTGCACCGCCGCGCGGGCCTGCGCCGGGGTCGGGTCGACCAGCTCGACCAGCGGCACGCCGCGTTGCAACGGGTCGGGCGCGACCGGGCGCGGCTCCCGCAGGTAGACCTCGGGTGCGGTGTAGACCTCGTTGGGCAGGTGCCGGCCGTCCGGCGTGGCGGTCCGCGGATGCGTACGGACCACGTCGGTCAGGACCTCCGGCGGGGTGCTCCGGGTGTCGTACAGGCACATGCTCCACAACGGGAAGTCGTCGTAGGCGTGGTTGATCGCCGACTCGTACCGACTCCACCAGTCCCAGGAACGGCCGAACGCGACCGGGGGCAGTTCGCCGACGATCCGGATCTGCGTCGCGCCGGCAGCGACCTGGTCGGCCAGCAGTTGCCGGTAGGAGCGGATCGCGGCGGAGGGCCGGGCGTAGACGTCACCGCCGGCGAGGAAGGTCACCCCGGAGCGAGGCGGCAGCGCCGAGCGCAGCAGGGCGGTGTGGCGTTCACCGAAGGAGACCATCGTCGGCTCGCCCGCCGCGACCCCGTCGAGCAGGAAGGGCACCACGACGGCGAGCAGATGCTCCGGCGAGTCGTAGAGGACGGCCTCGTGGAAGTAGCCGGTATGGCCGGCGGCGGCTCCGGTCCTCATCCGGTCACCTCCACCCGTATCCCGGAGAGCCCGAGCAGGGCGACGAGCCTGGCCGCCGGGGTCAACGGGGTGCGCAGCACCACCGCGCCATGGCGGCTTTGCGCGTGCCGATGCAGGTGCAGCAGGCTGCGGTGGTCGATGAAGCGCAGCCCCTCGGCGTGCAGCACCAACTCGTCCGGGTCGTGGTCGGCGCGCCGCAGCGCGGTGGCGAACACGTCGTGGTTGGACGTGTCCAGCTCGCCGTCGAGGACCAGGCCGCCGTCACCGGCGTACAGGTGGAACAGGCTGGTGCCCGGGTCGGACGTGGGGTGCAGACAGGCCAGTTCCTCGACCGCCGCTTCGTCGAGCCGGCTGCGGTCGTAGCCGCACACCGCGGACATCGGCCGGGCACGCAGGAACCGGTCGACCAGGTGCTCGTAGCGGGCGAACCCGTCGCGCCGCACCGGATCGAGGACCAGGGGGGTGGCGTCCGCGGCGACCCGCCAGCCGGCGTGCCCGTCGGCGATCGCGGCCTCGATCATGGCGGTGTAGGACGCCAGTTGGGCGTCGGTGTCCAGGACGTCCGCGCCGTACATGTCGTCGATCGAGCAGATCTCGGCCGCGCCGGTGCGCAGGGCGTCGCGTAGCCGGGGCGCGCCGCACCACCGTTCCACCACCACCGGCACCGGCTCGCCGGTGACGTAGCGGACACGGTCACCGGCGGCCAGACCGGCGAGCAGGTACTCCCGCGCCCGTGCCTCGAAGCTGGCCGGATCGTCGTACGCCCAGCAGACGTGACCGCAGGGCCGCTGCGCCGTCGTCCCGTCGGTCACGTCGACCACCTCATCCGGGCAGTGTATGCCCAGCCCGGCCGGCGGACCGTGGGACGTCGCCGCGCACGGTCGTCGGTCAGCTCGCCGCGTCGAGACGGATGCTCAGACGGGCCGGCGGCCCTTGAGGCGGCGGCCCAACTCGCGGGCGATCTCCCGGTTGGCGTCGCGCTCGGCCAGCGCCTGCCGCTTGTCGTACGACCGGTTGCCCCGCGCCAGGGCCAGCTCGACCTTGGCCCAGCCGTTGCTGAAGTACATCGACAACGGCACCAACGTCACGCCGCCGTCGCGCAGCCGCTCCAGGATCCGCGCGATCTCCACCCGGTGCAGCAGCAGCTTGCGGGTCCGCCGCGGCTGGTGGTTGGTCCAGGTGCCGAACCCGTACTCGGCGATGTGCAGGCCGTAGAGCATGATCTCGCCGTCGCGTTCCTGGGCGAACGCGTCGACCAGCGACACCCGGCCCTCGCGCAGCGACTTCACCTCGGTGCCGGCCAGCACGATCCCCGCCTCGTAGGTCTTGAGGACGGTGTAGTCGTGCCGCGCCTTCTTGTTGGAGGCGATGAGCGTCCGCCCGGTCTCCCTGGCCACGACGACCTCCCGAACTGCCTGCGAGCACCTGCCTCGACGCACCCTATCCGCCGGGACGCCTCCGTGCCCGGGCACCGGTAGGGTCGGCGGTCGTGACCGAGCCCAACTTCCTGACCCGCACCCGCGCCGCGTACGACACCATGGCGGTGCGGTACACCGAGTTCACCCGTGACGAGTTGGCCGCCCGGCCGCTGGAGCGGGCCTTGCTCGCCGCCTTCGCGGAGCTGGTCGGCGCCGACGGCGGCGGTAGGGTCCTCGACGTCGGCTGCGGCAACGGGCGCGTCGCCCGGCACCTGCGTGACCTCGGCCTCGACGTCGAGGGCGTCGACCTCTCACCCGGCATGATCACCGAGGCTCGCCGGCTCCACCCCGACCTGCGCTTCACCGTCGGGTCGATGCTCGCGCTCGACGTGCCCGACGCCACGCTCACCGGGCTGCTCGCCTGGTACTCGGTCATCCACGTGCCCGACGATCTGCTGCCCGCCGTCTTCGCCGAGTTCCACCGGGTGCTCGCCCCCGGTGGGCACCTGCTGCTCGGCTTCCAGGTCGGCGACGAGCACGTGCACCGTACCGATGCCTGGGGTGACCCGGTCGACGTGGTCTTCCACCGGCGTCGACCGGACGACGTGGCGCAGCTGTTGGCGGCGGCCGGGCTGACCACGCACGCCCGGCTGCACCGCGAGCCGCAACCGTGGCCCGGCGGCGTCGAGCCCACCGCGCAGGCGTTCCTGTTGGCTCGCCGGCCGATGTGACGACCGGGCGTCACCGGACGGCCACGCGGCTCGTATCCTTTGCCCGGATCCCGGGGTGGGACCGCGACAACCGGATGAGGAGGTTTGGTGTGAGCAGCCGGACCGAGACGTTGGAGTTCCAGGCCGAGACGCGTCAGCTGTTGCAGTTGATGGTGCACTCCATCTACTCGCACAAGGATGTCTTCCTGCGCGAACTCGTCTCCAACGCCTCCGACGCGCTGGACAAGCTGCGGCTGGAGTCGATGGTCGACAAGGATCTCGAGGTCGACACCTCGGACCTGCACATCGAGATCGCCACCGACGAGCAGGCCCGGACGCTGACCGTCCGGGACAACGGCATCGGCATGTCGCGCGAGGACGTCGTGTCGCTGATCGGCACCATCGCCCGTTCCGGCACCGCGGAGCTGCTGCGCAAGCTCAAGGAGTCGAAGGAGGCCGGCAACCAGGACCTCATCGGGCAGTTCGGGGTCGGTTTCTACGCCACCTTCATGGTCGCCGAGAAGGTCATCCTGCTCACCCGCCGCGCCGGCCAGACCGAGGGCACCCGCTGGGAGTCCACCGGCGAGGGCACGTACGTGATCGAGACGGTCGACGACGCCCCGCAGGGCACCTCGGTCACCGTGCACCTCAAGCCGGTCGACAGCGAGGACAACCTGCACGACTACACCGACCACGGCCGGATCCGCGAGATCGTCAAGCGGTACTCCGACTTCATCGCCTGGCCGATTCGACTGGTCACCGCCGACGCCGAGCCGGTGACCCTCAACTCGATGAAGGCGCTGTGGGCCCGGCCCCGTGACGAGGTCGCCGAGGAGGAGTACCGCGACTTCTACCGGCACGTCAGCCACGACTGGGCCGACCCGCTGGAGACCATCCACATGCGTGGCGAGGGGGTCTTCGAGTACGAGGCGTTGCTGTTCATCCCGTCGCACGCCCCGTTCGACCTCTACCGGGCCGACGGCCGCCGAGGTGTGCAGCTCTACGTCAAGCGTGTCTTCGTGATGGACGACTGCGCCGCACTCATCCCGGACTACCTGCGTTTCGTCAAGGGCGTCGTCGACGCGCACGACCTGTCGCTCAACATCTCCCGGGAGATCCTCCAGCAGGACCGGCAGATCCAGATCGTGCGTCGCCGGCTGGTCCGCAAGGTGCTCACCACCCTCAAGGAGATGCGCACCGCAGACGCCGAGCGTTACCGGACCTTCTGGTCGCAGTTCGGTCGAGTGCTCAAGGAGGGCCTGCTGGAGGATCCGGACAACACCGAGGCGATCCTCGAGTTGCTCTGCGTGGAGTCCACCCACGACGCCACCGAGCCCACCACCCTGCACGACTACGTGGCCCGGATGAAGGAGGGCCAGACCGAGATCTACTACGTCACCGGCGAGCACCGGGCGACCCTGGAGAACTCCCCGCACCTGGAGGCGTTCCGGGCCAAGGGCTACGAGGTGCTGCTGCTCACCGACCCGGTCGACGAGGTCTGGGTGGACCGGGTCGGCCAGTTCGACGGCCGGTCGCTGCGCTCGGTCGCCAAGGGACAGGTCGACCTGGACACCGAGCAGGAGCGCAAGGAGGCCGAGACCGAAAGGGAACAGCAGGCCAAGGAGTACGCCGACCTGCTCGCGTTCCTCCGCGACACGCTCTCCGACACGGTCAAGGAGGTCCGCCTCTCCGCCCGGCTGACCACCTCGCCGGCCTGCCTCGTCGGCGACGCGCACGACCTCACCCCCACACTGGAGAAGATGTACCGCGCGATGGGCCAGGAGGTGCCGGTCGTCCGGCGGATCCTGGAGCTGAACCCGACGCATCCGCTGGTCACCGGGCTGCGCGCCGCCCACCAGCGGGACGCCGCCGATCCGGGGTTGGCCGAGACCGCCGAGCTGCTGTACGGGATGGCGCTGCTCGCCGAGGGCGGCGACCTGACCGACCCGGCCCGCTTCGCCCGGGTGCTCGCCGACCGGCTGACCCGTACCCTCTGAGGCCACCTGTCGCTGCGGGCCCGGGACGGATCCCGTCCCGGGCCCGCGTGGCCTGCTGTCCACCACAGAGGCCGCCCGCCGACCCAGATCGGGCGGGCTCCTCCCGCGGCCAGATCGGACGGTGACTCATCGGGATGGGTTGGTCGCCGACCGGCAGCGCCGAGTCGGGGAGGCGTCGACGGTGAGAAGCGGGGCCGTCACCGTGTGCGCTCGGATGCGATGTGACCGGGCATTGTGCACGTCGGCCTGGACCTCGCAACCGGAGGTCCGGAGCCCTCGCCTGACCGGGTGAAGAACCTCTCAACAGGTGGGCGATCCGCCGAAAGGCTTCCTAACGTCGTTGGGGTCCGCGATCGCGGACACCGTGGCCGGTTACGCCTAATCCATGCCGCCGGCCACGGACCCAGTCACCCGGGCATGGAGCGGGGGACCCACGTTCCTCGGTGCACGTCACCTCGGGGTGAAGCCGCCACGGCGGCCGGGCTCCTCGGCCCGAACCCGACAGCTCACCTCGTCGGCGTGGAGGATCACAGATGGCAACTGCATACGTCGCCCGTCATCGACGGGTCAGCTCGCGCCGCATCGCCGTCGGCACTCTCGCCGTCGGTGCGGTCACCGGGGCCGCCGCCGTCCTGGCGCCGGCCGCTCCGGCGAGCGCCGCCAGCGTCAACTGGGACGCGATCGCCCAGTGCGAGTCCAGCGGCAACTGGCACATCAACACCGGCAACGGCTACTACGGTGGCCTGCAGTTCTCCCAGAGCACCTGGGCCGGCTACGGCGGCAAGAAGTACGCCGCCCGCGCCGACCTGGCCAGTCGGAGCGAGCAGATCGCGATCGCCGAGAAGGTGCTCAAGGGCCAGGGCATCGGGGCCTGGCCGACCTGCGGCAAGAAGGGCGGCTCCACCAAGAGCTACGCTGGGAAGAAGGAGAAGTCGTCGCAGTCGGCGCAGCGCTCGCAGTCCCGTAAGCATGCCGCGTCGACGACTGAGCGGTCCTCGCGGGACGAGCAGCGCAGCACCCGCAACCAGGCGCGTCGCGCTCCGGTGACCGGCAACGGCAACTACGTCGTGCGGCCGGGGGACTCCCTGTCCGGCATCGCCGAGGCGCACCACGTCTCCGGTGGCTGGAAGGCGCTGTACGAGCGCAACCGCGCGGTCGTCGGTGCCGACCCGGGTCTGATCTTCCCGGGGCAGAAGCTCAGCGTTTGACACACCGACCCCGACGCCCGGCCGGAGGTCCACCGGCCGGGCGTCGACGTGTCCCGGGCACGGTTCGGGCTGCCGGGGTCCTTGGTGACGCGCCTGGGTGGGGGTGGGCGCACCGGGCGACCTGAGACCCGGCCGGATAGGGTTGGGCCAGGTGTGCCGGGAAGTCTGGTCGGCGATGAGTACGCGCGTCCGCTGCCGACGAGGAGTTCCCGTGACCGACGCCACCCGGCGCCGTTTGTTCGCCCGCCGATCCTGGGGCGAGACCCGCCGCATCTCCGCCATTCTCCGCAAGGAGACCGTTGGTGGGGCGCTGCTGCTCGTCGGCGCGTTGCTGGCCCTGATCTGGTCGAACTCGGCCTGGGCACAGGGGTACGAGGCGCTGCGCGCCCTCCGGCTGGGGCCGGCGGCGCTGCACCTGGATCTCAGCCTGGCCACCTGGGCCGCCGACGGTCTGCTGGCGATCTTCTTCTTCGTCGCCGGGCTGGAACTCAAACGCGAGTTCGTCGCCGGTGACCTGCGGGATCCGCGCCGGGCGGCGGTGCCGGTGGCTGCCGCCGCCGGTGGGGTGATCGTGCCGGCCCTGATCTACGCGGCGATCGCCGGCGGGGCGGGCGC
>NZ_SMKF01000168.1 GCF_004348325.1 Micromonospora sp. KC213 | reverse complement strand
CTCCACCATCGGCGCGTCGTCCGTCGCCCCCACGACCCGCGCCACGTCCCGATCCCGGCGCGCCGGCGTGCCCTACTCCTTCCTCGCCCCGGCGCTGATCCTGTTCACGCTCTTCCTGGCCGCGCCCATCGGGTACGCCGCCTACCTGAGCCTGCGCCGGGTCCGGGTCACCGGGCTCGGCTTGGGCGCGAGATCCCGGACAGAGCAGTGGGCGGGCCTGGACAACTACGCCCGGTCGCTGTCGGACCCGGAGTTCCTGCCCAGCATCTGGCGGGTCGCCGCGTACGGCATGATCGTGGTGCCCACCATGCTGGGGTTGGCGCTGCTCATGGCGCTGCTGCTGGACGCCGGACGGTCCCGGGTCGGCGGCTTCGCCCGGATCTCGATCTTCCTGCCGTACGCGGTTCCGGCGGTGGTCGCCTCGCTGCTCTGGGGCTTCCTCTACCTGCCCCGGGTCAGCCCGATCACCGACCTGCTGGAGACGCTGCGGATCCCCGCGCCGGATCTGCTCTCCTCGTCCTGGGTGCTGTGGGCGGTGGCCAACATCGCCGTCTGGGGCGGCACCGGCTTCAACATGATCGTGCTGTACACCGCACTGCGGGCCATCCCGTCCGAAATCCAGGAGGCCGCGCGTATCGACGGAGCCACGGACGTCGCCATCGCCTGGCGGATCAAGATCCCGATCCTGCTGCCCTCGCTGGTGATGACGTTCGTCTTCTCCCTGATCGCCACCTTGCAGGTGTTCGCCGAGCCGATGACCCTGCGGCCGCTGAGCAACACCATCTCGACCACCTGGACGCCGCTGATGAAGGTCTACCGCGACGCCTTCACCCGCAACGACATCTACTCGGCCGCAGCCACCTCCGTCGTCCTCGCCGTCGCCACGTTCGCCCTCTCCTTCGGGTTCCTCAAGCTCGTCGGGCGTCGCGCCTTCCACCAGGAGGACTGATCATGAGTCTCGTCACCGCCCCGGTGCCCGCCCCGTTCGAGGCGGTCCGCCGGCCCCGGCGGCGCCGGCACAGCGTCGCGGCCACCGTGCTGCTGCTGCTCGGCGCGGCGTACTGCCTGCTGCCCGTGCTCTGGGTGCTGATCGCCTCCAGCAAGAGCGCCGCAGAGCTGTTCTCCACCTTCACGCTCGCCCCGAGCACCCACCTGTGGGACAACGTCGTACAGCTCAGCGCCTACCGGGACGGGCTGTTCTGGCGCTGGATGGCCAACACCGCCCTCTACGCCGGCGTGGGCGCGTTCGTCTCCACGCTGATCTCGGCCATGGCCGGGTTCGCGCTGGCCAAGTACACGTTCCCCGGCAAGAACCTGATCTTCAACCTGATCCTCGCCGGTGTCCTGGTGCCGGGTGTCATCCTCGCCATTCCGCAGTACCTGCTGCTGGCCAAGGTGGGGATGACCAACACCTACTGGGCGGTGCTGCTGCCCAGCATGATCAGCCCTTACGGGATCTACCTGTGCCGGATCTTCGCGGCGGCGGCCGTGCCGGGCGAGATCCTGGAGTCCGCCCGCGTCGACGGCGCCGGCGACTGGCGCACCTTCGGCCAGGTCGCGCTGCCGATGATGCGTACCGGGCTGGTCACCGTGTTCCTGTTCCAGTTCGTGGCGATCTGGAACAACTTCATGCTGCCGTACATCATGCTCGGCGACGACCGGCTCTATCCCATCACCGTCGGCCTCAACGGCCTGCTCAACCAGGGCGCATCCCAGCCGGCCATGTACACGTCGGTGGTCACCGGCGCGCTGCTGTCCATCGTGCCGCTGGTGCTGCTCTTCCTGACGTTGCAACGGTACTGGCAGGTGGACCTCGCCGCTGGCGCGGTCAAGGCCTGAGGAAACGGGGCACAGAGTATGATCACCCCCGTGCCGAACCCGCCCGGCCCCGGGCGTAAGCGACCCACCATCCGCGATGTCGCTCGCGTGGCGGGGGTCTCGTACGCCACGGTCTCCCGCGTGCTCAACGGCCGCGACTGGGTGAGCCCCGAGGCGGTCCGGCTGGTCCGCGACGCGATCGCCCGCACCGGATACACCACCAATCCGCACGCCCGGTCCCTGGCCACCGGCCGGTCCGGTTCGGTGGCCTTCCTGCTCACCGAGCCGCAGCACCTGCTATTCGAGGATCCGAACTTCGCCGTGCTGGTGCGGGGCGTCGCCCAGGCCCTCTCCGAGCGGGAGCAGACGCTGATCCTGATGATCGCGGCGACCGGCCAGGAGCGCGACCGCGCGGTGTCGTACCTGTCCGGCGGGCACGTCGATGGCGTGCTGCTGGTCTCCCCGCACTCCGGCGACCCGCTGCCCGGCCAACTGGTGCGCGCCGACGTGCCCATCGTGGCCTGCGGTCGGGTCCTCGGCTACGAGCAGACGATCAGCTCGGTGGCGGCGGACGACCGGACGGGCGCGCGGTCCGCGGTCGAACACCTGATCGCGGCGGGGTGCCGACGGATCGCCACGATCACCGGTCCCCAGGACACCTCCGGCGGAGTCGACCGGCTGCACGGCTACACCGACGCGCTGACCGCCAACGGGCTCCCGGTGGAGCCGGCCCGGATCGCGCACGCCGACTGGAGCCGGGAGAGCGGCGAGGCGGCGATGCGTACCCTGCTGCGCCAGGCACCCGAGCTCGACGCGGTCTTCGCCGCCTCCGACGCCATCGCCGCCGGCACGCTGCCCGCGCTGCGCGACGCCGGCCGCCAGGTGCCCCGCGACGTCCGGGTCGTCGGCTTCGACGACTCCGGGCTGGCCGCCACCCTCGATCCGCCGCTGACCACGGTGCGCCACCCGTTGGACCGCATCAGCGAGGAGATGGTCCGGCTGCTCGCCGACGTCATCGCCGGGCGGAGTCCGGTCTCCATCACCGTGCCCACGACGCTGGTGGTGCGCGGCTCCTCCCCGGCCTGACCCGAGCAGACAACCAACCGGAGTCAACCGGCGTTGCCGCGGGCCGGCGCGGACCGGCACTGCCGCCCGCCGCGCCCACGGCCGGATCGCGCTCGCGTGCGTCCAGATGGCGCGAGGGCGGGCGTCGCCGTGTCGACCGGTAATGTCGCCGCCTCCACCGACAAGTACCGGCGACGAGCCGAGTTGTGGAGGTGCGATGCAGAGTCCCAGTGGACGGATGACCGACCTGTTCCGCGCGCACGCGGACGACATCCATGCGTACGCCCGGTGGCGGGTCGGCGACGGCGAGGCCGGCGACGTGGTCGGGGAGGTGTTCCTGGCGGCCTGGCGGTCGCTCGATTCGCTGCGGCCGGGTGAGGAGCGCCCCTGGTTGTTCGGCACAGCACGCAGAATCGTGCTCGCCCGACGCCGACAGAGCCTGGCCCGATCGGCACTGACCAGCCGGTTGACCGCGACACGCGACAGCGCCGTCGTCGACGGGATGGCGGAACAGGTGGTGCTGACCGACCGGGTACGCCGGGTGCTCGACTCGCTGAGCGAGGCCGACCGGGAGTTGTTGATCACCGCCTCCTGGTTCGACCTGAGCCCGGCGGAGGCGGCCAAGGCCCTCGGGGTGTCCCGACCCACGTACGCGGTGCGGCTGCACCGTGCGCGGAGCCGGTTCCGCGCGGCGTTCCATCGCCTCCCTGCGGATCGACGCGCCGACACCCGTCCGATGCCCGTACGAGAAGGAGCACGATGAACGTCGAAGAGATGATCAAGGCCGCTCGTCCCGACCGCGAACCGGGCTGGTCCGAAGGCACTCACGGGCAGCGGGTGCTCCACCGCGTCCTGGCCGGTTCCGCGCCCACGGCCACCCGGACGCCCCACACCGGGCCCCGCCGTTGGGTACGGCCGGCGGTGGTGGCCGGCGTCGGGCTGGTCGCGATCACCGGGCTCGCCGGGGCGGCGGTGCTCGCGTTCGCTCCGGAACCGCCCCCGACCTGGAAGGTTCCCGGCAACTCGATCGCCTGCGCCGCCGAACGCACCCGCAACGCCGACCTGTCGATCCACCGCTGGCGAGCGGGCGACGATCCGGCCGGCATCTGCCGCCGGGACTGGATCAGCCGTACGGGGACCGCGCCGGAGACGTTGTTCTCCTGCGTGTTCAAGAAGGGCGGCGCCGGCGGCGGGTTGGTGGTGGTCCCCGGCGACGGGATTCCGACCGCGGCGCAGGCGTGCGAGACAATCGGCATGTTCGTCGCCCCGGCGGACCTCACTCCGGCCCCGGCCGACTCGAACATCCCCGCTCGCCCCGTTCGGGGCGGTGGCGAATGAGCAGGGCATCGTGGCTCGGGCTGCTGACCGCCGCGCTCCTGGTGGCGTCCAGCACCACCGTGGTAGACGCTGCCGAGGGCCCGACGGGCGGCCGGCCGACCGGATCGGCCCTGCTCGGCGGGCCTGGCGCGGGCTCCGCTCACGACCGCCTGGTGCCGGCCGGAACCAGGCCCTTCGCCGGCATCCGCCGGTGGGAGGCCGACCTGAACACCCGGCAGGCGGTCGCCGGTCCGCCTTCGCCGGTAGCCGGAGAACCGGAGCCGAGCCCGCAGGTGTGGAGCGTCGCGCTGCGTGCCGTCGACCGCGCCGGCCAGCCGGCCGTCGACGGACAGTCCGGGTACGCCGTCTACGACCTGCAGACCGCCCGGCAGGTCGCGTTCGGACGGTTCGCCCCGGACACGGTGGTCGAACTGCCGGCCGGCCGGTACGCGGTCCGGGCCACGATCGTGACGCCGGCATCGGCGGACCGCGCGGAATCGTCGACCATGGCCCTGCGGCCGGAGATCACCGTGGCGGGCCCCGTGGACGTCGTGCTCGACGCCCGCCCGGCCAGACGGGTCACCGTACGGCTCGCCGACGTCGACGCGGTGCCGGTGAGCGCCAGCGTCACGGTCCTGCAGGAGGCGTCCAACGGCCGGTTCGTCAGGCACGAGTTCGGCGACGTGAACTTCGACGACCGTCCCGTCTTCGTGACCCCCACTGCCGGACGGGCCGACACCACCTCGTACGTCTACACGGTGTGGCAGGGCGCGGCGGGTCTGTACAACCTCGTCCACCGCACGGCGGGGCGGGTTCCGGACCGGCTCGACCTCCGGGTCCGCCGCGCCGACCTCGCCGCGGTCCGCACCAGGTACGCGGCGCAGACCACCGAGGCGTGCGGCGGCACCTACATCGGGCCGATCTACCGCAACGGGCCTGCCACGCTGTCGTTCGGCACCAGCTTCGCCCTGCCGACCCGGCGCACGGAGTACTACCTGCCCGACCCGGAGGTCGCCTGGTACACCGAGTTCGCCCAGGCCGCCGACTGCGGGTTCGCGGAACTGGACGTGCAGACGGGCGCTCCGCGCACGTACCACCGCGCCGGGGCGTCGGAGGAGATCTGGAACGCCGCCCCGCTGACCCCGGCGGTCGCCGGACCCGCAGGCGAGCCGCTGGCGACGCGGGACGGCGACGTGGTGACGGCGCGGGTGCCGCTCTACTCCGACACACAACGCCGCCGCGTCGACTTCGGCGGCCCGTACGTCGGGGTCACCGGGAGCCTGGCCCTCACCGCCGCCGACATGACGCCGTGTGTGTCCGCGACGTTCGAGCCGTTGAGCTGCGTGGTGCCGCCGGGCACGCGCGACTTCCGGCTGACCGCCTCGGCGCGACGGGACGTACCGTGGTCGGCGTTGAGCACCCGGAGCGAGACGACGTGGATGTTCCGCACCGGCACCGGCACCGGCCGCCTGCCGCTCATCGGCACCCGCTACGACCTGCGGCTCGACGATTACAACCGGGCACCGGCCGGGCGCCCGTTCGGGTTCACCGTCACGACGGACCCGCCGGTACCGGCAGCGACGTTGTCGGCCTCGACCGACGGCGGTGTCACCTGGCGGACCGTTGCGCTGACCCCGAGCCGTGACGGGTGGCGCGCGCTGGTGGCCAACCCGGTGAAGGGCGGCGTGTCACTGCGGTTCACCGCGACCGACTCGTCCGGGTCCACCGTGACCCAGCAGGTGAACGACGCGTACCTGGTCGACTGACCGGGCGGCATCGGCGACGGATGCTCGGCATCCCGATGATCAGGACCTCCCCGAGCAGGTGTGCAGCCACACCTGCTCGGGGAGGTCCTCGCGCCCCACCGCCCTGACCGCCCCCTGCGCCTAGCGGGGGTGGGCACGGGCGGCGCCGAGCGCGGTCGACGCGGTGATCGACACGGCGCCGAGCAGCACGAGTGCCGCCGCTGCGGTGAGCGCCGCCCACGGAGCACGCTCCACGTACGGCATCGCCTCGGCGAGGATGCGGCCCCACTCCGGCGTGGGCGGTTGGGTGCCGAGGCCGACGAAACCGAGCGAGGCGATGGCCAGCGCGACGCCGGGTAGGCGCAGCATCGCGTGCCGGACCACCGGTGGCAGCACGCCGGGCAGCACGTGGACGACGAGCACCCGGATCCGGCTCGCCCCCAGCAGCCAGCACGCCTGCACGTACCCACTGGCCAGTTCCTCCCGGACGAGGGCGGCCACGTGCAGGGCGAGCGGTGCCCACGCGGTCGCCGCCACCGCCACCGCCGCTCCCCCGGTGCTCGGACCGAACGCCGCCGCGGTGATCAGCCCGACCAGCACCGGCGGCACCGCGTTGGCCAACTCGGCCGCGCCCTGCGTCAGCCGTGGCAGCAGGCCGGCCGCCACCCCCAGCGC
This sequence comes from Micromonospora sp. KC213, assembly GCF_004348325.1. Taxonomy (GTDB): domain Bacteria; phylum Actinomycetota; class Actinomycetes; order Mycobacteriales; family Micromonosporaceae; genus Micromonospora. The sequence goes on along the minus strand of NZ_SMKF01000168.1, from coordinate 6,221 downwards.
GAACGCGACCGCGCTGACCGCGACGGCGACACCCACGGTACGCAGAGCGCCGTGCCCGAGCCGGGCGAGCAGATCACGGCCGAGCGCGTCGCGGCCCAACGCGGCGTCCCACGACGGCGAGGCGAGCCGCAGGCCGGTGTCCACCTGGGTCGGGTCACGCAGCAGCCCGGCCAGCACCGCTGCCAGCAGCAGCCCGCCGAGGACGCCGGGGACCAGCCAGACCCGGCGGCCCGGCTGCCCGGGTTCCGGCGGCGGTGGCTGGAGCCCGGCGGCGTCCAGCGCCGGCCCCACGACCAGCCGCTGTGCCGTGGTGGCGAGGATGCTCGCCACCACGGCGAGCACGGCCAGGGCGAGCACCGCGCCCTGGACCACCGGCAGGTCCTGGGCTGCGGCGGCGCCGAGCGCGAGCCGGCCCAGGCCGGGGATGGCGAACAACTGCTCGATCGCGACAGCGCCGCCGGTCAACCCCACCACGACGATGGTGAGCTGCGGGAACAGCGCCGGCAGGCTACGGCGCAGCACCCCGCACGCGATGGTGCGCCGGGGCAGACCACTGGTGGTCCAGGTACGCACCCACGACTCCCGGAACGCGCCCGGGATCGCGTCGTCGGCCAATCGGCCGAGCAGCCCACCGGCCGGGATCCCGAGCGCGAGGGCCGGCAGCGCCACGTGCTGCGGACCGGACCAGCCGTACGGCTCCGCCCACCCCAGCCACACCGCCACGATCAGCAGCAACGCGGTCCCGAGGAGGAACTCCGGTGTCGACGTGAGCGCCGCACCCAGCGCACCACCGCGCCGGGTGGTGCCGCCGCGCCACAGCCCGCGCAGCACCAGCAGTGCGGCGACGACCAGCGCAACGGCCAGGGCCGCGCCCATCAGGGCCAGCGACACGCCGAGCGCGGACCAGACGCCGGGCGCCACCGGCGCACCGGTCACCCACGAGGTGCCGAGGTCGCCGCGGAGCACGCCGGCCAGCCACCGGCCGAACAGCACCAGTGGCCCGTCGTCGAGCCGCAACTTCTCCCGGATCGAGGCCAGCGCGACCGGGTCGGGGACGCTCTCGCCGTACTGGGCGCGCAGGATGCTGCGGGCCGGGTCACGCCCGGACAGCCACGGCAGCGCACCGACCAGGGCGAGGAGGGCGGCCAGCGCGACCACCCGCGAGCACACCGCCAGGAGCAGGCCGTTGGCGCGGGTCATTCGGTACGGCGGGTGGTCAGGCCGACCAGCAACCGCTCCCGCGGGTCGAACAGGGCGTCGACCACTCCCGGGGCGTTGCCCTGCGCCACCCGCTCGTGCAGCATCGGCACCGCGGCGTCGGTCTCCAGCACCGCCTTCTCGGCGGCCAGGATCAGGGCCCGCCGCTTGCTCAGGTCGCCTTCCACGGAAGCCGCCCTGATCGCCTGGTCCACGGCCGGGTCGCAGAGCTGCGCGATGTTGAACCCGCCTTCGCAGGTGAAGTCGCTGGCGAGGTACGCGACCGGATCACCGGAGTCGAGCGTGGTGGCGCGGGACAGGATGAACGCGTCGAACTGCCCGGCCAGCGCGTCGGCTTCGATGTGGGCGTACTCGCGCACCACCTGCTCGACCACGAAGCCGACTGCTTCGAGCTGCTGGGCGACCGTCGCGGCGACCTCGGGCAGTTCCGGCCGGTCGCTGAACGTGGCCAGCACGATCTTCTTGCCGGCCGCGGGTCCGGCCGGCCGTTCGGTGCGTGCCGGCCGCTGGGCGGCCCACGGCAGCGCCGGTCCGAGCAGGCCGCGGGCGGCGTCGGCGTTGCCTTCGTACACGCCGGAGACCAGCGGGTCGCGCTGGACGGCGGCGCGGGCCGCGGCCCGGACGGCGGGGTCGGCGAAGGGTCCCTTGCGGCTGTTGAGGTAGATGGTGTTGGTGCGGGGCATCGACACGGTCCGGTACAGCTGCTTGTCCAGCACCGCCAGCTGGGACGCCGGTACGGCTTCGACGATGTCGGCGGTGCCGGTGCGCAGGGCGGCGGTCCGGGCGGTGCCGTCGGGTACGAACGAGACGTCGATGCCGGTCGAGGCGGCCTGGCCTCCCCAGTACTCCGCGTAGCGGTCCAGCTTGGCGCCCTGCGTGCCGTCCAGCCGGGTCAGCACGAACGGGCCGGTGCCGGCCCGGAGCGGGTTCACGGCGTCTGCCTGGTACGCCGCCGCGGCCAGGATAGACAGCTGCGGGCTGGACAGACGCTGCGGCAGCAGTGGGTCCGGTGCCGCGGTCCGGACGACGACCGCTCCGTTCTCCGCTTCGGCGGACAGCTCGACCCCGTCCAGGATTCGCGGCTTGGGTCGTGCTGCGCCCGCCCGCCGCAGTACGTCGACGACCCGGGCGGCGTCCAGCGTCGTACCGTCGTGGAACCGCACCGCCTCCCGCAGCGTGAACCGCCAGGTGGTGCCGTCGACCTGGGACCACGCGGTGGCAAGTCCCGGCTGGGGCGCACCGCCCTCGTCGAGGTTGACCAACGTCTCGGCGATGCCCAGGCGGGAGAGCTTGAACGCGTCGTCGCTGAACGGCGACAGCCCGGACCGAGGCGGCAGCAGCATCACCACCCGCAGCCGCCCGTCGTCGGTCCGATCGGCGACGGCGTCGCCGGCACACCCGGCGGTGGACAGGAGGACGAACACCGACGCGACAAGGCCGGCACGTCGGGCGGCTGAGACAGTAATCATGGCCGGGAGGTTATTGAGACCGGTTTTCATTCCTTGAAGAGGGGATGCCGAATGTAAGCCTCTTCACATCGCAGCAGGTCACAGTCCTCTGGGCCGCGGCTTGCCGGCAGGCTTCCGGCGGCACCCGGCGAGCTCCTTCCTCGGCCGCAGGCTGAGACCTGCCTCACCCGCAGAGGCTTTGGTAAGGCTATCCTTATAAGCTCCCGCACCATGCGCACCACGTTCCGCCCCCTCCTCGCGGCGCTCGCCGTCACCCCGCTGCTGGCCGGCTGTTTCGCCACCGGCGAAGGTGGCTCCTCCCAGGAGGCCAGCGCCGGTCGGCTCCGGGTCGCCCTCGCGATCCCTCCGGCGCAGGCCCTCTCCCCCTACAGCAACGACGCCACCGTGCTGAGCAAGCTCTCCGTGGCCGAAGGACTCACCGCGCTCGGCGAGGACGGGGCCGCCGCCCCGGCGCTGGCCAGCTCCTGGATCAAGAAGGACGCCACCACCTGGGTCTTCGAACTGCGCAAAGCCACCTTCCAGGACGGCACCGAGTTCACCGCCGAGTCCGTCGTCAACGCGCTCGACCACGCCACCGCGGCCAAGACCAAGCCCCGCGTGCTCAGCGACGTGACGTTGACCGCCAGGGCCGACGACGCCGACACCGTCACGATCAGCACGAAGAACCCCGATCCGGTGCTCCCGCTGCGACTCGCCAGTCCCGCACTGGCCATCCTCTCCGCCAAGGCGTACGCGGCGGACGGAACGGTCAGCCCGGTCGGCACCGGAACCGGTCCCTTCCGGATCACCAAGCTGACCGGGAAGACCGAGGTGACCCTGGACCGCTTCGACGGCTACTGGGGCGACCGGGCCAAGGCGGCCGGCATCGACGTGACCTGGATCGCCGACGGTACCGCCCGGGCCAACGCGTTGCGCTCCGGCGAGGTCGACATCGCCGAATGGATCCCCACCGCCCAGGCGAAACTGCTGGACCCCGCGACCCGCCACGAGGTGCCCTCGGTGCGGACCGACAGCCTGATCCTCAACACCCGCGGCGGTGTCTTCGCCGACCCGTCGCTGCGGGGTGCCGCCCGCCAGGCGGTGAACGGCTCCGCTCTCGTCGACTCGGTCTTCGGCGGGTACGCCGACCCGGCGCAGGGTCTGTTCGGGCCCGCCGTGGCCTGGGCGGCCGACAAGCGGGTCGAGGTGACCGGCCGCGCGCAGGCCGCCAGCCCCGCCCAGGTTCGCTCGAAGACCAAGGGCCGGACGGTACGCCTGGCCACGTACACCAACCGGGCCGAGCTGCCCGAGGCCGCCAGCGTCCTGCAACAGCAACTGGAGAAGGCCGGGTTCACCGTCCGGCAGGACGTCCGCGAGTACAGCCAGATGGAGGCCGACCTGCTCGCCGGCCGGTACGACGCGCTCGTCTTCTCCCGGGTGACGCTCCTGGACACCGGCGACGCCGTCGCGTACCTCGCCAGCGACTTCGCCAGCACCGGCGTCTACAACATCGCCGGGCTGAAGGACGCCAAGGTCGACCAGGCCATCGCCACGGCCGCGAAGGAAGCCGACAGCGCGAAGCGGCAGCAGGACATCATGCGGGCCGAGGCGGAGATCCTGCGCACCGGCGCCGTCGTGCCGCTGGTCCACGAGAAGGTGGTACAGGGCGTCAGCCCGAACGTCGAGGGGGTGCTCCTCGACCCCCGCGAACGTTCGCTGATCGACGTCGACACCCACCTGAAGTAGTCGATGAGCAGCGCCACGTTGACTGCCGGTGGCGCCCGCGCGGACCGGTGGCGCGCGGGCGTCGGCCGGGTCGTCGCCGGGGCCGCCCTGCTGGCCGCGGTCGCCCTGCTGCCCTGGCTGTCGGGGACCGACCCCGCGCGGGCCGTCCTGCGCGCCCGCTCCGCCGACCAGGATCCCACCCCCGCCCAACTGGCCGCCGTACGCGAGCAGCTGGGCCTGGACCAGGGCCCGGTCCGGCATCTCGCGACCTGGCTGGCCGGGCTGCCGCGCGGCGACGCGGGCACCTCCTGGGTCTCGGGTGAACCGGTCCTGCCCCAGGTGGCGACCGCGTTGGGGGTGTCCGTCACGGTGATGCTCGGCGCCCTCGTGGTGACCATCGTGGTGGCCGCGCTGGTCAGCGCCCGCACCCTGTTCCTCGAGTCCCGGCGGCGGCTGCGGCGGGGGCGCGCGGGCACCGGGGCGGCCGTGCTCGCCGCGCTGCCCAAGTTCCTCCTGGCCGCGCTGCTCGCCACCCTGTTCGGGGTGTGGCTGGGCTGGTTCCCGTCCAGCGGCTGGACCGGTCCGGAGTCGATGGTGCTGCCCGCGCTCGCTCTTGGCGTGCCCTCCGGGGCGATGATCGGCGGTCTGCTCGACCAGGCGCTGCCCGCCGCCCTCAACGAGCCCTGGGTGCGGACCTGGCACGGTTGCGGATTCCCGCCCGGCTACCTCGCCCGGCACGCGCTACGGCGCACCCTGTCCGGGGTGCTGCCCCAACTCCTGCCGACCGTCGTCGCCCTCGTCGGCGGCGCGGTCGCGGTGGAGAAGATCTTCAACATCCCGGGGCTCGGCCGGCTCGCCCTGGACGCCGCCGTGGCGCAGGACCTTCCGCCGCTACAGACCGCGACCCTGGTCCTCGTCCTGCTCGGCGTCGCCGCCGGCCTGCTCATCCAGGCCCTGCGCCGGGCCCTGCTCGGCCCCGCCCTGCGCGACGGAGCCCTACCCGCCCTGCACGCGCCGACCCTGGCGCGCTCACGGGCCACCGGATGGGTCCTCGGATGCTGCGGGCTCGCCCTGCTCACGCTGGTCGTGGCCGGGCTGCTGCGCGATCCCCTCCAGGTGGACACCGCGGCCCGGCTGCTGCCGCCGTCGGCCGCGCACCCGTTGGGCACCGACGCGCTCGGCCGTGATCTGCTGGCCCGCCTGGGCCACGGCGCGGTGCGTACGACCGCCGTGGCCGTCGCGGTCACGCTGATCAGCATCGTCGTCGGGCTGCTGCTGGCCACCGCTGGCAAGGTGAGCGCCGGCCTGACCGAGGTGCTGTCGACCCTGCCGGCCGTCCTGGTCGGCCTGCTCACCACCGCGATCACCGGACCGTCGGTGTGGGGTGCCGCCGGCGCGGTGTGCCTGGTGGCCTGGACCCCGTACGCCGCCCAGGCCGCGGCACTGCTGGAGCAGGAACGGGCGAGCGGACACCTGCACGCGGCGATCGCGCTCGGCGCCGGCCCGGCGCACCTGCTGCGCCGCCACCTGCTGCCCGCGGTGCTGCCCGCCGTGCTGCGCAACGCCCTGCTGCGGCTGCCCACCACGGTCCTCGTGCTGGCCTCGCTCGGTTTCCTCGGTCTCGGCGAGCAGCCGCCCACCCCGGAGTGGGGCCGCCTGCTGGTGGAGAACCAGCCGTACGCGGAACTGGCGCCCTGGACCGTACTCGGCCCGGCCGGCGCGCTCGTGCTGCTCTCCGTGCTCGCCGTGTCCGGGGTGGCCTCGGGACGCCGGGCATCCCAGGCCGGGTAGGCAGGTCGCGGCGTTCGCGGCGGCGGCCCGGCACCGGTG
>NZ_SMKF01000167.1 GCF_004348325.1 Micromonospora sp. KC213 | reverse complement strand
CGACCATACCCGCCCGGCTCGCCGATCATGAAGTTGACGGCACAGTTGATCACTTCGAGTGCCACCGACTTCATGATCGACGAGGCCGAGGTGGGGACGGGTGGGGCCGGGCGGTCAGCTGGCGGTGCAGGTGGGGGTGCCCGACGGCGGGGCGCCGGTGCCCTGGAAGCCGAACGAGGTGCTGGCTCCGGCCGCCACGCTGCCGTTGTAGTCGACGTTGCGGAACGTCACGGCACCGCTGGTGCCGCTCCGCTGCGCGCTCCAGGTGTTGGTGATCGCTGATCCGCCGGGCAGGGTCACGCCCACGCTCCAGCCCCTGATCGCGCTGGAGCCGGCGGTCACCCGCACCGTGGCGACGAAGCCACCGGTCCAGGCGTCCACCGAGACGCTGGCGGTGCAGCCAGCGTTACCGGGCGGCGTGGTCGGAGGCGTCGTCGGTGGGGTGGTCGGAGGCGTCGTCGGCGGCGTCGTCGGCGGAGGCGTCGTCGGAGGGGTTGTCGGGCTGGCGCTGTTCAGTGCGGTGAGGACGGCGTTGTAGGCGGGTTTCTTGTTGCCGCTACGGTCGAACAGCAGGGGGCTCTCTCCGGAGCGCCACGAGTCGGAGTCGCGGATGCCCCACACCGTGATGCCCTTGCAGCGGGCGACGGCGAGGCAGTCGTTGACCACGTTGCGGTACGCGTCCGACGGGGCGTTACGGATGTCCAACTCGGTGATGTGCACGTCCACGCCCAAAGCGGCGAAGCTCGACAGGGTCGTGCGGTAGTTGCTCGGGTAGTTCGACCCGCCGGTGAAGTGCGACTGCAACCCGACACAGTCGATCGGCACCCCACGGCTCTTGAAGTCCCGCACCATCCGGTACACGGCCTGGGTCTTCGCGTCGTTCCAGTTGTCGGTGTTGTAGTCGTTGTAGCACAGCTGCGCGTCCGGATCCGCCGCGTCCGCCGCCCGGAACGCCGCCTCGATCCAGTCGTTGCCCGTGCGCTGCAGGTTCGAGTCACGCCGCGCGCCGCTGGGACCATCGGCGAACGCCTCGTTCACCACGTCCCACCACTCGACCTGACCCCGGAAATGCCGCGCCACCTGCGTCACATGGTTCAACATGGCGTTACGCAACGCGGCGCCGGACATGTTCTGCATCCACCCCGGCTGCTGCGAATGCCACGCCAGGGTGTGCCCACGCACCTTCATACCCCGGCTACGCGCGTGCTGCACGATCCGATCGGCGCTGCCGAAGGTGAACACCCCCTGCTGCGGCTCCGTCGCGTCGATCTTCATCTCGTTCTCCGGCGTGACCTGATTGAACTCACGATTCAAAATCGTGGTGTACGCCGAATCGTTCAACCTCTGCGCCGCCACCGCCGTACCGAAATACCGACCACTCTGGGCCGCGGAGGCGCCCAGAGTGGTGGCGGCGTTGGCGCTGGGTGTCATCGTCACGGTGACGCCGAGGGCTGCGGCACCGGCGACGACACCGACGAGGACGGCGCGTAGCCGGGCTCGGCTCGTCGAACGCGCCGGGGCGCGAACTGGGACGTGGCTCATGGCTGATTGCCTTTCGACAGTGGTGGGGTACGGGAGATCGCCGGCTCGACCATCGCCCGGCGCGGCGACCGGCTCCGCGCGCTTCGCCTCCGGCACGGTCGCCCTGACACCGCGCCGGGACTGCCGGACCTGCGGTGTCAGCCACGTGGTCGAGACGTTCCCGCCCCCGACGGTACTGAAATGTTTCCGATAGTTCAACGAAAATCGATTGGTTCGGCGCGCGCCACCGCCACGACCGGCCGGAAGGCGGTCAGCGCTCCTCCGGCCCGCCCGCGCCGGCAGCCCGCGCCAGGTAGCCGCTGGCCTGGAGTTCGAACAGCTCGCGGTAGAGCCCGCCGGCGGCCATCAACTCGTCGTGGCTGCCGCGCTGCACGAGCCGGCCGTGTCGCATGACGAAGATCTGGTCGGCGTGCCGCACGTTGGCCAGCCGGTGCGTGATGAGCACGACGGCCCGATCCGGGCGACGACGCAGATGCCGGAAGAGCGCGTGTTCGGCGCGGGCGTCCAGCGCCGCCGACGGTTCGTCGCAGATCAGCAGCCGGGCGTCCCGGTAGAGGCTGCGGGCGGCGACCAGGCGCTGCCACTGGCCACCGGAAAGGTCCTGGCCGTTCTTGAACTCCCGGTCGAGCAGCGTGTCGTACCCGAACGGCAGGTCGACGATCATGTCGTGCGCGGCGGCGGCCCGGGCAGCCTCCTCGATGCTCGGCCCACCCCGGTCGGCGGGGCGGTCGTAGCGACCGATGCGGATGTTCTGCCCGGCGGTGAAGGGGAACTTCCACCAGTCCTGCGTCATGACGGCGACCTGGGCGGCGGCCTGGGCCGGGTCCAGCTCGGCGGTGTCGACGCCGTCCCACCTGATCGTACCGCCGGTGGGTCGGTAGAGGCCGGCGATCAACTTGGCGAGGGTGGTCTTGCCGGAGCCGTTCTCCCCGACCAGGGCGACCACCTCGCCGCGGCGGATGGTGAGGCTGACGTCGTCCACGGCGGCGGTGTCGGTGTCTGGGTAGCGCAGGCTGACCCGGTCCAGCTCGATGGTGTCGAAGCCGCTGGTGGGACGGCCCTCGCCGATGGCGACCCGCTCGCCGGCCCGGTCCAGGAAGTCGCGGTAGTCCTGGTAGTAGAGGGCGTCCTCGTAGAGGTTGTTGGTGGCGAACACGGCGACGGCGAGGCTGGATCGGGCCGACTGCAGGGCCAGCAGGGCCGTCGCCGCGGCGGCCAGGGCCACCACCCCGGTCAACAGCAACCCACCGAGCAGGGCGTACACGGCGAAGATGGCGACCCCGCCGACGGACATCCCGACGGCCCGGGTGCGGCTCTGCTCCCGGGCCAGGCGCAACTGCGCCCGGGTCTCCACCGTCATCATCCGGCGGTACTCGGCGAGCAGGAAGTCACGCATCTGGTAGGCCCGCACCTCGGCGGCGGTGTGCCGGTTGGCCATCAGGTGCGCCAGCATCCACATGCGCCGGCGACGGGTGATCCGGGCCAGCATCGCCAGGTACTGCCGGCGGGCCATCCGCACCGCGGTGACCGCCTCGGGCACCGCCGCGAGCAACAGGCAGGGCAGCAGCACCGGCTGGACCACGGTCACCGCCGCGGCGGTGGCGAGCACCCCCACCAGCCCGGTGATCAGGTTGACGGTGTGGTCGACGATGGACGCCGCCTCGGCCATCCCCCGGTCCCGGACCCGGTCCATCTCCTCGGCGAACCCGGCATCGTCGAAGGCGGCCAGTTCCACCGCCGTGGTCGCCTCGAACAGCCGCAGCTCCACCGCGTAGTTGATCTGCGGGATCAGCCGGGCCTGTGCCCAGCCGGCGCAGACGGTCAACGTGCCCTTGGCCGTCACCGCCGCCGCGGCCAGGGCCAGGGCCGGTAGCGCGGCGCGGACCCGGTCCGGGGTGGGCCCGGCGGCGAACAACTCGCGCAGCACGCCGGTGGTGGCCAGCAGCCCGAGCGTGGTCATCACCCCGGCGGCCAGGTTCAACCCGATCGTCACGGCGGTGTCCCGCCGGTTGGTCGACCAGGCGAGCCGGACGGCCTCGGCCACCAGGTACGGCAGCCGCCGGGCGACCGCCCGGAAGCTGGTGTGCGCGAACCGGGTGGCGTGGTGCATCCAGTGGCCGTCCTCCAGCTCGGGCAGGTCGATCCCGTCGTCGGACGGGGTGTCGGCGTCGGGCGCGCGGCGTGGACCGGTGACCGTCGCCATGGAGCCTCCCGGGGTGAGGGATGCGGGACGGAGGCGAGCCTACTGTCCGCGATCGCACGGTGTCTGCGGGTGTTCGGCGTGTCGCACAGGTGTCGCAATGGTGGATCGCCGGCCACCGTACGCAGGGCCGCCGCCGCGTCGCGTCGCGCGCCCGCGAGCCGGGTGGCAGGCTGGGGGGCGAGCCGGCGGCCGGCGGGCCGGCCGCCGCCCGCCGAACGTCGTGAAGGAGAAGATCGACCCGATGGCTGCGAGCGTGACCACCACCGACGAATGGCAGGCGCTGCACAAGCACGCCGAGACGATGCGCGGCACCCACCTGCAGGAGTTGTTCGCCGCGGACGGACGCCGGGGTGAGCGGCTCACCGGCGAGGTCGCCGACCTGCACGTCGACTACAGCAAGAACCTCGTCACCGACGAGACGCTGGCGCTGCTCGCCGCGCTGGCCGAGCGGGTACGCCTCACCGACCGGATCGCCGCGATGTTCGCCGGGGAGCACATCAACGTCACCGAGGACCGGGCGGTGCTGCACACCGCGCTGCGCCTGCCTCGGGATGCCTCGCTGACGGTCAACGGCCAGGACGTCGTCGCCGACGTGCACCGGGTGCTGGACCGGATGGCGGCGTTCGCCGAGCGGGTCCGCTCGGGGCAGTGGCGGGGGCACACCGGCGAGCGGATCAGCACGGTGGTCAACATCGGCATCGGCGGGTCGGATTTGGGCCCGGTGATGGCGTACGAGGCGTTGAAGGCGTACCGGGACGCGGGGATCTCCTGCCGGTTCGTCTCCAACATCGACCCGACCGACATCCACGACAAGACGCACGACCTGGACCCGGCGACCACCCTGTTCGTCGTGGTGTCGAAGACCTTCTCCACCCAGGAGACCCTGGCCAACGCCCAGCAGGCGAAGGCATGGCTGCTGGCCGGGCTGGACGTCGAGGGCGAGTCGGCGATCGCCCGGCACTTCGTCGCGGTCAGCACCAACGAGCAGCGGGTCGTCGACTTCGGCATCGACCCGGAGAACATGTTCGGCTTCTGGGACTGGGTGGGTGGCCGGTACTCGCTGCCCTCGGCGGTGGGCCTGTCGGTGATGCTGGCGATCGGCCCGGACCGGTTCCGGGAGATGCTGGCCGGCTACCACGCCGTGGACGAGCACTTCCGGACCACGCCGGTGGAGCGCAACGTGCCGGTTCTGATGGGCCTGCTGAACGTCTGGTACACGAACTTCCTCGGCGCGCAGACCCACGCGGTGCTGCCGTACTCGCAGTACCTGCACCGGTTCCCGGCATACCTGCAGCAGTTGACCATGGAGAGCAACGGCAAGTCGGTGACGGTGGACGGCACGCCCGTGGACCACGACACCGGCGAGATCTTCTGGGGCGAGCCCGGCACCAACGGCCAGCACGCCTTCTACCAGCTCATCCACCAGGGCACCCGACTGATTCCGGCGGACTTCATCGCGTTCAGCCAGCCCCACCACGACCTCGGCGACATGCACGACCTGTTCATGTCGAACTTCTTCGCCCAGACCGCCGCGCTGGCCTTCGGCCGGACCCGGGAGCAGGTCGAGGCAGAGGGCACGAAGCCCGAGGTGGTGGCGCACCGGGTGATGCCGGGCAACCACCCGACCACCTCGATCATCGCGGCGAAGCTCACCCCGTCGACGCTGGGGCAGCTCATAGCCCTGTACGAGCACATCGTGTTCACCGAGGGCGCGATCTGGGACATCAACCCCTTCGACCAGTGGGGCGTGGAGTTGGGCAAGGTGATGGCCAACCAGTTGGCGCCGAAGCTCACCGGGGACGCGCCGGACCTGTCCGACGTGGACTCCTCCACCGCGGCGCTGATCCGCCGCTACCGCGCCGAACGCGGCCGGGCCTGAGGTCCGTGGGTCGGTGGCCGGGTCACGCAGACCCGGCCACCGCCTCCGGTACGCCCCCACAACGACCATCCGACGCCGCCCCCGACCCCGCGACACCGCAGCCTGCCGCAGTCCGCGCACCGCCCACGCCGACCGACTGAGGCCGGCGCCGGGGCCGACCGGGCCGAGCGCCTCTGTCAGGGGTTCATCTCGTACACCCCGACCAGGGCGGTGACCTGAGCCCAGACCCGGGCGGTGCGCTCCGGGTCGGCGACCGGGCGCCGGACGTGGGCGAGCGCCCAGGCGGCCTGCTCGTCGCTGGTGGCTGTCTTGCCGTGCAGTTCCGTGGCGTGGGCGGAGAAGTCGCGCACCAGGATGTCGAAGATCTCGTCCAGCAGGTCGGCGTCCAGGCCGGTCAGCGCGGCCTGCTCCAGGATGAGCTGGCCGTAGACGACCAGCGCGAAGAGCTGCCCGACGGCGAGCAGGAAGTCAAGGTCCCGCTGCTGCTCCTCGGTCGGGGCGTGCCCGGCGAGCAGCGTACGGAGTCCGTCGGCCTGCTCGGTGAACCGGGCCACGTTCGGCAGGTGGGCGTGCGCGGCGTACCCGGCCCGCCAGTCGTGGAAGCGGATCTCGCCCAGGCCACGCGCGGGGCCCTGCCGGAACAGGAACTCGTCGTCGGTCGGGTCGTGGCGGGTCGGCACCGGCGGGAACTCGGCGGGGGCGAACAGGTAGTTCGCCATGAACTTGAGGATCAGCGCCAGGTTGACGTGTACGGTGCCCTCCAGCTTGGGCAGGCCGCGTATGTCCCGGGCGGCCTTGTCGAAGTAGGTGTCGGCCTCGAAGCCCTTGGCGGCGATGACGTCCCAGAGCAGGTCGATCACCTTCTCGCCCTCGGTGGTCACCTTCATCTTGGTCATCGGGTTGAACAGCAGGTAGCGGCGGTCGTCCGGGCCGGCCGACCGGAAGTAGTCGACGGCCCGGTCGCTGAACGCCTTCATCGCCACCAGGCGGGCGTACGCGTCGGTCAGTTCGCGGCGTACGTGCGGGAAGTCGGTGACCCGTCGGCCGTAGAGGACCCGGTTGTGGGCGTGGGTGACCGCCTCGTACATGGCGTGTTCGCAGATGCCGATGCTGGCGGTGCAGAGGTTGAACTTGCCGACGTTGACCGTGTTGAGTGCGGCGTCGAAGGCGGCCCGGCCGGTGTGCAGCACGTCCTCGGCGCGCACCGGGTAGTCCTCCAGGCGGAACTCGCTGACGAACATCTGCGCGTTGACCACGTTGCGCACCAACCGGTACGCCGGGTGCCGGCTGTCGGCGGCGAAGAAGACGTACCCGTCGGGGCCGTCGACGTCGGTGCGGCGGCCGAAGACGGAGACCAGGCCGGCGACGTTGCCGTTGCCGATGTAGTACTTGCCGCCGGTGGCCCGGAACCCGCCTTCGCCGTCGGGGGTGAGCAGCATGTCGGTGGAGTAGATGTCGGCGCCGTGGCTGCGCTCGGAGAGGCCGAAGGCCATCACGTGCCCGGAGTCGAGCAGGGCGGCGGCGCGGGCCCGGGCGGCGGTGTTGGCGCTCTGCCAGACCGGGCCGAGACCGAGGACGGTGACCTGCCAGGCGTACCAGTAGCCGAGGCCGTAGAAGCCGAGCACCTCGCTGAGCGCGGCGTTGCGGGCGGTGTCCCACCGTTTGGCCGGGTCGCCGCCGCCGTCGGAGGCCGGGGTGCAGAAGGCGGCGAAGAGGCCCTCCTTGGCGGCGAAGTCGAGGAAGTCGCCGTACCAGTCGTGCCGGTTGTAGCTGTCGACGAGGGCCTTCTTGCCGCGCTGCTCGAAGAAGTCGACGGTGGCGCGCAGCAGCCGCCGGGACTCGGGGTCGAGGTGGGCGGGGTCGTAGGTGTGCGGGTTGAGCAGCGGCGACGCCGGCATGGGGGTCCTTCCTGAGGATGGTGGGTCGGGTCAGTGGTCCAGGGCGCGCAGGGTGACGAGGACGTCGTCGAGCCAGGCCAGCACCATCCGCTCGTACGCGATGCCGCCGCGCAGCACGACGTGCTGCAGCGCGGCGCGGGCGTCCGGGGCGGCGACGTCGGGAAAGTCACGGCGCTCCCCGGCGAGGTAGCGGGCCAGGAGGGCCTCGTGGTCGGCGCGGTACCGCTCGACCTCGACGACGAGCGCGGCGCGGCCGGCCGGGTCGGCGAAGGCCGCGCCGCGGATCTTGACGGCCAGTTCGTGCCGGACCGCCTCGGGTTGCACGGGCGCGTGCAGCCACTCGGTGAGGGCGGCCCGGCCGGCGGGCGCGGCGGACCAGCGACGCTTGTCCGGCCGGCCCTCCTGGTCGACCTGTTCGGCGGTGACCCAGCCGTCGGTCTCCATCCGTCTGAGCACCCGGTAGATCTGCTGGTGGGTGGCGGTCCAGAACCGGCCGATGGAGCGGTCGAAGCGGCGGGCCAGCTCGTATCCGGATGCCGGCTGCTCCAGCAGGGCGACCAGGATCGCGTGTTCGAGGGCCATACCGGCATCCTGCTATGCAACAAGTTGCATAGGCAAGATGCGCGGGGATCCGTCACACGACGACGCCGCGCTCCGGTGGAAGCGCGGCGTCGTCGGACAGAGGGACGGAAGCTCAGTGCCGGGAACCGCCCTGACGGCGGGTCAGCGCCACCCCGAGGGCGATCATGCCGACGCCCAGGAACAGGTGCAGCCAGTTGTCGGCGGTGTTCAGCGGCACGAAGTTGGCCGGGCTGTCGTGTCCGACGACCAGACCGTAGAGCCAGAGCACCAGGTAGATCGCGCCCCCGCCGATCAGGTAGGAACGCGCACCCGACGCGCTGCGGGCCAGGGCGAGCCCGGCGACCCCGAAGAGCAGGTGCACGATGTTGTGCAGGATCGACACCTGGAAGAGCCCGAGCAGCTTCGCCTGCGACTCGTGCCCGGCGAACTTCATCGTGTCGTAGTCGGTGGTGATACCCGGAATGAACCCGAGCAGCCCCACCAGCAGGAACACCACACCGACGACCTGCGCGGCGCGACGGACCGGGGACGCCCCCGTCCCGCGCCCGGTACCGGGCCGGTTCACCATCTCAGTCACCCCCGTTGACGTTCGTGTGCCCGGGGATGCCCCGGACGGGCCGCCCCAAACCCGGCGAGCCGGGGCAATCTCGGTCCGCTCCTCACCGTGCGGCCAGTCGGGCGGCCAGCGCCGTGCGCAGGGCCTCGATGCCCTGCCCGGTCCGCGCCGAGACCGGCACCGCCTCCGGGTACGCCCGGCACAACGCCCCGACGTACTCCGGCGGCGCAACGTCGATCTTGTTCAGCACGAGCAACTCGGGCACGTTCCCCGCGCCGATCTCGTGCAGCACGCCGTGCACGGTGGTGATCTGGTCCAGGGCGTCCGGGGCGGCGGCGTCCACCACGTGCAGCGCGAGGTCGCTGCGGGTGACCTCCTCCAGGGTGGAGCCGAAGGCGTCCACCAGTTGGTGCGGCAGGTGCCGGACGAAGCCGACGGTGTCGGTGACCGTGTAGGTGAGCTGGCCGGTGGAGATCCGGCGCACCGTCGGGTCCAGCGTCGCGAAGAGCACGTCCTGCACCTGGGCGTCCGAGCCGGTCAGCCGGTTGAGCAACGCCGACTTGCCGGCGTTGGTGTAACCGGTGAGCGCCACCGAGGGCACCTGGTTGCGGGCCCGGCGGCCCCGGGTGCGTTCCCGCCGGCGGCCGACCTCGGCCGCGCTGCGGCGCAGCCGGGTCGCCCGGTCCCGCAGCCGGCGACGCTGCGTCTCCAGCCGCATCTCACCGGGACCACGCACACCCATGCCCGCGCCGCCGGCCATCCGCCCACCACCGACCCTCGACATCGACCGCCCGTCGCCGCGCAGCCGGGGCAGCTGGTACGCGATCTGCGCCAGCTCCACCTGCACCCGCCCCTCGCTGGTACGGGCGTGCTCGGCGAAGATGTCGAGGATGAGGGCGGTGCGGTCGACCACCCGCACCCCGACCCGTTCCTCCAGGTTGCGCACCTGCCCGGGGCTGAGTTCCCCGTCGGCGATCACCACGTCGGCGCCGGTACGCTCGGCGACCACGGTCAGTTCGTCGACCTTGCCCGACCCCAGGTAGGTGGCCGGGTCGGGGCGGGGCCGGCTCTGCACCACAGCCTCCGCCACGGTGAGCCCGTCGGTGTCGGCGAGCCGGCGCAGCTCGGTCAGGGAGGTCTCGCTGCCCGGCCCGGTGCCGTCGCCCCCGTCCTGTGGGCGCACCGCCACCAGCACGGCCGTCGGGCGCTCCCCCGGTGCCGGCCGGACGCTGTCGCCCATCAACCACGAACCCGCCATGCTCGACCGCCTCACCTTCGTTCGGGTGCCACGGGAGCTACCCCGCACCGGCCGGACCATGCCGACCGGTCGGCGGTTGATCCCGGCCCGTCCGGTCTCCCGGCGGCGGAAGGTGCTCACCCAGCGCGGCGTACTCGACCACGGTCAACCAGGACGGGTTCGCTCCCATCGGCTGCCGCAACACCTCGGCCCCGACCAGCCGGGGATCGGCGCGCAGCACCGCACGGGGCACCCGGTCCGGCGGGTCGAGGACGGCCAGGTCGAGCGGCACCGTCCACGGCTGTCCCGGCCGGCCCGGTACGGGCGGGCCGGTGACCCGGCCGACTCCCCAGACGCCGTAGCCCCGGGCCCGGCGGCTGCCACTGGCCCAGAGCACGACCGGCTGCCCCCCGGTCATCATCCGCACCCGGTAGCCCGGACGCACGCACCACCCGCCGACCCATGGGTCGGCGGCGAGCCGGGCGTCAAGGTCCCCGACGTCGGCGTTTCCCTTGAGCAGCCACGCTCCCAGGTTCTGCGCCGTCACGTGTCGGTTCATGGGGTGCTGGTGCCCACCCACGGGCCGGTCAACCGCATCGTCGTGGCGTTGACCACGTCACCCTGCGTTTACGCCGGCGGCGGGTGGAGACTTTCCCCGTGACCACAAAGGGGGAGACCGTGCCGGAGACCGATCAACAGCCGCGAGGCCGGGGACGCACTCCCGAGGGAGTGACCGACCCGCTACTGTGGCGGCTCGCCACCGACGTGGCCGAGGCGCACCAGCCCGACGAGACGGGCCACTGCGACAACCTGCTCTGTGACGGCCAGGCCTGGCCGTGCGAGGCGACCCGCAACGCACGGCGCGCGCTGGTGCTGGCCGGAACGGCTCCGCAGGAGCGCACCGGGCCACGGTACGACGACGAGCAGTGGCCGGCACGGGAGGGGGCGCTGCCCACCCTGCCGCAGCGCCACTCGCGTACCGCCGCAGCCGCCTGACCACGCGCACACCGCCCGCGCGTACCGTCGCCGTGCCCCGCGCGGCCGGCGTGATGCCGTACGCGCCCGGCCGGCGGCGTCAGGACCGCCGGCCGGGGTCGTCCGGACCGACTCCCCGCGAGCAGCCGGGGAGAGCGGGCCCGACACGGTGAGCAAAGGAGAACCGGGGCGGTCAGCGCGTCGGCGGGGCGGCGACGGGCACCGAGGGCGGCGAGCCGAACGTGGTGAGGAACCGGTCCCGGAAGGTGTCCATCCGCCAGACCGGCGCGTCCGGGCCGGGGCGCAACCCCTCGTGCCAGTTCCATTCGGACACGCGCGCCAGCACCGCCGGGTCGCGGGTGACGATGGTGATCGGCACGTCGCGGCTGGCGTTCTGGCCGGTGATCACCGGCGAGGGCTGGTGGTCGCCGAGGAACACCAGCACCAGTCTGTCGTCGCCGTAGGTCTGCACGTACGAGATCAGCGAGTTCAGCGTGTACTCCACCGACCGCCGGTAGCCGGTGCGGATCTCGGCGAGGCTGCGACCGCCGAGCGGCGGGTTGGCGGCCACCGAGGTGGGGCGCTTGTAGATCGACCCGTCGCCGATGTGGTTCCAGTCCAGCAGCCGGGGGATCGCCCCCCACGGTGAGTGACTGGAGATCAGCGGAATCTCCGCCATGACCGGTGCCCGGTCGGGTCGGGCCCGTTCTCGTCGCTGGAACTCCGCCAGGGTGTACTGGTCGGGCATCGGGGCGAAGTTGAACTTCGGGCCACGATAGTTCAGGGCGGCCGCGTCGTAGTACCGCTCGTAGCCGAAGAACTTCCCCTCCGGCCACGGTTTGAGGGCTGCCGGCATCACCCCGACGGTGTCCCAGCCGGCTTGGCCGAAGGCGCGGTTGAGGGTGAGCCGGTCGCTGTCCAGGAGGGTGGAGTGGCGCTGCTCGTTGTCGACCCAGACGCCGGCCAGCAGGGTGTCGTGCGCCAACCAGCTACCGCCGCCCACCGTCGGCGAGGTGAGGAAACCACTGCGCGCGCCGAAGCCGGCGGCGTTCAACCGCCGGTAGCCGCTGTCGAGCAGCGCGTTGATCTTGGGCGCGTACTCCGGGTTCTGCACCGCGTCCCGGCCGTAGCTCTCCACGAACGCCAGCACGACGTCCCTGCCCCGCAGACCGGCCAGCAACTGGTCGCCGGGGACGTCCCGGAAGGCGTCGACCCGCGTCGCCTCCGCGAACTCCTTGCGGTCGTGCAGCGCCTTGCCGACCTGGCGGGCGTGGTGCTCCACCAGCGCCGTCGAGCGGCGGTCCGCCACCGGCACCCCGAGCGTCGCACCGGCGACCCAGATGACGGCCAGCGCCGCGAGCACCCGGACCGCCGTCCGGTTGTGCGCGGCCACCAGCCGGGTCAGCCGCAGCATCGCCCGCACACTCAGCACCAGCAGTCCCGCGAGCAGGGCGACCAATCCGACGAGCGCGCCGAGCGCGCCGGGGCGACCGACCGACTCACGGACGAACGCGTACGCGTCGGCGAGCAACCCCCAGTCGTAGATCAGGTTGAAGTTGCGGGCCAGGCTGGCGGCCATGCCCATGTCGAGGAGCTTGACGATGGCGAGCAGCGCGAGACCGACCCCGAGCGTCACCGCCGCCGCGCGGCGGGCCCAGCCGCGCAGCACCAGCAGCAGCGCCCCGGCGACCAGCGCCTCCACCGGGATCCGCAGGAACACCGCCGGACTGAGCTGGTCCAGCTGGTTCGGGGCGGTCAGCAGCCCGAACAGCAGCACGAGGGCCAGCGCGGTGGTCACCGCAGCGGCCACCGACCGCAGCCGTCCCCGGCTCCGCCCGGCCGCCACAGTCTCGTTCCCCGACCCGCCCACCGGGCCGTCGTCGCTCGCCTGTGGAGTGGGTAGGTCACCGGCCGGTCCCGCGTCACGCCCGGCACCCGGGGTGGGTCGGTCACCCGCGGGTCCCGCGTCACGCCCGGCACTGGTGGTGTCGTCGCCGGGGGTCAGGAACGCGTCGCCGGATGGCGGACTGGCTGGCGA